>NZ_JAHUTF010000001.1:0-503414 GCF_019209785.1 Acinetobacter sp. CWB-G5 | reverse complement strand
AGGTGATAACATCACGGTTACAGATGTCACCAATGCAGATGGTAGCAAAGAATACAAAGTTGCTACTAAAAAAGACGTTAATTTCGACTCAGTCACGCTTGGTAATACGCTCATTAACAATGCTGGCTTAAGCATCAAAGACGGTCCAAGCATTACTGCTCAAGGCATTGATGCGGGCAAGAAGAAAATCACCAATGTGGCGGATGGTGATATCAGCGCGTCTTCGAAAGACACTATCAATGGCAGCCAATTAAACAGCACCAATCAAAATGTGACTAATTTGACCCAAACTGTGACCAAACAGGGTGAGCAAATTACTAGCAATACGGGTGATATTGCCAACTTGCAAAACCAAACTTGGAAGATCCAGGCGAATGGTGATGCTGCAAGTGCAGTAAAAGCCTCAGATACTGTTCAATTCTTGGATGGTGAAAACATTGAGATTAAGCGTGAAGCAAATAACCTGACTGTTGCAACGAAGAAAGATGTCAGCTTTGATTCTGTAAAGCTGGGCGATACGCTGATTAACAATGCCGGCCTCAGCATTAAAGACGGTCCAAGCATTACGGCTCAGGGCATTGATGCAGGCAAGAAGAAAATCACCAATGTTGCCAATGGCGATATTAAGAGTACATCACAAGATGCAGTGAATGGTAGCCAGCTTCACCATACTGCAAATAGCATTAAAAACAGTATTGGTGGTAATACATCACTAAATGCTGATGGTAGTGTAACGACTTCAAATGTGGGTAATACGGGCAAGAACACCATTCATGATGCGATTGACTCAGTTAATAAAGCTGCAGCGGCGGCTAAAACTAGCGTTGTTGAAGGTGATAACATCACGGTTACAGATGTCACCAATGCAGATGGTAGCAAAGAATACAAAGTTGCTACTAAAAAAGACGTTAATTTCGACTCAGTCACGCTTGGTAATACGCTCATTAACAATGCCGGCCTCAGCATTAAAGACGGTCCAAGCATTACGGCTCAGGGCATTGATGCGGGCAAGAAGAAAATCACCAATGTTGCCAATGGCGATATTAAGAGTACATCACAAGATGCAGTGAATGGCAGCCAGCTTCATAATACTGCAAACAGCATTAAAAATAGTATTGGTGGTAATACATCACTAAATGCTGATGGTAGTGTAACGACTTCTGATGTCGGTAATACGGGCAAGAACACCATTCATGATGCGATTGATTCAATTAATACTAAAGTAAACAATGCTAATCAAGGTTGGAATTTAACAGCAAATGGAGAAAATTCAAGTGCTGTGAAACCTAGTGATACGGTTGATTTTACAAACACTGATGGCAACATCCAAGTGAGTAAAAACGGTAATCAAATTAAGATGGATTTAGCTAAAGATCTTAATTTAGGTAAAGATGGCAGTATTCAAACTGGTGATACAACGGTCAATAATGATGGCTTAACCATCAAAGGTGGTCCAAGTGTAACCAAAGATGGTATCGATGCTGGAAGCAAGAAAGTTACAAATGTCGAAGATGGTACGATAGCTAAAGGTTCAAAAGATGCTGTGAACGGTGGTCAGTTACATGATGCGATTAATAACGTGAATAACAATGTAACTAAAGCTAAAACTACAGTTTCAGAAGGCGACAACATTATTGTCAGCCAGTCTACCAATCAAGATGGTAGTACTAACTATAATGTTGCGACCAAGAAAGACGTCAACTTCGACTCTGTAAATACCAATAAAATTACCGTTGGCGATGTTTCTATAGATAAAGATACAGGCATCAATGCTGGTAATAAGAAGGTGAGTGGAGTTGCTGATGGGTCTATTAGTAAAGATTCAAAAGATGCCATTAATGGATCTCAACTTCATACAAGTAATACTAATATTTATAACCACTTAGGTGGTGGCGCAAACTATGAAACCAATACCGGTCCGACTTATAACGTCGGTGGGGGTTCTCATAATAATGTGGGCGATGCTTTAAGTGCATTGAATAATCGCGACAATCAACTTGATCAAAAAATCACAAATTTAGGTGATCAACTAGAGCAAGTATTTACTAGTACAAATCAACGTATTGATAGTGTAGAAAAACGTGCAAATGCTGGTATTGCTGCTGCTATGGCATTAGAAACAGCTCCTTATGTAGCAGGTAAGTGGACTTATGCAGCCGCTGCAGCTCATCATAGTGGTGAAAATGCGGTAGGTGTGACTTTAAGAAAAACTGCTGATAATGGACGTTGGTCATTAACTGGTGGTATTGCTGCTGCTTCTGAAGGCGATCCGAGTTTCCGTATCGGCGTCAGCGGTGTAATTGATTAATACATAATCGATGAAAACTAAGGAAGGCTATTTTCAGCCTTCCTTATATATTTAACTTTAGAGATTCAATGATTTATGAAAAAAATTGTTAAAAGCATCATCGGTGGTGGATTGCTTGTAACTGCAATGTCAATTTATGCTGAGATTGAACCAGTACAAACCCAGCAAGAAGTGGTCTTTCCAGAAATTGAAAATAGTTATTTAGAACAAGTCCAACGTTATGAGTATGCAGATGTAGCGCGTTTAAGTACAGGTTTGACCAAGGATCAATTCCGCCATATTTTAGGAAATCCACATTTTAGTGAAGGGCTTTTCTTTGTTAAAAAATGGAATTATGTTTTAGATATCCGCAAGCCGAACACACAAGATTATAAGCGCTGCCAATTACGTATCGATTTTGACAAAAAAGGCTTATCTGAACGTTTAAGCTGGAAAGGTGAAGCTTGTGAAGAGCTTATGTTGCGTTCGGGAAATATAGTACCTGTTCCTGAGACCCAAATTGTTGATGAGACAGTTTCACAGCGAAATGCTAATGTCCTTTTTAACTTTGATCGTTTTGAAGAGCAAGCCATTCTTGAAGGACCTCAAATTCTGAATGGTATAGTTGCAAATATCAAAGCTACGGTATCTCAAAATCCTGTGGTAATTACAGGTTTTACTGACCGTTTAGGTAATGTCGGCTATAACCAGAAACTATCACAAAAACGTGCTTCAACGGTTGCTGATTATTTAGTTAGATCAGGTATAGCATCTGAGCGTATTCGTATCGAAGCAAAGGGTGTAACTGAAGAATATCAAAGCTGTGCAGTATCTTCACAGGTGGAAATGGTGCCATGCTTAACACCAAATCGACGTGTGAATATTAGTTGGTAAGCCTTATATAGGACTAGATTTTAATTGAAGAATAGTGATGTTATTAAATTTTTTAATTGAAACCAAAAATTACCCCATCCTGTGATGGGATAATTTTTTCTAGGCTAATGAATCTCGTTATTCAAAAAACGTACTGAAGAGAACAGCTTTAATATTCTATATAGCTATAAAGCCGCTCTTTATTTACAGGACTATACAGATAAGAGAACTAGTTTTATTTTGTACTTCGTGAGCAAGAGCTCTACGGAAAATATAGCGGCGGGATTGCATAAAAATTGGAATATAGGTGACTGATAACTCATGTTGTATGGTTAAATTTATGAGCCCTTATTAATATAGAAAACTTATAAAGGCTGGCAGTCTAAACTCTCATTAAATAAACATCTAAAATATTGACCACACATCACATCTCTTGTGTGAAATAAAAGTTTAAGAAACTGTCATCTGCATAACTTTGGCAACAGGGCCTTAGGGTGAAAGTACGTAAAAACATCCATTTCATTATAAAAAAGAAAATCTTTGATGTAATATAAAACCATTAAAACTTATAGGTATTTGAAGTTTTTTACTTTAGGTACGCCATAAAAAGGATAGAAGCATGCAACAAGAAGTCATCATAGTCGGTGGTGGTATGGTCGGACTGAGTCTGGCGTTGATGTTAGCCAAACAAAACATTGCGGTGAAGCTTTTAGAGGCGATCAAATACCCAAATTATGATGATGAAAATCTTGCACCATACCATTCTAGTTTTGATGCACGAAACAGCGCACTGTCTCGTCGTACAGTTCAAATTTACCAAGAACTGGGTTTATGGAGCGCTTTACAAGAACATGCAACGCCTATTTTAGAAGTAAATATCACCGAGCAAGGTAGCTTTGGTAAGGCGCGCCTTAAAGCAGAACAAGAAAAAGTCGAAAGTTTCGGTCAGGTCATCGAAAATGCATGGCTCGGTCGTGTGCTACTGACGGAAGTTCAAAAACAGCCACTCATTGAGCTGATTGATGGTGTACAAGTCACCCAACTGACCCAAGATGCCGATATGGCCTACATAGAAGCCAGTCGTGGAGGAGAACAACTGTCACTGCAAGCAAAACTCGTCATTGCAGCAGATGGACGTGATTCATTCTGCCGTAAAGCCTTAGGAATAGGTGCTTCAGAACATGATTATGATCAGGTCGCTATCGTCACTACAGTGCAAACTTCAAAACCGCACAACCATGTGGGTTTTGAGCGTTTTAGTAGCTTAGGGCCATTGGCACTGTTGCCGCTTCCAGGTGAATACCGTCGCTCCGTGGTTTGGCCTGTGAAAAAAGGCACAGAAGGTGAATGGTTGGGCGATGAAAATGATCAACATTTCTTAGATGCATTACAAGAAACCTATGGCGACCGTGCAGGAAAGTTTCAAAAAACAGGTAAGCGTTTTAGCTTTCCATTATCACAAGTACTAGCAGAAAAGCAGGCCGTTGGACGAGTGATCTTAATGGGCAATGCTGCGCATACCATTCACCCCGTTGCGGGGCAAGGTTTTAACCTGTGTATGCGAGATGCGCACGTCTTGGTACGTTATTTAACGGAGCAAATTGCGCAAAATACCGACTTGGGCGATGCCGCAATGCTGCAAGCCTATGAGGTTTCACGTTTGACCGATCAACAACGCGTAATTAAGTTCTGTGATTCGGTGGTACGAGGTTTTAGCAACAGCAATCCAATCTTAAAGTTTATTCGGAATACTGGTTTGGTCGCGTTTGATACGATTCCAGGCATTAAACCGCTCGTTGCCAACTATGCTATGGGGCTAAAAGCATGAGTCATGTTCAAACTGATGTTTTAGATGTGGTGATCATTGGCGGTGGTTTGGTCGGTGGGCTGACCGCTTTGCTTTTGGCGCAAGGCGGTGTGCAGGCTACCGTACTGGATGCTGCACCTATTTTAGATGAACAAAAAAACTTAAGTGTTGCCAACCCACGTGTTTTGGCACTCAGTCAAGCAACGATACACTTACTTAAAACCGTTGATGTTTGGGACAAGATTGCCCGCCAGATACCGTATAGTGGCATGCAGGTGTGGAATAAAAATGGCTATGGTGAAATTAACTTTGGTCATGTGTCCACGCAGGAACCACAAGGCGAACAAGCCCTCGGTTCTATGGTTGAGCCAAGTTTGCTTAATTTAGCGATTCAACAGCAGATGCTTGCTGTACTCAACGATTACCGAACTCAGGTTAAAGTTGCCCGTGTCGAAGAAGGTATTGGGCTATGGCATATCCATTTGGCAGATGGTACGGTGTTGAAAACCAAACTGGTGATTGGTGCAGATGGTGCAAACTCTTTTGTACGGGAACAAGCGTTTATCGATATTGATGTGCTGGACTACAAACAAGCAGGTCTAAGCTGTGCCATTCGTACTGCACAGCCTCATCAACATGTTGCACGTCAGATTTTCTTAGAAACAGGGCCTTTGGCTTTTTTACCAATGGCGAGTTTAAAACCAGAGCAAGCAGGGCATTGGCAGTCTATCGTATGGACGCTCCCCGATGATTATGCAGAAGAATATGCTGCACTTTCAGATGCTGAATTTACCCGGCTATTAACGCGAGAAAGTCATCACATGTTAGGCGAAGTGTTGGAAGCGACACCTCGTGCCACTTTCCCACTCAAAGCACGTGCTGCACAACAATATGTTAAAGCAGGCTTGGCTTTAATTGGTGATGCAGCCCATGTGATTCATCCGTTGGCGGGGCAAGGTGTGAATATTGGTTGTCTTGATGCGGCTGTACTGTGTGATGTATTACTACATGATCTAGCACGTGGCGTGTGGGCACATGAGCAAACACTGAAACGTTATGAACACCGCCGTAAAGGACAAAATGATGCCATGATGCATAGCATGTCTGCCATCGGTTGGATGGAAACCACACAACTCTTTCCTGTGGTGTGGGTGCGAAACTTTGGTTTGAAACAAGTTGAAAAACTGCCTGTATTAAAAGATGCTTTTATGGCACAGGCCAATGGTTTAGGCTTACTCAAAGAGACGCGTTATGCTGTCTAAGAAAGGAAATGTTAATTTTTAGCCAGTCGTAAAATAAGATTACGATTTTGATTAAAAAAGATACGATTTTCCGTTGAATAAGACTATGCGAAAGGCTGAGAGCTTGTTAAATTTCAACATAATTGGAAACCAGTAATTCATGGGAACCTAAAATGTCATTTGTGGGGAGATTAAGATGACTGATTCAAATGATTATGATGATGTAGAAGACTCAGCAGTCGACGAAGACGAAGCTCAAGCAGCGGAAAAAGGCGCATCAGATTCTTCTGATAATGCTGCAAGTGATGGTGATGTTGCCGAAGCTGAAACACTGACGGTGACTGCAAAATTAAAACAACGCCAAGCACTTGAAGACGAAGTTGCGGCATTCCTTGCTCGCGGTGGCCGAATTACTGAAGTGCCAACAGATGAGTCTGCGAAAGACTAAGTGAGTTAAAAACACCACGCCTGACGTGGTGTTTTTTTATTGTGTTTTTAAAGCTGATGTACAAGTTACTTATGCTTAAATGAGTCCTGTAATAGTCGTGATTTGTTGTGTTATAGGGATGGCAGCAAACAAAGGACTACTTTTTCAATAGACAGGCTATGCCTGTGATGATTGCACCAACTGTGGCTAAAAGCATGTCTTGGTGTGCGTCCCAAATATCACCTTGTTGCCCATTGTAATTTTCAGCATCTTCAGGCGATAAGCCCATCGCAATAAACCATTCAATCCATTCGTAAATGAGGCTACTTGCCATCACAAATTGAATGACCAGCAAGAATAGGGTGAGTTTAGAAAGTTGAGGCAGCCACACTTGAAACAGACGATAAAAGAACGGGTAGAGCAGCAGACCGTACGCTAAATGTACAAAGCGATCATACATATTCCGTGTCCAACCTAAACTCTGGTTGAGGTCTAGGTTTAAATATTGGATTGACCATTCATTATAGGGCACATAAGAATATAGATAATGCGCACCGAGTATATGAATCAGCAAAAAACCGATATAAAGCATAAAGCTGATCAAGCTGAGCCCCAATTTATAAAGACAAATGATCAGCGTCACCAACATGAATACGGTTCCGACCTGATGCAAAATATAAGAGCTGACTTCAAGGGGATGGATCGATGCGAAAGCAATGGCGACAGCAAGTACAGTGAGAGCAATCCAATGCGGCTTTTTCAGTTGATAGTCAATGTGAGCTTTCGGTGTTGTACTTTTCAGGATTGTCATCATTTTTATTGGTTTTTCAATTATGCGTATAGGAGATTCTTGTTTGCATTATAGATAAAAAAGCGAAGCCGAAGCTCCGCTTTTTTCAATTTCTAAAAATTAGATTTTAGAAATTAAGTCAGCAACTTGTTTCGCTTGTTCAGCTGCGTTACCTGTATAGGTTGCAGGCGTCATTTCCGCTAAACGTGCGCGGTCAGCAGCAGGGACAGCTTCAAGTTCATTACCATTGACGAAGTCAACCATCATGTCACGTGTCATGGCTTGACCACGAGTTAATGCTTTTAGTTTTTCGTATGGTTTTTCAACGTTGTAACGACGCATGACGGTTTGAATTGGTTCAGCTAGAACTTCTTGTGCATTGTCCAAGTCTTCATCAATACGTGCAGCATTGAGTTCAAGTTTACCAATGCCTTTTGAACAAGCTTCAAAAGCAATCAAGCTTTGTGCAAAACCAACACCCATGTTACGTAGTACAGTTGAGTCCGTTAAGTCACGCTGCCAGCGAGAAATTGGAAGTTTTTCGCCAAGGTGCGCAAGTACTGCATTGGCTAAGCCTAAGTTACCTTCTGAGTTTTCAAAGTCAATAGGGTTTACTTTGTGTGGCATCGTTGAAGAACCCACTTCACCATCTTTGAGTTTTTGCTTGAAGAAACCAAGCGAGATATAACCCCAAACGTCACGGTTAAAGTCGATCAAAATCGTATTGAAACGACGTAAAGCATCAAATAGTTCCGCCATGTAGTCATGCGGCTCAATTTGAGTGGTGTACGGGTTAAAGCTCAAACCTAAAGACTCAACGAATGCTTGTGAGTGTGCAGGCCAGTTGATGTCTGGGTAAGCAGAAAGGTGAGCGTTATAGTTACCTACCGCACCATTAATTTTGCCTAAAAGCTCAACTTGTTTGAATTGTTTGATTTGGCGCGCAAGACGATAAGCTACGTTTGCCATTTCTTTACCCAAAGTGGTTGGGCTTGCCGTCTGACCATGTGTACGAGACAACATTGGTTGGTCAGCATGCTTTTCAGACAATGCCACGATTGAGTCAATGATTTGCTGCATAGATGCAATCAATACATCACGACCACTTTTCAGCATTAATGCATGAGACAAGTTGTTGATGTCTTCAGACGTACATGCAAAGTGAATGAATTCACCCGCATTTTTAAGCTCTTCGATGCCTTCAATTTTTTCTTTCAGGAAGTACTCAACCGCTTTAACGTCATGGTTCGTGGTACGTTCGATGTCTTTAATACGGTTGGCGTCGTTCTCAGAGAAGTCAGCAACAATTGCATCAAGTGCAGCATTGGTCGCAGCACTGAAAGCAGGTACTTCAGTGATTTCTGGACGGTTTGCAAGCGCTTGTAACCAACGCACTTCAACAGTCACACGAGCATGGATTAAACCAAACTCAGAGAGGAAAGGACGAAGCGCATCACATTTGCTAGCGTAGCGTCCATCTAATGGAGAAAGTGCGGTTAAAGCGTTCATAGCGATTCCTTAAACTTTGGAATTAAACGTAAAACTAAAAAGCCCGTCGATCATGTGTTAAATCACCTGATACTGTAAACGAGCGAGATCTTGAATATCTTTAAGCAACTTGCGTTTGCTAAACACCATGCCCCATGAACTTCCACCGAGCTGACGCCATAAATGTGCCATTTGTAAGCCAGTGAAGAGAGAAGCCCGAATGCGGTTGGTATGCGATGAATCTTTAAATGCTTCTGCATTGCCCCGCACCATAATGCGTGGGTTAATTTGTCCTGCGGTGTCGACGTAGGTTTGCGCGAGGTTGGCAATGATACTTGGGTGTAAATAGTTATTATCGAAAAAAGAAAGCTGTCTTAAGATTTTTTGTTGGGATTGTTCAATAATTTCAACGAATTTGGGGTTGCTATATACTTTCTTTTCGAGTTGTAAGAGCGCCATGGCATAGGTCATGGGAAGTTTAGCAGTGGATAATTTGGGAATTCGAGTTTTGGGTGAGGTATTAAAGGGTTGGGTAATGCTACTTTCTAAGGTTTTTAGTCCTAAGGAGATGTCCGCCAGCTGATGAAAGAAGTCTAAAGTTTGTCCGCTTTGGTTGCCCTTTGGTCGGATATTTAAACTGGCTTTAATCAACTGCTCTAAATAGAAGTTACCGCTTTCCCCAATACTTTGTTGACCGCTCAAGGCGGTCATATGCGTCAGTTGCGCGGACTGAAAAACAGCCGCCAACGCCAAAGCTCGGTTTTGGCGTTCGTTCAAAGTTTGAGGCTGTTGAAACGGTAACTCAGCCATGTCTTAAAATCCTTTAAATAAAATCAGGTTTAGGAGCATTGGTATGATGAATCACGCCGCCGCCTAAACAAACTTCACCTGAGTAGAATACGACACTCTGACCCGGAGTCACGGCACGTTGGGGTTCATCGAACTCAACACGTACGCCACCTGGGGTAGTAGGATCATTAAAGATCACACAATCTTGGTCATCTTGGCGATAGCGCGTCCGAGAGGTACAACGGAAACCTGTTTCAGGAATCTGCATTTCACCTGCGACCCAGTCAATCGTTTCACTCCAAAGCGCAGTACTTTGCATCAGTGGATGTTCATGGCCTTGACCAATCACCAAACGGTTGTTTTCAATATCTTTATGTAGAACGAACCATGCGCCTTCAGCCACACCTTTCAAACCACCAATACCAATACCACCGCGTTGACCGAGCGTATAGTACATTAAGCCGTGATGTTCACCAACCTCTTTGCCATCATCTAAGACGATTTTTCCAGCTTGTGCAGGCAAGTATTGTTTTAAGAAGTCATTAAAACGACGTTCACCAATAAAACAGATGCCCGTTGAGTCTTTTTTCTTCGCTGTGACTAAGTCATATTGTTCCGCAATCTTACGTACTTCAGGCTTTTCAATTTCCCCTACAGGGAACAACGTCTTATTAATTTCACGGCCATGTACAGCGTGTAAGAAATAGGTCTGGTCTTTGTTTTTATCTAAACCACGCAGTAAAGGTGCATATTCTTCACCTTTAGAGTTGGTCATAGTTTCACCGCGACGTGCATAGTGACCAGTCGCAATGAAATCTGCGCCCAGTTGCATAGCATGATCTAAGAACGCACGGAATTTGATTTCTTTATTACATAAAATATCTGGGTTTGGAGTACGGCCTGCAGCATATTCCGCTAAGAAATGCTCAAATACACGATCCCAATATTCCATAGCAAAGTTGGCGGTGTGTAGTTTAATCCCTAGTTTGTCACAGACTGCTTGAGCATCGGCTAAGTCTTCCATCGCCGTGCAGTATTCCGTGCCGTCGTCTTCTTCCCAGTTCTTCATGAAAAGACCTTCAACTTGATAACCTTGTTGAAGAAGAAGAGCAGCAGAAACAGATGAATCTACACCACCCGACATACCGACGATGACACGTTGTTGCATAGGACTAGGCATCCAAACTTGAAATAAGGGGAGAATTTTGGTGCTCATAAACGAGCGATAAAGGATATTTTTGACCCGCAAGTGCGTCTTGAACCGCTTTAATCACCAATGGACTACGTGCACGGGCCGTTTCCAGTAGTTCATCCAAAGTCATCCATACTGCACCCACGATACCTGTATCGAGTTCGGCCGTTGGATGGTGATGGAGTGAGTGCGCTAAAAAGCAGAAACGATAATACGTGCGATCTGGAAACATGGGTGGTGTATAAGTATAAATGCCCAATAACACATCTATAGACACTTCATGTCCAGTTTCCTCCATAGTTTCACGAATGGCAGCTTCGATGAGTGTTTCACCTGATTCAACATGGCCTGCAGGCTGATTAAATACAGTGTGTGTCACACCCGCAGTATGCTCTTCTACAAATAGAAATTTTCCGTCTTTTTCAACAACAGTTGCGACGGTGACGTGAGCTGTCCAAGCGGTCATGTAAAAGCACCATGGGGTAAAAAGAGTATTCTACAAAATTTAGGCGGTGGTGGCTATGTTATGGATATAAAATTAGTAGCTTAGTTCCACGCTTTTGGTATCTTCTTCATCCGCTAGGCTATACAGGTATTGTGGTGGGCGTGGATTGCCAAGTTACCAGAGCTGATTATTCATAATGATTTAAAAGAAGGCCGTTTGGTCAAAGTGATTCCAAACTGGGAGCCAAAACCCGAACTGATTCATCTGGCTTATACCTCTCGACGTGGTTTATTACCATCGGTAAAAGCGCTAATTGATTTTTTAGTGACTGAGTTTGAGAAGTATTAATCCGCAGATTCAGCATTTTTGAAGGTGATGCTTGTTATTTGATCTGATATGAAAAGGGGAGCAAAATGCTCCCAATGATCATGGCTCTAAATAATGTCCCGATACTTTGACATAGTTTTGTGCTGAATATGGTAAGAATGCTAATTCTGTTTCTGTCAGAGGGCGAACTTTTTTGGCAGGACTACCGACATATAAATAGCCACTTTCAAGCACTTTACCTGGGGGAACCAGTGTTCCTGCACCAATCATAACATCGTCAGGAATGATGACATCGTCCAAAACAATGCTATTGATACCAATCAAAACACGGTTGCCGATGGTACAGCCATGTAAGGTGACATGGTGACCAATGGTGACATCTTCACCAATGATTAAAGGCGAGCCATTTGGTTTTTCCGCTTTTTTATGACTAACATGCAGCATTGCATGGTCTTGTACATTCGAGTTTTTACCAATCCGAATATGGTTTACATCACCCCGAATTACGGCAAAAGGCCATACAGAAACATTTTCAGCCAAGATGACATCACCAATCACTACCGACATTTCATCGATATAGCAGTTGTTGCCAAGCTGTGGCGTGCTGTTCAAATAAGGGCGAATATTTTTAGCCATGTTGGTGTTCTGCTTTTATGTAGGTGTCCATTATAAAATAAAAAAGCACCCAGACCGAGGTGTGGATGCTTTAACTTAAGTCTAAATGTTGCTGCTTAGAATAAGTTTGAGAAGAATTGTTTGATGTGGTCAAGCATACGTGCAAACAAACCTGCTTCTTCAACATCTTTTAGCGCCACAAGTGGTTTTTCAGCAATCACTTTACCATCAAGGCTTGCTACATATTTACCAACCACTTGTCCTTTTTTCAACGGTGCAGTCAGTTTTGGTTGAACCACCAGTTGTGTTTTGATTGCGTTGGCCTGGCCTTTCGGCATCGTTACGTTGAAGGTTTCAGCTAAACCAATTTGTACGTCATTTTCTTTACCAAACCATACTTTTGATTTTGCTAAAACTTGGTTCGCAGCTTGAACATTTTTGGTTTCAAAGTTTGCATAACCCCACGCTAAAATTTCACGTGTTTGCGTTGCGCGTTCTTGCATGCTTGGCGCACCAAAAATCACAGAAATCAAACGCATTGGGCCACGTTTAGCCGAAGTTGTTAAGCAATAACCCGCTTCGTCAGTATGACCAGTTTTTAAACCATCGACACTTGGGTCAGTATAAAGCAGGGCATTACGGTTGCCTTGTTTGATACCGTTAAAGGTAAATTCTTTTTCAGAATAAATCGGATAATATTTTGAACTGTCGTGAATGATGTGCTGTGCAAGCGTTGCCATGTCTTTAGCGGTCGAGTAGTGACCTTCAGCAGGCATGCCTGTTGAGTTCATGAAGCTGGTATTAGTCATGCCGATACGTTTTGCTTCAGTGTTCATCATGTGAACGAAAGTGCCTTCGTTCCCAGCAATGTGCTCAGCCATAGCTTTAGATGCATCATTACCCGATTGAATGATAATGCCGCGTAACATCTCTAATGTAGTCGCAGTACCATTTAATGGCACATACATACATGATTCCGAACTACTACCACGACACCAAGCAGACTCGTTCATCCGAACTTTTTCATCTTCGGTGAGTTCGCCCGCCAACAACTTTTGCTCAATAATGAAACTCGTCATCATTTTTGTCATTGACGCTGGTGCTAATTTTTCATTTTCATTTTTAGATGCGAGGATTTGCCCAGTCTCATAATCCATCAGCACATATGATTTATTATTTAGTTCTGGTGGTGAGGATAAGACAGTTGCTGCAAATGAAATGCTTGGTACGAGTAATGCCGCAGCAAGGGCGCTTTTTTGAATCATTCTAAGGGGTTCCGATTTCTTTAGTATAAGCACGAGAGCTTTGCATTTTAGGACAAAGTTCTGCCGACTTCTACGGTAGAAATCGGCTTATTTCAAAGATATTGTAACCAATTGGTATTATTTGCTGTAAGTGCTCAATTCTTTACAAATTTCTTGGTTTTTTGCTTTGCCTGCTTTTTTCGCATCGGATTGAGCTTCGGCTAAAATAGGCTTGAATTTTTTCTCTTTGCTAAGGCTTTTAAGGTATTCAGTCGGATTTTTCTGTTGCGGTAGATACTCTTTAGCCAAAGCGTTGTAGCCATTTTCAAACTGACTCTGGTCTGAAACGAGACTTGGACAAACTTCTGATAGGACATAAATTGCAGCCAACTCTTGCTGCGTCACTTGTTGCAGTGGAGTCACTTCAATATTTTCGTCTTTATTGGCTGCATGAGCCGAACCAATGGCAATCAAAGAAGAACCACAAACTGCCAAAATCACTTTTTTCATTACATTCAAATTCATTCTAAACCCTAAGTGCATACATGTTGTTGCCATAATAGGATGAGCTTAAACAAATTTTAAGTAAATGTAAGCGAAAAAATGTATAGAAGCTGTTGAAGTCGCTTCATCGTTTTTACATTTTTCAGTCCAATAAAAAAGGATGAATAACCCCATTATTCATCCTTTCTTTGCGATATAGATGTAGAACTTGAATTAACCTTCAAAGTTTACAACGTCATCACATACTGACTTTTGTTCTGCTTTGTCAGTACCCTTTGCATCTGTACGAGCTTCTTTCAGAATCGACTGATATTCGCTGTCTGACTGTAATTTTGCATAGGTCATCGACTTATCTGAGTAGTCTTGTAAATAGGTTTGAATTAAAGTTTGAATATTGCTTTCAATTTTAGGGCCTTGACCCACCAAAGCAGGGCAAAATTCGGTCATGACTTGCGCTGCTGCAATATCTTCTTTTACGATGGTGTTGGCTTCTTCCGTGCTTAATCCCTCTAGTGCAAAAGCAGATTGAGAAATCATGATAGCCATGCCTAATCCGAAGAAATTACGTAATGTTAAGCTTTTAATCATTTTTAAAATCACATATTTATGGTGGATGCGGAGACTCAATATATATATTTTCAATTAGAATTCAATGAAAAGTTCTGACCAGTCATTTTTTAATAAAGTTTTTTGTTTTGGACCTTTTAATCGCCAATGATCATCCTAACGACTTCTAATCTTCAGTTTTGGCGGTCTTTAGGATGAGCTGCTTGTTGGTGCAGGAATCATATTTAGGGATAAAAAATACTTACGATAGGTAAGCAGTGAACTCAATAGCCCTTAGATGAGAGCTACTGAGTCTTGAGTTTGATAGTCACCATGTTCAAGATTGGAGAGCTAAAAAGCACTATAAGCTTCGAATAGCCGTAATCTCATCTTGTGTAATGTCGAGTGACTCTAAGAATTTTTGATGCTCCTCAGGTTCCATCTCTTCAAATTTTTGATGCCACTTCATCATATCTTCTTTTGATAAACCTGCTGCGATCATAATCTCTACCCATTTAGCTTTATTCACGAACTTTTCCTTTAATAAAATGGACTTTTTCAATAACTCAATGATGGCTTTTTGATGAGCTCTTAAGTTATTGATCTCTTGTTCCAATGCACGAAAATGATTTTCCAAGATCTGCCCTTGGGATATGCTAAGTGGTTCTAAAAGCAAACGAATATCTGAAATGGATAGTCCGTAAGAACGGTAAGAGATGATGCTTTTAAGACGCTCAATTTCACTTTCACCGTACCACCGGTATCCATTTTCAGTGATTAAGCTTGGTTTTAATAAACCCTGTTTCTCATAATAGAGAATAGTCGTTCTGGATAAACCGAGTTTTTTCGCTAAGCGAGATACAGTAAGCATAGTTTCCATCATTCGTTCATTGTTCCATTAAGCTAAACCCTTTACTTATAGACGGGTCAATCAGGTGAATTCAAAAATATCGCAAATAAATTGATGCGAATAGAACATTTGTCATGGCTTATTTTACAGCTGTCTTTACGGGTAGCGAGCGGCAACATGAGCTTAGGTGTTTAACACAGCTCAGCTTGCTTTTAAGTCAATTTAGAAAGCGAATGAAAAGTCTATAGATGTTGTGCTGTTGAAAGCCATAAACAGCCTCTATGGGCGAGGTCTTTGAAATTTAAGATTGATTTCAGTTGTGAGCACTATTATTCAGCATAGACAAAAGAATAAGGTTTGGGTGCGTATCATGACTGAAGAAAAAACATTGCATGAGGTGCTGAGCAAGGTGCCTGAAGTCACTTTGTTGTTTTGGATCATTAAAATTGCGGCAACAACACTGGGTGAAACAGCGGGGGATGCCTTATCCATGTCGCTTAATCTGGGATATATCGTAAGTACGGGTATCTTCGCCGTTATTTTTGCAATATTCGTTGCAGCACAGATTAAGGCCAAAAAATATAATGCATTTTTTTATTGGTCTACAATTATTGCAACAACAACTCTAGGGACAACTATAGCGGACTATGTTGATCGTACCTTAGGACTGGGCTATTTAGGTGGCAGTCTAATCTTATTTGGTTTACTTATTTTATCTTTATTGGCATGGTACTACAGCAGCGGGTCAATTGCGGTACAAAGTATTCAATCTTCTAAAAGTGAAGCGTTTTATTGGCTGACTATCATGTTTTCCCAAACATTGGGCACAGCGCTAGGGGATTGGACAGCAGATACGCAAGGTTTGGGCTATACAAGTGCCGCACTTATCTTTGGCGGTTTACTTTTATTGCTGACGATGCTTTATATGTGGACCAAAATCTCTAGAACTTTCTTATTTTGGGCTGCATTTGTACTCACGCGACCATTAGGTGCCGTACTGGGGGATTTCCTAGATAAGCCCATTAGTCACGGAGGGTTGGATCTGAGTCGATTTGGCGCATCCTTTGTTCTATGTGCTTTTATCGTCTTTTGTTTGGTGGCTTTTAAAACCAAAGCAGCAGCGACCGCTCACTAAATAAGATATCAGGTTGAACATCTGCTCAATTCATGATGATCAATACAAAAATCGCTATTCTTCATTGTGTTTTTTAGTACAGAACATTTTAAATTTTAAGGTCTGAATAGAGATAGCTTTCATTTGAGGGCTATTTCAAGTTCTGGTCATTGAAGTGTCATTTTATAGCTAGAAACTTAAACCTTATTCACCCTCAGATATTTTGTACTGCCGTTTAATGTTTTGCGTTTTCACTCCCCAAATGGACGAGGCCGTTCTACTTTGGTGATGCTTAAAACTTTTCATGCTATCAAACACTTCTTGCACCTCCCAGATAAAAGGGTTGATGCTTTGCTTGACCTCAAAAGAAATACAACCGTCTTCTTGATGAGTTAATTCAATATGTGCTGGAAGGAGTTCTATCACCATACAGACTTCTTCTTTAGACACACAGATTAATAGGCCATTGAGTTTAACCATAGGACTCCTTATTGATCTCCGACATTGTTAGCGTTGTTTTTTTAGCAGAATTCATCTCATGTCTGACGCGACTAATCTGGTCATATATGACTTTGCGCATTCGGTTTATCGCACCCAGTGGTTTATGTTCAGCTAATGCATGCCATGGTGTAAAGGATAGATTTTCACAAAACTTATTTTGCTCAGGGGTATCAAAAACTTGCTGAGGAATACGAATTGTAGCCACCTTATAGAAAGGAGCTTGGTCTTCTTTCCATTCCGTCATCGAGTCTTCAACAGACATTGAGCTGGATGTCCGAGGTTGTACTAGAAATTCCATGCAGGCATCACGATCTTGTAACGTCGTTCGAAGTGCCGCTCTTAAAAAGTCCTTTTGAGGAGTAGCTGGAATCGGGCTAACAACGGCTGAACATGCACGAGCAGAGTACTTTACCGCTTGACGATGATCGCCGACTCCTAACTGATAGGGCACCATAGACCAGTATCTGGTTTGCAGTGGATTTGAAATTTTATTTCTAGTGTTCAAGGCAATCCAAGTTCCTTTGGCTCCTAATGCAAAAGGGACATGCAGTTTTTTTAGAAATCGATCGCTATTGATATCTTGTATAAATGATAGATAACGAGCGGGGTCATTTACAAAGAATACAGGGTGATTGATCATAATGAAGTCTTGCGTAGCCGCAGGTTCATCTAAAAGGTTTTTCTCTGGCACGGCTAAAAGTTTGATCGCCATGCCGCGTGCATCTTTTTTTATATCCGCCTGTTTTGCATTACTCGATCCATTCGAAAAACGAATCCATGCTTGATAAGTTTTTCCCGGAATAAAAACACCATAAGCCATGTTTTGAGGCAATGTTTCGTTTATCTTAAATTCTGCACGTACGCAACCATGTGCTTTAGGGTGCGCATCACGTAGCGCGATATCTGTGGAATATTGTTTTCGGATCGTCATTTCAATGATGTTCGCGATTTCTTTAGCAGTGGCGGCCTCATTTGGATAAAGACTTTCACTTAGATCATGATCTACATCTGGGTATATAAAATCTTTAGGAGAAGTCAACATTACAGGTGGTGTATTCGCATCTACGTTAGCGGTGATACCTGTGAGCAATATGGCATGAAAAAGTAGACCCAAGTGTATAGGTCTTGCGGAGTTAGGCATTGATTGTCTCCTTGCTCTAAAGCTGGATTTTTTAATTTTTAGCCTGATGATATGAACTTGTTTAGCCTTATTTAAGACACAGAATCATGATTATATCTGTGGCATTTTTTTATTCATGGCTACTGTCTAGAAAAAACTTAATGAGGAGCTAATCTTAGAGGTGCTGAAAATTTGACATTGGTTTAAAATTTGTTCGATGATGTTTATCTCCCCAAAACCAATAATGATTATAAAAGAGAACGAGCATGAGCGAAAAAAATCAAAGTCATGAATGTTTAATCTGTGGGCAGAAATTCCTCATTAAAAATCTCATTCCTATGGGGGCAATACGAAAATCTATTACCGAAGAAATTTCACATGATTTTCCAGAATGGTCGCCTCAAAGTTATATATGCCAAGCAGACTTAACCAAATATCGAATTCAGTATGTTCATTCACTGTTAAAGTCTGAAAAGGGGGAAGTGACTGATCTTGAATATGAGGTGATTAAAAGTTTGCAACAACATGAAGTGATCACCAAAAATGTTGAAAATCAGTTCGATCAAAATTGGACTTTAGGGGAAAGGCTGGCAGATAAAATTGCGACCTTTGGCGGTAGTTGGGCTTTTCTCATGTGCTTTGCGACTTTCCTAGCCATTTGGATTATTGTCAATACAGTGGTCATGGTTACGCACCCTGCCGATCCGTATCCCTTTATTTTATTAAATTTAATTTTATCCTGTATTGCAGCGATTCAAGCTCCTGTGATTATGATGAGCCAAAACAGACAGGAAGCCAAAGACAGATTGCGTTCGCAAAACGATTATAAAATTAATTTAAAGGCAGAGTTAGAAATTCAACACTTAAATGAAAAACTAGATCATCTGTTGATGCATCAGTGGAATAGGTTAGCCCAAATACAAGAAATACAACTGGATTTGTTATCCGAAATGAGTAAAAAACGCGAATAACTTGGCTCAATATACTCATACTTAAAGCGTGTTTTTATAATAGTGTATACTAGCTCAAACCTGAGCTGATAGTTACAGATATTTGCTTAAGACTGTTAGGTTAAATTTGAGCTAAATTCTTTTCAGCCCAAATACGTTTTTCATGGAGTAATGTTGCAAATGGCATTCTGCCATTGAGTGGTAGGATTAAACCAAATTAATATATTTACTCGATTGATTAAGGATTGATTATAAGAGGATCAATTCGTTGAGCGATAAAATTTAGTTATAGGTTTCTTCATTTGAAAATTATATTTCTGAATAAACTGTCAAAAATAGGTTTGTACAACAAAGCCGTGTAGAAATAGAACGTTTAATAAGATGTGAGTTCTTCTAAGTTTTTAATTAAATATTTAAATAATTTGTCTATATTTGATTTTATAAATGTGTTGTGATGGGGAAGGCAATGTGAAATTTATAATATATCCAATTTTAATAATGGTTATTATTCAACCTTTTATTAGTGATTATTTTTTTGAAAAAAGAGCAAGACAGTTGGCGCTAGATGATAAAAATATTATTAGGGGGTGCTTGTTCTTAGAGAAAAAATATCGTCATAGAAATAGTAGTGATTTTTTATTATATGATGTGAATATTGATGGTAAAGTTTATAGTACCATGGATATAAGTATTAGTGGTTTTCCATATTACGCTAAACAATTTTCTTTTGAAAGAAAAATGGATGTCAATATTTCTTGTTATAAGATTGAATATGTAAAAGTTGGTTATTGGTTTTTTGAAAGGAGGTATATATATGATTTATCTTAATGAAAATAATATGAATGTTTTTTAATGGTTTTAGGCTTGGTTAGGTTTTTAAAATAGTTTTTTTTATTTTTTATAAATATAGATGAATTAACATGAGTAAAGTTGGAGGTGAAATAAGTAATGTTTTAGAGATAAGCTGTGATACAGTAGATAGTGAACTAGCGAATGCAGTTAGCAGTAAAAGTATTGGATGAGGCCGTAACAGATTCTGCCTTCTTTTTCTTTTTTCATCAACAGGGTTTATATCGTCTTTTAACAAGGCCCTAGATTCATCTTTCTTTTCACGGGCCTCTGCAAGTGAAACAATAGGATATTCACCAAAACTTACCGTTCCTTCCTTTTAATGTATATTTGAATCGCCAGATTTTCTTGCCAGTGGGTCTAACTTCAATGTATAACCTTTCTGCATCAAGCACTCTATATACTTTTTCTTTAGACTTTAGTGATTTTATTTTAGTATCTGATAGCATTAAGTTACCCGCAAAAGTCCCCGTTTTTTTTGACAGATTAGTGCGAACTAATACAGACTAAAATAGATTAAATTTAAAGTTAAATAAAGATTTATATATATTTTCTAAATTAATATAGATTTAAGAAGATCCATCAGTGAATATTTTAATAGCTAATGACGATGGTGTTTTTGCACCAGGTATTCAAGCGCTCGCACATGCTTTACGTCGATTAGGTCGCGTGGTGATTGTAGCACCTGAAAGTGAACGCAGTGGTTTTTCCAGTGCTTTAACTTTAGATCGCCCCTTACGCCCAATCGAAATTGCACCCGACATGTGGGCAGTCAATGGAACACCCGCGGACTGTGTCTATTTGTCCATGAATGGCTTATTTGACTTTGAGTTTGATCTGGTTGTGAGTGGTATCAATAGCGGGGCAAACTTGGGTGATGATGTACTCTACTCGGGTACAGTTGGAGCAGCCTTTGAAGGGCGTCTAATGAAACAGCCAGCCATTGCGGTATCACTTGCGGGCCCTGAAGTGCGATCGTATAACCGCCCAGAAGATTATCATCATGCTGCACAGTGGGTGCATGACTTTGTGAAACAAGGTTTGCCAGCACTGCCACCACGCCATATTTTAAATATTAATATTCCAGATGTGGCTGAGTTACAGGGCGCTAAAATTACTTATCAAGGACGTCGTCGTCAGTCTAAGCCGATTACCAGTCATGTTGACCCACGTGGTCGTCAAGTGTACTGGATTGGGCTTGCAGGTGAAGCTGTGGCAGAACCGAAAAGAGGCTATGATGAGGTAGAGTCAGACTTTTTCGCCGTGGCGAATGGTTTTGTCAGTATTACGCCTATTCAGATGGATGCAACCAACTATGAAGTTTTGCATGCATTACAAGGGCAAATAAGTGCTTAAAAGGCACTACAGCTGAGCAATACAGGGAGTGTATTCAGCTGTTTGTTATAACTTTGTGAAAATACGCGCAGAGATACTATTTTCACATACTTTTTTGCTAATCTTAGCGCAAATTAAACTGATTATTTTTTGTATTTTTAGAGAGTAAGATAAATGTCTGTGTTGTCTCAAATTCGTTTTATTGCAATTCCTACAGCACTGTTGAAAACTGTCGTGTTATCCACAGCTGTAGTTTCAACTGTTATTTTGAGTGGTTGTGCTTCTAAACCACAGGTTAACAATGCAACACGTTTTGCGAAAGCACCAGACTATTATACAGTTCGTTCAGGCGACACGCTGAGCGGTATTGCAACTCGTTATGGGCTGAGTTATACCTCTGTTGCAGACATGAATGATATTGCTGCGCCGTATCGTATTTATGTGGGGCAGTCATTACGTTTAAAAGGTTCGGGTAGCCCACGTACAACCACGACGCAACCTATTACACAAACCGCTCCAATTCAACGTCAAAATGTTGGTCTCCCGAGTCAAAATACGACCACCACAACCACAACAACTCCTGCTAAAGTACCGACCGCACCTGTTGCGAGCTCGAAAAGTTCAACTTTACGCTGGGTAAAACCAAGTAATGGCGCTGTTTTGCAAGGTTATAATTTAGCAAATAATGTGAAAGGTATTCGCTATGCTGGTAACCAAGGTGATCCAATTTATGCAGCAGCAGATGGCCAAGTGGTGTATGCAGCAGACGGATTGAAAGAATATGGAAACTTAATTTTGATTAAGCATATTGATGGTTATATCACAGCATATGCACACAACAGTGCAATGAATGTGAAGAGCGGTCAAAATGTGACGGCAGGACAGAAAATTGCTGAAATGGGCTCCACAGGTGCAACACGCACCATGTTAGAGTTCCAAGTACGCTTAGATGGCAAGCCAATCAATCCGACTATAGTTTTACCATTAAATTAAAAAATCTGGATGCAACGCAAAAAATTCACCGTATAATACAATGAGTTGTTTTTATCAAATAGATGAAAACTTCTCATGAATCCAGAGAGAATTTTATGTTAGATCAACTACGGGCAATGGGTGTTTTTGCTTGTGTTGTCGAAAAGAGTTCATTTAGTGGTGCCGCGCGTGAGTTAGGCATCACTACAAGTGCTGTGAGTCAGCAAATTCGTTCTTTAGAGCAAGAGATGGAAGTTGTTCTTTTACATCGCTCAACAAGAAAGTTGAATTTAACTGAAGCAGGCCAGGCTTTTTTCCACAGCTGTCAAGAAATGCTCGCCGCTGCTGAACGTGGCAAAATACGTATCAATGAATTGCGCGATGATCTTGTGGGTGAGCTGCGAATAGCCACTACGCCAGAGTTAGGTGCCAATCATGTGATTCCTGCTTTGTCGCATTGGATGTCTGCACATCGTGGATTATCTATTCATATTGAGGCAGATAATCATTATGTGGATTTGATGAATGGGCGAATTGATATTGCCCTCAGAATGAGCCCAACAGTTGACGATCAAAGCGTACATGTCGTGCCATTGGCGCGCGTTGAACAGATTTTGGTTGCTTCACCGAGCTATTTGAATCAGTCTGCACCAATTTCACGACCTGAAGATTTGAAAAATCATGATCTTATTCCGATCACGATTATGAAAAATAATCATGATTTTGATTTTAAAAATGTGGTGACAGGTGATGCGGTTAAACTTGAGATGAAATCAAGAGTAGCCAGTAATAATATTTTAGTGACAAAGACTTTATGCCAACATGGGCATGGGGTTGCACGTATTTTATATTTAGATGTGCAAAAAGAATTGGTTAACGGTTCTTTAGTGGAAGTTCTTCCAGAGTGGAAGCTCCCTAACTTTACGCTATATGCCATCATTTCAAAGCATGAACAACAGCCGATGAAGATCCATCGTTGTTTGGATGCGTTGAAACAATACTTTTGCCAACTACCCGGCGGTCGTATTTACCAAGAAGCAAGCTAATTCGATAGAGATTGTAACTGACGATCAGTCAACCCATACACATGCTTATAAATTTTAAATGATATAACTACATAATTTGAGTTAAGCGGTTCACATGGAACCGCTTAACATGGAGAGCAGTAGAGAAAGGCCAAAGCACTTACGTCTGTTGCTCTTTATTTTTTCATTCACAACAAAAACAATACTTTTATTCTAAGCTATTGAAGCCTATTCAGCCTGATCTTGTGTCAATTCTAAAGCACGTTGGTAAGCAATTTTCTTTTTAATGCCAGTCAAATCAGACGCTAACTGTGATGCAGCTTTCACTGACAAATCTTCTAAGAGACGCGTTAAAAGCTGGTCGAGTTTTTCTTGTGCCATATCTTTTTCAGTGGTCGCACCACCAACAACCAATACAATCTCACCTTTTTGTTGATGATGATCGTTTGCAATAAATTCAACCAACTCACCTAAAGTCATCTTCTTAATGGTTTCAAAGGTTTTGGTAATTTCACGGGCAAAACCGACAGGGCGGTCAGCACCAAAGACTTTAGCCATGTCACAGACACTGTCTAAAATACGATGTGGTGCTTCATAAAAAATCAGGGTTTGTGTTTCGTCTTTGAGTTTTTCCAAGCTAGCCAGTCGTTGGGTTTGTTTAGAAGACAAAAAACCTTCAAAGCTGAAACGATCACTTGGTAAGCCCACTGAGCTTAAAGCGGCAATCGCAGCACAAGCGCCCGGTACAGGAATTACGCGGATATTATGCTCTTGTGCCGCACGAACCAGTTTAAAGCCCGGATCACTGATAAGAGGCGTTCCTGCATCACTAATAAGTGCCATATCTTCACCCTTCAACAAACGCTGAATAAGGATGTCAATTTTGTTGCTTTCGTTATGATCGTGGCATGCGGTGAGCGGTGTTTGAATATTAAAGTGTTTCAGTAATTGTGCTGAAGTTCGTGTATCCTCAGCAGCAATGATTTTGACTGATTTTAGTACATCAATTGCGCGGTAAGTCATGTCATCTAAGTGCCCAATAGGGGTTGCGACTACAAATAACTGGGCACTCATGGGTTTTCTCCGCGCTGCAAAATAATAAAATAATAGGTTGGCTTGAGTGCTTTGATGCATTCAACCGATACCACGATAAGCATTCTACCTGAATTGTCCGTCGTGGCGTGAGTTAGAATATTGTCGGCGATGGATTTGCAGGAGTCGGGAAGACATTCGGCTGAAATCTAAACGTCAAGGAGGCTTTAAAACGTAGAATGAAATGAATTGATTGGTTCGAGAGACTCACAGCAGTGGTTTTAAACATCAAGACGTGAGATTTTTGATCGATATTTAGTTTTTCGAAATGTGATGATTAAAAAAATAAAAACGAAGTAGGGAAGATAAAGAGATGAAACTGGGACAATGGGCAGAGCAACAAGCTTTGACTGTGCTAGAAGAACAGGGGTATGTTCATGTACAGTCCAATTATCACTCGCGCTTTGGCGAAATTGATCTGATTGTACAAAAAGGGCAGGAATTGGTTTTTGTTGAGGTCAAAGCACGTTCAAAAACGCGTTTTGCGCAGGCTATTGAAACAATTTCCTATTCAAAACAACGCAAAATAGCAAAAACGGCCATGTTATTTTTACAAGATCATCCTCATTTCCAGCAATATTATTGCCGCTTTGATGTGATTTGTTTTGATTTTTTTAAAGAAATTGCAAAAACCATACAGCAAGATTTTTCAAAATTCACTTATGATCAGCAATGGATAGAAAATGCTTTTACTTTTGATCAAGACTTTATTAATCTTTGAACAAAATCAAAGCTGAAATGCTGAATTAAAATAGTTTGAAAAGTTGAGGAGTCTTGCTGAGTGTTCAATCGTATTGCAATGACCGTATTATGCGTCGCAAGTTTATCTGGATGTGCAAGTTTCATTTCGGGTGGGACAGGAACAGCCGCTGTAGGAACAGAAAGCGGTGCACGTTCATTAGGGCAGGTCTTTATTGACTCTTCAATTGAGCGTACTGCAAAAATTAACTTATATAAATTGGACAGTCGTTTTAAACAGTCACGCGTCAATATCGAAAGTTTTCATGGCAATGTCTTATTAACAGGACAAGTACCCGATCAACACTTACGTCAATTGGCTGAAGACAATGTACGTGCGATGTCGGATGTCAAAACCGTGCATAACTACATTACAGTTGGAAACCAAATTAGTTATAGCACCATCATGCAAGACACCTCAGTTACAGCAAATACACGTGGCTTGATCATGAAAGCTGCAGTTGTTTCAGATGCGAAAGTGCGTATTCACACCGAAGATGGCGTGTTATATGTGATGGGACGTTTAAATGGTGCTGAAATTACCGATTTAAACCAAGTGTTACAGCAAGTGGGGAATGTGACTAAAATTATCACACTGGTGGATAATATAGAGCAACAGTCGCAAACGACCAGTGCATTTGCATCACCAATGATTAATTCAACACCGACAGAGCAAACGCCTGTTGCGATAGACCCAGACCAAGTTGAGCCAAATAATGTTCAATAAGCTTCAGCCTTTTGTTCAAAGACTGAATCATTCGGTAGAGTATGCAAGATTACTCTATCGTGACTTTCGTATTTATGATGTCGGTAGTTATGCCCTTAACCGTTTAACACCGCGTAAGGGTTATTCGGTCCAAGAAAATGTAGCCTATGGGTTACGTGCGCGACATCGTTTAGATTTGTTTCGTACACAAACACCGCGTGAACACCGTCCTCTGATTGTATTTGTGCACGGTGGCGCATGGATGCATGGTGATAAAAAAGATTATCGTTTTATTGGTGAAGCCTTTGCCAAAGAGGGCTTTGATGTGGCTGTAATTAACTACCACTTGGCGCCTGAGCATATTTTTCCTGCCTCTATTGATGATCTCAGCTTGGCTTTAAATTATCTCAATGTACATCAACTTAAATATCAAATTTCGACTGAAAAAGTGGTGTTGATGGGGCATTCTGCGGGCGCGTTTAATGTGATGTCTGCGCTCTATCATCCGAAGCCATATGAAATACAATGCCGCAGTCAAATTACTGCTATTATTGGTTTGGCAGGCCCTTATCATTTTGACTATAAAGGTGATCCAATTTGTGCGGATGCTTTTGATCAGAACAGACCTTATCAAGAAGTGATGCCATATTATTTCGTCGAGTCGAATAGGGTTAAACATTATCTGTTGGTTGCTGAGAATGATGATGTTGTTGGGTTAAGCAATGCTGTTGATTTGGATCGTAGGTTGAAAGAAAAAGGCAACTACAGTCAACTTTGGACGGTGCCACGCATTGGTCATATTTCAATGATTGGTTCAGTATCGAGTTTGTTTAGTCGTTACTTCACGACCAAGCAAAAAATTATGCAGGCGCTCGAGGATGCGCTTAAGCACTAATTAGGTTTTAAAGTGTATTTGTTGTAGCGATGGTGAGTGAGCTTACAGCCACTCACGTGTGTCATCCGCGACCGTTGTGCCTTCTGTCGCATGCATGATCATGGCATGTGCAATACTGCCTTTGAACGGAATTTCAGGCAATTGATCAAACTTAAAGAACTGGGCATCGCTGATTTCTTCTTCTTGTAAGCAAAGCTCACCCGATGCGTATTCTGCTTTAAATGCAATCATTAAGTTACTTGGAAAAGGCCAAGGCTGGCTCGCTAAGTATTGAACATTTTTAACTCGAATGCCTACTTCTTCCAAGGTTTCGCGGCGTACAGCTTCTTCTAAGGTTTCACCGACTTCAACAAAGCCTGCAATCAAACCATACATATTGCTGCGGGTATTACGCGCATTTTTTGCCAACAGAATTTCATCTTCACCTCGTGTAATGACGGTGATAACACAGGGTTGTACTCGTGGATACTGATGATAACCGCAGGCAGGGCAGATCATGGCATATTCGCTGGCATGCGCTTCTGTGGCGTGGCCGCAATGACTACAAAATTTATGATTGCGACGCCATTCTAACAGTTGAATAGCTCGGCTGGCCTGTTCGAATTGTTTGGTGCTCCAGAGTGGAAGCAACTGGCGAATTGGGATGAGTTCTAAGCCATCAGGGATTGGCTCATTGTCTAGCAGGTCTCGAGCAATCACTTGATCATCCGAGTGAAAACTTAAATCACTTGCTAGCTTTTCTACACGAGGCAATTGAAAGTTATGGTCCACCAACAATTGTTGTTGGTGGAAAATATAAGCAAGTGAAAGTTCTGACATTAGGCAACAGTCTTTAGTTTTTGGCTACTGTTCAATGCTACATCAAACATACTGTGTAATACAGGCTGTTTGTTTTTTAAGTTATCAATCAGCATATCTGCACTTGCGAGAGCATCAAGTACATGATTCACCTGAGCGGCAGTGAGCGCAGTTTCAGCCGTGATTTGTTGTTGCACAAAATCTGCTGAAAGATTCAGAGCAGTTTGACCATTTTCAGCGCCTAAGAACAGCATTGCGCCAGCAACTTCACGTAGTTGTGCAGGGGTGTTCTCAAGTGTAGCTAAATCTTGCTCTTCCTGATATTGCGCCAAAGCTTGACTACTTAAGTCAATAGACGTTTTAGCCTCAGTCAATAAAGCAGCATGGGCTTCATCTAAACGGTCTAGTGAAATATTCATGTTGTTGACACGCAGCTGTAGGCGGCTTGAAGTATGGTGACGTTCTAACACGCCAATCGAGTTCATTGCCGACAAGATCACGTTCATCAACTGCTGCGCAAAACCTTCATCTTTCAGCATATCTGCTTGACTAAGTGATGCTGCTTGACGGTTTAAGTCATTATGCGCTTCATTTAAGTTCAATACTTTGAAAATGTTCGCCAAATCGACCAGTTTTGCTTGGAGCTCTTGGGTCTTTTCAGGGGTCATGTTTTGGTAGTTGTACTCAATGTCATTGCGGATTTGCGACATTTCGGTGGTTACCAAATCACTAATGGTATGCATCGTGTCGAAATCTGGGCCATACAGATGACGACTGAAAACTTGCAGCTGCGTATCTGTGAGTAAGTCATCGCCAATATTGAGTTTGCCACGGATGTGTTGAGAAACTTCGTCTTCTTGGCTGATACATAGGCTGAGAATGTTGGCAAGATCGGTGAGGCTGGCTTTGAAACGTTCAGGCGCAGTAAAGAACTGTGCAATGTTACGTTCGATGCTAATCAAAGTGCGTAAACGTGGTTCATTAATGAGCAATTGTTCAATTTGATTGAGTGCAACATAGACCAAGTTCCAATATTGTTTACTCGGCGTTTGTTCTGCTAGACCCGCTAAATAAGTGCCCACCAATTTCATTGCTTGTAAATCAAGTTCGCTTTCTTCTTGTTTCAGCATTTGGCTTAAAGACAGCTTGTACAAGCGGTGAACATATTGAGATTTTTCAAGACTTGGTGCTTGAGGGAGGCTGAAATCTGGGGTAATACAGTCCAGTAAGGACTCGATGTGTTGACCTTCTTGCGTTAGAGGCTTTGCTAATGCAATTTCAAGACGGTTTAAGGTATCGAGTAAAAACTGTGGAATTTTCACTTCTCTTAAGCAAATGAACTCAATATAGCGCTTCAGCATGGTCGTGCCTTCGCTGAGTGCAATCACATCTTGCGTATTAATCTGTGCAGGATTCCCCATGATCTTGCGCATAAGCTCTGCGGAATATTCAGCAATTTTGGCCAAGCTCGACATATCAATCAATGCAAGCACTTGAGCACATTGCTCAAATTGGTTTAATGCATCGTCAATCCCAAAAGGTAAAGTCTGATCTTCTGCTAAGGTGCTCACAGCTGATTCAACCAGCTTAATGGAGTTATCCACTTCATTTTTTATTATCAGCAGCGCCGTTGGATCAAAATGAATAGAGGTTTGGTAAGACATTGATCTGCACCTATCCTAGTGTTTTATCGTGTTTATATGCGGCCCAAAGAAGGCATAGCAACTTGTTTATCACTATAGCCTAACTGAAAAATCTTGTAATACAAAAGTTAACAAAAACTTTAGAATTTATTTGGCAAAAAGGCAGGGTGTGCCATGTTTTTCTTGGTATTGTTTGACCCAAGTCTCATGTGCTTCAAGTTCTTCGGCTGAAGGGTGAATTACCGCCAGTTCAATATCCAGTGTTTGACGCTGACTTTGCCCATTTTGTTGTTCACTATGTGACAGGGCATCCATATCAAAGGAAACCTGACCACCTGTCATGGCCAAGTAAACGTCGGCTAGAATTTCAGCATCCAGTAAGGCCCCGTGGAAGGTACGGTCACGCTGTGGAATTTCGTAACGGCGAACTAAGGCATCGAGTGAGTTTTTTTGCCCCGGATGCTTAGATTTTGCCATCGCGAGGGTATCTGTCACTGCACAAACTTCAGAAAGTGCAACAAATCCTGCACGCTTAAACTCCATGTCTAAGAAGTTCATATCGAAGCTTGCATTATGCGCAATGATTTCCGCACCTTTAAGATAGGTAAATAAGGTGTCAGCAATCTCTTGATACAGCGGTTTATCTTTTAAAAAGTCATCAGAGATACCGTGGACATTTTCAGAGTCGCCCACAGGTTTTTTCGGATTGATGTAGATATGAATCGAGCTGCCTGTGAGCCTCCGATTGACCATTTCAATCGCACCAACTTCAATAATGCGATCGCCATCTTGATAATAGAAACCGGTGGTCTCTGTATCGAGGATGAGCTGTCGAGGCCCAAAGACCTCAACTTTACGTGGAGTAATCACAATTTGTGGATGTTGTTTGAGTTGTGTTAAATCGACACTTGTTGCAAATTCAGGCGTTTGTTCAATAGAAGGCACCGTTGTAGCAAGTTCTGGTTCAGCGACTAAACTTGGCTCTTGTTCTGCAACGTCTATTTCACTTTCGGCTAAATCTTCGCTGTTATCGACTTCTTCGTCATCGAAACCCAAACCAAAAGGGTCGTTTAACAACCAGTCTGGTTCAACTTTTTTTTTATCTACAGACGGTTCTGTTGTCGCTGTTTTAGACTGACGAAGTTGAGCCTGTGTTTGATCAGCACCGAGGTTCGCCAATTGATCTGCCATTTCGTTACCTTCATGACCTGCATGGCCTTTGACCCAGTGCCAGTCGATATCACGGCCTAGGCAAGCTGCATCGAGTTTTTTCCACAAATCTGGATTTTTAACGTCTTTCCAGTTTTTCTTTTTCCAACCTGTAATCCACTCGGTAATGCCGCGTTTGACATAGGTTGAATCGGTCCAGACAACCAACTTCGCATCATTTGGGCAAAAAAGAATGCCCTCAATGGCTGCGGTAAGTTCCATACGGTTATTGGTGGTGTTGTCTTCACCGCCACACAGTTTATGTTCTTCAGTTTCTGTAATAACATACGCACCCCATCCCCCAAGACCAGGGTTTCCACGACAAGCACCATCGACATACAGGGTAATTGTTTGTGACATACACAACTTCCGTAAACTGAAAATTAAAACTAAGCGGGCACCATTGTATAACGCAAATGCACTAGAGAAGTGTATAAGATGCAGCTTTTTTAATTTCTTGTAACATTTATACTGATTTCAAGTTAAATTAACGCCTTGTGTCTGCGGCGTGCTTTACTACAATGGCAGATCTAAAAAATAAATTTTATACGAGTTGTTTGGATTTTCTTATGTATAAGTCAGCTGCCATTTTTGGCCAACCGATGTTACCGACATTATTTAAAATTACAGTACTCGGTTCAGCACTTGCGACACTTGGACTGGCTGGTTGTTCCTCGACGCAAAGTGCAACGCAAACATCTAAATCCAAACAAGTCGGATCGCACTACCTAGATGCAAACAGCCTAGATTCTTTAGAAGATTTACTTTCTGCAACCGACATGCGTGCGGTGGAAGGGGATCGCCTGTTGGTGTTAAAGCACGGTGACGTTTGGAAGCGTATGACCGTGGGCTTTAAAATGAACACCGATCATTGGAATCCGCGTATTGATGCTCAGCGCGGGTGGTTTATTTCACGCCAACCGTATTTGGATCGTTTAAGTGCACGAGCTTCACGTTATTTGTATCACACCGTTAAAGAAGCCGAACGTCGCGGTTTACCAACAGAGCTGGCTCTACTACCTGTGATTGAAAGTTCGTATGATCCTGCTGCAACCAGTAGTGCTGCGGCTGCGGGCTTATGGCAGTTTATTCCAAGTACGGGACGTATTTATGGCTTAAAACAAAGTAGCCAATACGACGGTCGCCGTGATGTGGTCGAGTCAACGCGTGCTGCGTATGAGTTCTTGGGCAGTTTATATAACCAGTTTGGTTCGTGGGAACTTGCACTAGCGGCTTATAACGCAGGTCCGGGCCGTATTCAACAAGCGATTAACCGTAATAAAGCCGCAGGTTTGCCGACGGACTATTGGTCGTTAAAATTGCCTGAAGAAACCATGAACTATGTGCCACGGTTCTTGGCGGTTGCACAGATCATTAAAAATCCAAATGCCTATAACATCAATTTACCACCGATTGCCAATCGTCCGCACTTTAGAGAAGTCACTGTGGGCGCGGTGAGTCTAAATGAAGTTGCGTCGATTACAGGTTTAAGTCGTGCCGAGCTGTATCAGTTAAATCCGGGACACCGTGGTGAATGGATTGATGGTGCAAGTCCAATGCGGATTTTAATTCCTGCGGATTTGAGTCCTTCAGTGGATGTACGTTTGAAAAAATTACAGGGTGGTTCAGGCGGCTTGTGGGCATCTGCAAATACCAAACTGCCTGAAAATAACCAAACGATTCAACCAAGCAAAATTGAACCACCGACGTTGAACACCAAAGCGATCACACCGTCGAAAACTACACCACCTGTTTTAGCGACGACAACCGCAAAAACCACAACAGGAAAGTCTGCCACTTCGTCTACAGTGACGTCGTCAAGCAGTACTTCTATTACGACGCCTACCCGTGGTTCAACGCCTAAAGGGTCTAATGCACTGGCTGCTTTTGCTGCCAATAGCGATATTCCAAGTGCGCCGCGTATTCCAGTTGCGGTTACGCCAGCGACCCCAGTGAAACCAGTTTCCGTTGAACCACCAATTTCAGCAGCAGAACGTGAGCAGTTAACCGCGGCAATTCAAGCTGAAGGTCAAAGCAAAACTGTCGATGAAGTTCTGAAACCAGTTGCGACGAAAGCAGAGCAAGCTGAAGTGGTAGCTGAAATTCAGGCTTTAGCCCCTCAAGGCACAGAAATTGTAGATCCTCTGGATGGTAAAATTAAGCTCACCGCAATTCAAACCAGTCAGTCAGTGGCTGAACTGCAAGGCAAAGAGTTAACCAAAGGTTTTGCTTATCCAAAGTCTGTGGCTGACAATACCCGTTTAGATTCAGATGAAGTGAAGCGTAATCAAGGCAAAAATTTTGTTAAGACTGACTCTGAAATTGTGATTGTGCCGCCAAAAGGTAAACGTTCAACTTATACCGTACAACCGGGTGATACTTTGGCGCTGATTGCTGCCAAAAATGGGGTGAACTGGCGTGATGTGGCGAAGTGGAACCAAATGGATGCGAATGCCACACTTTATGTCGGTACATCGATTTATTTATATGATGCAAAACCACAAGCTGAAAAAATAGAAGTACGTTCTACCGTGAAAGCTGAGACTAAACCTGAGAGTTATACTGTTCGTGCCAATGATACCTTAACAGGGATTGCGGATGAGTTTGGTTTAAGCTTAAAACAGTTGGCTGACTATAACGGTTTAAGTGTGACCAGTGGCGTACGTGTGGGACAAAAGCTTTCCTTAAAAGAAACAGCACAATCGCGAGCAAAAACTAACGATGAGAAAGCTACGAGCCAAACTAAAGTAGCAACTCAGTCGTATACGGTGAAACGTGGCGAATATCTGAAACTGATTGCAGACCGTTATGCGTTGTCAAATCAAGAATTGGCAGATTTAACACCGGGTTTAAATGCGGGCAGCAACCTGTTGGTGGGACAAAAAATTAATGTGCCACTCAATGATGTCAAAAGCTTAACGACAAGTAGTGCCAAAGCATCTCCAGTCAAAGCTGAGCCACAGTTCAAAGTTGAAAGTTATAAAGTACAACGTGGTGATACTTTGTATAGCATTGCATCACAGTCGAAGATGAGCCTGTCGGAGCTAGCTGATCTCAATAATCTTTCAACCAATAGCGGCTTGCAAGTGGGTCAAAGTATTAAGATCCCTGCGGGTTCAAGCGTGCCAGATACTTATACCGTTCAGTCTGGAGACTCATTAACTGCGATTGCTTCGAAATATAATTTGGGTATGGATTATATTGCTGACCTCAACAACATGAGTCGTACAGCGGGCTTACGTGCGGGTCAAAAACTCAAATTAACGGGTGAAGTGCCTGCTGTTGAAACGCCGAAAACAGTCGAAAAACAAACTACTGCAAGTAATAACTCAACCGATATTCACGTTGTGAAATCGGGTGAAACCCTAAATAGTATTGCGCGTAAATATCACTTGCAACTGAACTATTTGGCTGCATTAAACAACCTAAGCCGTACAGCCAATGTTCGTGTCGGTCAGCGTTTGAAAATTGAAGGTGATGTTGATCCCGCGCCGATCAAAACAGAAACAGTGGCAGCAAAGCCACAAGCAACTTCTAGCCGTGCAACTGAAGCTTATAAAGTGAAGTCAGGCGAGTCGTTAAACTCAATTGCAAACCGTGCTGGGATGTCTGTGTCAGAGCTTGCTAGTTTAAATAATCTGAGTCCGCGTGCGGGCTTACAAGTTGGGCAAACCATTCAAATTCCAAAACTGATTTCACAGTACACAGTGAAACGTGGTGATACCTTAATTGGACTGGCAAGTCGTTATGGTATGGACACTTCGCAATTGGCTGAGCTCAATGACATTAAACCGAATACGCAGTTGCGCATTGGTGATGTAATTAAGGTGCCGAATTAGTATTGAGTTGAAATGCAATTTCAGAGAAAGTCCCGATGAAGGTTAGAACAACATTCTTGCTGTTCAGCCTTGTAGCGATTCCATTAAAGGCATGGTCTGCATTGCAGACCATGCCTTTTATTGCACCCTATAGTACGCCGAAATACAGCCAATTGGATCATCTGCCTTATGCCAATGTGCAGGCACCGAAGGGTGGTGAATTAACACGTGCAGTCATTGGGAGTTTTGATAACTTAAACAGCATGAATGGTCGCGGTACTGCGGTTGAGGGAACCAACTATTTATTTGACTCACTTATGAGTAGTTCTTTGGATGAGCCCGCGGTGATGTATCCGTTGCTGGCAGAAAAGGTCAGCTATGACCCGAAAAACTTTAACGCGATCATTTTTCATTTAAACCCAAAAGCACGGTTTAGTGATGGCAGTCCTGTTACCGCAGCCGATGTAAAGTTCAGTTTTGATATCTTTCAAACCAAGTCCAATTTTGGTTTACAGATGTATTTGTCGGATTTAGCCAAGACCGAAGTGTTGTCCAAATACAGTGTCAAAATGCATTTTAAAACCCGAAATAATGTGGAAATGCCTTTGATTGTGGCCAGAATGCCAATTTATTCCAAAAAAGACTGGCAAGGCAAAGATTTTAGTAAAACTTCAGTCAAGCCGATTTTAGGTTCAGGCCCTTATCTTTTAGAGAAAATCAATGCAGGGCAGCGCGTTGTTTATAAGCGTAATCCAAAGTATTGGGCCAGAGATTTAAAGGTTAACCAAGGGCGCTATAATTTTAACCGCGTGGGTTATGTGTATTATCGTAGCAAAGATATTGCTTTTACTGCGTTTAAGGCGGGTTTATATACCTTGCATGAGGAAGAGTCCGCACGACAATGGGTGACAGCCTATAACTTTCCCGCAGCGAAACAAGGTCTCGTTAAAAAATATCGATTTAAGCATTTCAATCCGATTCCAACGCAAAGTTTTGTGTTTAATACTCGCCGTCAGCCCTTTCAAGATATTTATTTTCGCCAAGCTTTAACCTATGCCTACGATTTCGAATGGCAAAACAAAGCGATGTTCTATGGGCAATATCAACGCCTACAAAGTTATTTTTCTAATAGTGAATTAGAGGCCAAAGGTGTGCCTTCGGCTGTTGAAATTAAAATTTTAAAGCCTTATTTAGCGAAATTGCATCCTGTGCAGCGAGAAGGTGTTTTAAAGAACTGGCGTTATTCAGCTTCAGATGGATCGGGCTACAATCGAAATAATTTGCTTATCGCACGACAGATTTTATTAAAAAACGGCTATACATATAATGCAAAAAGTCAACTGTTAGATCGGAAAAATAAGCCGATTCAGTTTGAGTTTCTGATTCAGCCGAGTGATGCTGTGCGTGAAATTACGCCTTTTGTTCGCCACCTAAAGCGCCTAGGAATACAGCTGAACATTCGACAGGTTGATACACCCCAGTATTATGAGCGGATGCGGACTCAAGATTTTGATATGACCCTACAAACGATGCCACAGTCTTTGACACCAGGCAAAGAACAGGTGCAACTGTGGGGCAGTGCTTCAGCCCATCAGGTGGGAAATTATAATTATTCGGGTATTCAAAATCCGGTGATTGATCAGATGATCCGACAGTTGATTCAAGCGCATGATCGTAAGCAAGTGGTCGTTCAAACGCGTATTTTAGATCGCTTGTTGCGTGCGGGTTATTATCAAATTCCAACCTATGGTAAAGCGGATCAATGGTATGCCTATTGGAATATGTATCAAAAACCGGCACGGAGTCCACAGTTGCATGTCGGTTTGGATTATTGGTGGAGTGATGCCAAACAGGCGAAAAAGGTGAGTCAGTACTTAGGTCAGACAGCCAAGCCATAAGCTGGTATAGGGGTTTTTGAGATGCGTATGTATATATTCAAAAGGCTGTTGCTGATCGTTCCGACCTTATTTTTGATTTTGCTGATCAATTTTGCTGTGATCCAAATTGCGCCCGGTGGTCCTGTTGAACAAGCCATTCAACAAGCGGAAGCTATGCAAGCTTTAGGTAATTTGGGCGGTGCAGGTGTAGGCACAAATGTCTATCAAGGCGCGCAAGGACTCAGTGATGAAATGCTCGCAAAGATCCAAGCACATTATGGTTTTGATCAGCCCATGCATATACGCTTCTTTGAAATGGTGAAAAATTACGCGCAACTGGACTTCGGCACGAGCTTTTTTAAAGACCAGCCCGTTACAGCGCTGATTAAGGATAAATTACCTGTATCCGTGTCCTTGGGGCTATGGAGTGCTTTGCTGATTTATCTGATTTCGATTCCTTTGGGCATTAAAAAAGCCCGATTGCACGGTACGGTGTTTGATCAGTCTACATCGCTACTGTTGGCAGTGGCCTATGCAGTTCCTGCGTTTATTTTTGCAATTCTCCTGATTGTGTTTTTTGCAGGCGGTTCTTATTTCCAATGGTTCCCCTTACAAGGTTTGGTTTCTGAAAATTTTGCGGACTTGTCACTATGGGGAAAAATTAAAGATTATTTTTGGCACATGGCTTTACCGCTTTTGGCGATGGTGATTGGTGGCTTTGCCACAGTGACTTATCTCACCAAGTATTCGTTTATGGAAGAGCTAGGCAAGCCCTACGTGCTGACGGCGCGTTCTAAAGGTCTGACCGAGTCTCAAGTGTTGTATGGTCATGTGTTTCGCAATGCGATACTGATTGTGGTGGCAGGTTTACCAGAAGCTTTAATCGCTTACTTCTTTGTGGGCAATTTATTTATTGAGATCATATTTAATCTGGATGGTTTAGGCCTATTGGGCTTTGAGGCGATTGTGCAGCGTGACTATCCTGTGATTTTTGGCACCTTGTTCATTTTTACTTTGTTGGGCTTGCTGCTGCGTCTAATTGGCGATGTGTTGTATCAGTTGATTGATCCGCGAATACATTTTGATTCGCAAGGGAGAGGCTGATGTCACCCATTTTACAGGCAGGTTTCAAACGATTTAAGCAAAATAGGCTCGGTCTTAGTTGTTGTATTTTATTTATTTGTGTTTTTGTACTGTCTTTAGCAGCAGAACTGATTGCGAATGATAAGCCGCTGTTGGTTAAGTATGATCAGACCTTATATTTCCCTGTATTGAAACACTATCCTGAAACGACTTTTGGTGGAGTTTTTGAGACTGAAACTGAATATAAAGACCCAGTAGTACAACAGCTGATTCAAGCAAAAGGTTGGGCTGTTTGGCCGTTGATTCGATATTCATATCAAACTCCCAACGTAGATTTGACTGTTCCTGTACCGTCACAGCCCACGATGCAAAATTGGCTCGGGACAGATGACCAAGGTCGTGATGTTTTGGCACGAGTATTATATGGCTTACGTGTCTCACTACTGTTTGGTTTTATTTTAACTTTCAGCTCAGCAGTATTAGGTATTGTGATTGGGGCAATACAAGGTTATTACGGTGGTTGGGTCGATTTAATCGGGCAGCGCATTTTAGAAGTGTGGGGTGGGTTACCCATGCTGTTCATGGTGATGATTTTAGTCAGTATGTTTAGCCCAAATATTTACTGGCTGTTTTTAATCATGCTGTTATTTAGTTGGACGATTTTGGTTCCACTGGTACGTGCTGAGTTTTTAAGGGCCCGCCAGTTGGACTATGTCCGTGCCGCGCGAAGTTTAGGTGTCACCAACCGAGCTATTATTTTTCGGCATATTTTACCTAACGCAATCAGCTCTAGCCTGTCACAACTGCCTTTTATCTTAACAGCCAATATTACAGCGCTAACCGCACTGGATTTCTTGGGCTATGGCCTACCGCCTGATGCGGCATCATTGGGTGAGCTTTTGTTACAAGGCAAGAATAATTTAAATGCACCATGGTTAGCACTGTCTGGCTTTTTTAGCTTGGCTATTGTGCTTGCGTTGCTGATGTATATCGGGGAGGCTTTGCGCTATGCATTTGACCCTACACGCCAATAGTACAGCCTCCATACTTAAAGTGAATGCATTGAGCATTCAAAGTGCAGAAAGGGTATTGGTCGATCAGCTCAGTTTTGAACTACGTGCTGGGCAGACTTTAGCACTGGTTGGAGAGAGCGGTTCAGGAAAATCGATCAGTGCTTTAGCTTTGATGGGGTTATTGCCGAAAGTTCTCCAAGTGCAAGGCTCAGTACTGTTAGACGGAAAAAATCTCTTAAAGTTGAGCGATGCGCAACTTAGGTCGATTCGTGGGCAAAAAATCGCGATGGTTTTTCAAGAGCCAATGACCGCCTTGAATTCTTTGCATCGGGTGGAAAAGATCATTGCCGAGGCTTTATGGTTACAGGGTTGGTCTAAAACACAAGCGCGGCAACGAGTAATTGCCTTGTTAGAAGATGTGGGTATTCCAAATCCTGAAAGTGTGTTGCAGCGTTTTCCTTATGAGCTGTCTGGCGGCCAGCGCCAGCGGGTCATGATTGCCATGGCACTGGTGCAAGAGCCTGATATTTTGATTGCTGATGAGCCTACCACAGCGCTAGATGTGATGCTGCAAGTTCAAATTTTAGACTTGCTGAAGTCTTTACAACAGCGCCATAACATGGCCATGATTTTGATCAGCCATGACCTCAACTTGGTGAAACACTATGCTGATGATGTCGTGGTCATCCATCAAGGTAAGGTCGTAGAGCAAGGGGCGGTTGCGCAGATTTTTGAGCAGTCGCAGTCTACTTATACTCAAAACTTACTCAATCATTCTTTTGGTCAAGCCATTAATGTACAAGATGCAGCACCTTTGCTCCGCTTAAAACAACTTGAGGTTAAATTTCCGATTAAAAAAGGCTGGTTTAATCGTACGACACAGTATCTTGCTGCGGTTGAAGCTTTGGAGTTGAGTTTGGCTCAAGGGCATTCTTTGGGAGTAGTGGGGGAAAGTGGTGCAGGCAAAAGTTCTTTGGCGCTGGCTGTAGCAAGGTTGATTGAAAGTCGAGGGCAGATCCAGTTTGGAGAACATGATTTAAACCAACTCTCGCAAAAGGCATTACGTCCGCTTCGCGGTGATTTTCAAATCGTGTTTCAAGACCCGTTCGCAAGTTTGAACCCACGCATGAGTGTTGAACAAATCATTGCAGAAGGTTTGACTTTAAAGCCTTTGTCTTTGTTTGAGCGGACACAGCATGTTGAGAATGTCTTAACTCAGGTGGAATTGCCAGTCGCATTTAAAAGCTATTATCCACATGAGCTATCTGGTGGGCAAAGGCAGCGTGTAGCTTTGGCACGAGCCTTGGTGCTTCAACCGAAACTATTGATTTTAGATGAATCAACTTCGGCCTTAGACCGAAGCACGCAGCGTTCGATTGTGGCGTTATTACGCCGCCTACAACACGAGCAGGGTATCAGCTATTTGTTTATTAGCCATGACTTACAAGTGGTACGTGCACTCTGCCAACAGGTTTTGGTTTTACGACATGCCAAAGTAGTGGAGTTGCAAGCCACTGAACAACTTTTTGAGCAACCGCAGTTTGACTATACGCGTCAATTGATTCAAGCCAGTCAGTATCAGTAAAATTATTTTGCTAAATAAAAGGTTGGAAATTTTGACAAAATGAATTGTCAAATTCTCTTGACTGTAGCCAAAAAACACATAGAGTAAAAACACTAAAAAATATTAAAGGATGAATTTTCATGAGCCAGCTTGCAAGCGCAATCGACATTGGGCAGGTCTATTTTAAAAATAAGATGATTAAAGGGGCGATGAGTGAAGCACTCGCCAATCATGCAGGCCAGCCGAATCATTTGCACTTAGGCTTGTATGAGGCTTGGGCAAAAGGAGGCCTAGGCTGTGCCATTACAGGTAATGTGATGGTGGACTTCCGAGCTAAAAATGAGCCAGGCGTGGTGGTGATTGAAACCGAGCGTGACTTAGAACCACTAAAACAATGGGCTGCGATTGGTAAAAAACATGGCATGGTGCAATTGGTGCAGTTGTCACATCCGGGCCGTCAGTGTCCTAAGGGCTTAAATAAGGAAACGGTTGCACCTTCAGCAGTACCGTTTAGTCCCGCTTTAGCAATGAGCTTTGGAACGCCACGAGCGCTTCGTGAAGAAGAAATCCTCGATATTATTCAACGCTTTGCAACTTCAGCCGCCATCTGTGAAAAAGCTGGCTTTGAAGGCGTGCAATTACATGGTGCACATGGTTATCTCATCAGTCAGTTTTTATCGCCGTTGACCAATAAACGCCAAGATCAATGGGGTGGCTCTGCTGAAAACCGCATGCGTTTTTTATTGGAAATTTATAAAGCGGTACGTGCAGCGACCTCGGATCAGTTTATTATTTCTGTCAAACTTAATTCAGCAGATTTTCAGCGTGGCGGAATCTCGGAAGAAGATGTCATTGCGACATTTAAAGCGATTGATGCGGCTGGGATTGATTTGATTGAGATTTCAGGGGGCAGCTATGAAGCACCTGCGATGGCAGGGGTGAAGCAAGAAAAGCGTAAGGCATCGACTATTGCACGTGAGGCTTATTTTTTAGAGTTTGCTGAAAAAATTCGTGAACAAGTCCAGTGTAAGCTGATGGTGACAGGCGGTTTTCGTACTGCTGCGGGTATGAATGCGGCACTGGAAAGTGGCGCGTGTGATTTTATTGGGATGGCACGTCCATTTGCGGTAGAACCCGACGTGACCAATCGTTTAATTGCAGGGCAAGATGTACGTTATGCAGTCGATAAGATCAAAACAGGCATTTCGATGATTGATAAAATGGCGATTATGGAAGTGATCTGGTATGCCGCACAATTTAAGGATATCGCAGAAGGTAAACAACCAAATCCGAAACTGTCACCGCTCAAAGTGTTTTTTAATTATTTAAAAGGCAATGTGAAAGCCGTGATTAAGGGGCAAGTCAACTCTAGAAAGTCAGCTTAAGCATAGCCTCACTGTGTGATAGACCAATAGTGTTCAAAATAAGAAGCAGACCATTGTCCACGTGCCATTGCAGCATTAAAGGCAGGTCTGCTTTGTATTTGGGTGAAATAGTATTGAATGGCCTGATATTGAGTAAACTGTGGTGTGGCATAACTGGCCGCATAGATTGGAAACCACATCAAGATATCCACATAACTAAACACATCGCCTGCAAAGTATGAATGCGTGCTTAAGTGGGTATCAATTTCTTTAAGTTGCCGATGTAGCTCAGGGTTTAAATAAGCACGATTGAACGCGCTTTGAAAGGCCAAACTCACAAAACGTACAAGCAAAGGTGTTTGTTGTTTAATGTGTTGGAAAACTTGTTTCAATGCCAAATTGGGCATGAGACTGGCATCGCTATAATGGCTATAAAAACAGAAGTTCCAATACTGTGTATGCTTATGAGGAATAATCAACTTCTGGCACAGTTGGCATAAGTATTCTACGATTGCGCTGCTTTCCGTAAGTCGTATCGTCTGAGTATCATGTGGAATGTCGAGCGTTGGAAATTTCAGATTCGTTTGTCTAGCTTGTGTTGCATCATACAGCTTGAGTTCATAAGACAGCTCAAGTTCCTCAAGTAGCCAAAGAATACGTTGTGAACGCGAGTTTTGAAGATGATGTAAGATCATAAATATTTTTAGTTTTAAGTGATTGATCGTATCTATAAAAGAAGAATAAAGGAAATCTAGGATGAAAAATAGAAATGTTGCGATTTTAAGTGCTGTTTTACTGTTGGTAAGTCCTCAGCTGCTATGGGCGAATATGTCCTATCAAACGGGCGATATTATTTTTCATGTTTCGAAGTCTCAGCAAAGTTTAGGGATACAAAAAGCGACCAAGTCCCGTTATAGCCATATGGGTTTAATTGTTAATAAAAATGGAAAATCATGGGTTTTAGAGGCGGTTCAGCCTGTGAAATATACTGCACTTCAGCAGTGGATTGATCGCGGGGTTGAACGGCATTATGTGGTGAAGCGCTTTAAAACGAATTTGACTGTTCAGCAAAAGCAGCACTTGATCAAGAACGCAGAACAATACTTAGGCCAGCCTTATGATCTTTATTTTGAGTGGGACAATCGTGCTTTATATTGCTCAGAAATAGTCTGGAAGGCCTATCATGATGCTTTAGGCATTGAGTTGGCGCCGTTATCCAAACTGAAGCAATTTAATTTAAGTTCGCCTGAAGTCAAGCAACTCATGCAACAGCGATATGGGCAAAACATTCCCTTGAATGAAACTGTGATTGCGCCACAGGCCATTTTTGCCTCGACCGCTTTAATTGAAGTTGATCGTAAATAGACAAGCAATAAAAAAGCCCAAGTCATAATGCTTGGGCTTTTTTGTGATATGACTTTAGAAAGAATCAATCTCGAATATGGCGTCCCTACGGGGATTCGAACCCCGGTTACCGCCGTGAAAGGGCGATGTCCTAGGCCTCTAGACGATAGGGACAGTACAGAAGTGATGTTTTAAAACCGATTACTTTTGATCTTAAGTAATGGCGTCCCTACGGGGATTCGAACCCCGGTTACCGCCGTGAAAGGGCGATGTCCTAGGCCTCTAGACGATAGGGACTTAATAAAACTTTACTTCTGAAATTGGCGTCCCTACGGGGATTCGAACCCCGGTTACCGCCGTGAAAGGGCGATGTCCTAGGCCTCTAGACGATAGGGACGTTTCAGAGGTGGGCGTATATTAGGGCGAAAATAGAGGGGTGTCAAACGCTTTTCTCTAAATAATTCTAGTTTTAAGTGTTGAGTGCATAAATTTAAAACAATCTAGATAAAATGATTAAAAATCATATGATTTAAGCCGATTTTTTAAGCAACTTAAGCAAGTTGTTGATGAACTCGGGATGGCGTAAATAGCCTTCGATCAGATGAGGATGAGCAAGATCGGTGGTGATTTGCTTGTTGATAATGGCGGGAGTAAAAGCAAACGGTTTTTGGTTCAGTGGAAAAGCACTCAGAAAATCGGCATCTGAATAAAAATTGATCCAATCGCCACATAAAGCTGCAGGCCGTTGAATAGGTTGCTGTAAATGGCACTGGATAACGCGAAAAGCAAGTGGTGAACCGAGGGTAATTAGTGCTTGAATCTTAAGTTCAGGGTGTCGAATTAAATAATTATAGGCAATCACGCTGCCTAAAGAGTGGGCAATCACAATATTGGGTTTCGTACCGTGTAAGTGCTCATGCAGACGCGTATGCACGGTGTGGATGAAGTGTGGATTGGATAAATATAGATACGCTTCCATCAAAAAACGATGAATAAAGCTACTATGCAGCTCTGGGAAGTGGTTGATTAAACTAGCTAAGTCGCGTAAGGCCAGATCTTTGCCGAGGAGGCTGATGTATTTAATTTTATTATTGAATGAGAGTTCATCTGAAATGGTGAGCTGGGGGTTTTTAGAAATTTCAGCTTGATGTTCGATATTGGGTGCAGCGGTGTGCGTCAGGTGAATAGGATGTAAAAAAGAAAAAGGAGACCAATGTTGTGGCATGAGGGTGCTGGCATTGAGGGTGTTTTCTAAATGCTGACGTGTTAGAAGATCTCCATAAAAGGCCAGCCGACTGTGCCGCTGAAGATAGGGAAGGTCATCTGCGCGGCCAAGTTCGCTCAGTACCTGTTGTAAGATCACAAGCCAATGTTGAAGCAGGGTACGTGCAGTCTTGTGCTGCTGATTCATCCCATGAATCCATACAATATTCATCGTGTATGCACCGATGATGTACTTGATAAAAACAGTATAAAAAAAAGAGCGACCGAAGTCGCTCTTTTTAACAATACGGATTAAGATTTCTTGTGATAAAAGGTGTAATAACTGGCATAACATACTGCAATAAACAGTAAACAACCAAAGAAGCTAATACGCATACTTGGATCAAACACCATACTGACGCAGGTGATAAAGCAGAAGATAAAGCCAAGGATTGGCACAATAGGAAACAGGGGTGCTGCAAAACCTAATTCTTCTTTTTTACGTCCTTGTTTATACCATTGGCGACGGAAGTTAAATTGGCTTAAGCAAATACTCATCCAAACGACGACCATGGTAAACGCTGCAATACCTAAAAGGTTTGTAAAAATGGCTTCAGGTGCAAACTGTTCAGACAGTAAACCCGGCATACCGCCAATCATGGTCACGATGACTGCCACGTAAGGGACACCACGTGCATTGATTTTTGAGAAGACTGTTGGCAACTGTTTTTGGTAAGACAACGACCACATCATACGCGAAGCGGCAAATAGTCCTGAGTTCGCAGCAGATAGCAACGCAGTGATAATCACAAAACGAATGATATCTTCAGCATAAGGAATGCCAATGTGCTGGAATACGGTTACAAATGGACTGCTACTCACGCCTTCAGCTGCTAAACCTGCCTCTTGATGCGGAAGGAGTGAAGTCACGACCAAGATGGTACCCACAAAGAAAATCAATAAGCGGAAAATCGCAGTATTGATAGCTTTGGGTACATTCTTAGCAGGATCTTTGGTTTCACCCGCAGCAACACCAATCAGCTCTGTACCAGAAAATGCAAAGTTCACGATCAACATGGTGGTAAAGATAGGGAACAAGCCTTCTGGGAACCAACCCTGAGCCGTTAAGTTGCTAAATAAAGGCGCAGCTTCATAGCCTCTGTAGCCAATCACGCCAAAAATAGCGAGTAGACCCAATAAAATAAAAATAACAACGGTGATAACTTTGACTAAAGCCAACCAAAACTCAGATTCTGCGAACCATTTGGTCGAAATCATATTTAAACTAAATACAAATGCACCAAAAATTAGAGTCCACATCCACATTGAACTATCTGGAAACCACTCCTGCATGAGAAGTGCAGCAGCTGTAAACTCGGTTCCTAGCGTGACGGACCACGTTAGCCAGTACAGCCATGTGATGGTATAACCTGTACCTGGTCCGATGTAGCGTTTGGCATAGGCGCCAAATGAGCCAGACTCAGGCATATGAACAGCAAGTTCCCCTAAACACAGCATGACCATATATGCAATGATCCCGCCGAGGAAATAAGAAATAATGGCACCTACAGGCCCCGTTTGTGCAATGACTTCACCCGATCCTAAAAATAGGCCAGTCCCGATTGCGCCACCAAGCGAAATCATAACCAGATGTCGAGTACTCATAGCGCGTTTTAAAGGCGCAGAATTGCCCTGATGCGAAGCATCATTCGGAGATGAGTGCATAAGCGTTAATAAGTTCAGGAATGAAGCGGGCTATTGTAGTGAAAAACTGCAAATCTGCAATGAAATAATAGTAATTATGAATAAGTGTTGATCGGATAAGATCAAGAGATGGCGTCCCTACGGGGATTCGAACCCCGGTTACCGCCGTGAAAGGGCGATGTCCTAGGCCTCTAGACGATAGGGACGTTGCGAGGTGATGCGTATATTAAGGATTAAAGGCCTATTTGTCAAAAGGGTTTTTGCTCTGTGATGGTTGAAAGTTCAAACATTAGGCAAAACAAGTAATTAAATTGAATGAATTTTTATTGTTGCAAAAGTGAGCTCAAAAAATAAGCTTGAGCTCACTTTGCTGAAGGTACTTAATTTTTATTATGATAGAGCCAATAGTAACTAGCATAGCAAGCGGCCATAAAGAGCAAGCAGCCAATAAAACCTGAAAGCATTTCAGGGTCAGCCGCCATACTTAAGCCTGTTGCTGTACAGCAGATAAAGCCTAGGATCGGAACCAACGGATACCAAGGGGTACGGAATTTTAGCTCCGATAAAGTATGGCCTTGCTTTAACCATTGGCGACGAAAGTTAAACTGACTCCAGCAAATACTCATCCAGACAATCACCATAGTGAATGCTGCAACACCCATTAAGTTCTTAAAAATGACATCTGCACCAAACTGCTCAGAGAGTAAACCCGGCAAGCCACCAATCATGGTGACCCAAATGGCAATATAAGGCACCCCAGATTTACTCACTTTAGCAAAAAGCTTGGGTAATTGGTTTTGTGAGGACAGGGCCCACATCATGCGTGATGCAGCATATAAGCCTGAGTTCGCGGTTGATAATAATGCCGTGATAATCACAAAACGGATAAAGTCTTCGGCATAGGGAATGCCCATTTGGGTGAATACAGTCACAAATGGACTGCTGCTTAAGCCGCCATGTCCACCTACTTGCAAACCTGTGTTGGTGTAGCTAAGTAGCGAACTGATGACAATGATAGTACCAACAAAGAAAATAATGAGGCGCCAAACCGCGGCATGAATGGCTTTGGGCACATTTTTTTCTGGGTTTTCAGTTTCACCTGCGGCAATGCCAATCATTTCTGTGCCATTAAAAGCGAAATTCACAATTAATAAGGTGGTAAACAAAGGAATAAGGCCATTTGGTAGCCAGCCTTGTGCGGTTAAGTTGTTAAATAAGGGTGCAGACTCATACCCCTGAAAGGGGATGATACCGAAAATACAGGCAAAGCCTAAAAGAATGAAAATGAGTACAGTTGCGACTTTAATCATGGAGAGCCAAAACTCAGACTCTGCAAAAGCTCGGGTTGAACTGAGGTTTGAAATCAGTACACCACTGGCAAAGATTAACGTCCATAACCAGATCGACGTTTGTGGGAACCATTCCTGTACCAAAATGGCTGCTGCGGTAAATTCGGTACCGAGTGTTGCTGACCAGCCGAGCCAATACATCCACGACACCATATAACCTGTGCCAGGGCCAATATAACGTGTTGCAAAGGCACCAAATGAACCAGAAACAGGCAAATGTACTGCAAGCTCCCCGAGGCAAAGCATGACCATATATGCGATCAAACCCCCAATAATATAAGCCAGCACAGCACCGAGAGGGCCTGCCTGAGAGATCACTTCGCCTGAGCCCATGAACAGGCCTGTACCAATGGCACCACCAAGCGATAACATGATCAGGTGGCGTGTGCTCATGGCACGTTTTAATGAGGTATTTTGCAGTGAATCAGTTGAAGACTGCGAAGGCGGCGTTGCAGATTGCATAGAAAATCAAAGAATGGGCTTAAAGTTATATTCTAGTTTTTAATAAGATGAAAAATCACGTGAATTGAAATTATCTGATGAACTATCGGTATCAATTTAAAAAACAAATGCTTAAAGACTATTTTTTAGTGGTCAGGTGTTGGGTAAGAAGGGCTGTTTTCAACACTTGAGAGGATTTCTTGTGCGACAGGGTCTTGTTTAATGTTATTGGTTCCTTGTTGGACAAACCATAGATAAAAAATAGAAGGCGATAGAATTAATAAAAAGATTAGAATTTTCTTAAGCATAACAATCAACCTTGAAAAACACAGACCATAGTATAGCGAGCGTATGGTTAAAACTGAAATGAAACATCGGTGGTCAATAGCCGATTAAATGAAAAGTGATGTGTTCTAGAAATAGAATAAGATGGCGTCCCTACGGGGATTCGAACCCCGGTTACCGCCGTGAAAGGGCGATGTCCTAGGCCTCTAGACGATAGGGACGTTGCGAGGATGGCGGTATCTTATTGATCCGCCATCAGAGTGTCAAGTAGGTGTGGTGCGAGTTTGTTCAAAATATAACAGAACAGTTCGGCGGTCTTTTGAGTATCGTATAAAGCCGAGTGGGCCTCTTTACCATCGAACTCAATCCCAGCTTGAATACATGACTTCGCAAGAACAGTCTGACCAAACATCACAGCACTTAGGGTGACGGTGTCAAATACTGAAAAACTGTGAAATGGGTTTTGATTTTTGGTTCCTGTACGTGCAATCGCTGCTTGTACAAAACCTAAATCAAAGTGAGCGTTATGACCAACCAAGACCGCATGTGTACAGTTCTGTTGGCGACGAACTTCATTGACGGCTTTAAAAATACGTTTTAATGCTGTTTTTTCGTCTTCGGCCATGGCCATACGCATGGGATTAAAGGGATCAATACCAATAAAGTCCAATGAGCGACGGTCTAGATTTGCACCTTCGAATGGGTTGATATGCGCATGATGTGCAGGACCCGGTACAAATTGACCTTCTTCATTATAAATAATCGGAATTGCGGCAATTTCCAATAAGGCATCGGTCTGTGCATTAAAACCTGCTGTTTCGACATCGACAACAACAGGTAGAAAACCACGGAAACGCTGACCAATTATTGGCAATGTTTCATTTGTCACACTTTTCTCCATTGAATGGTTTTACCCGCATACAGCGGAATAATTTGTTCACCATCCAAATAGTCTAAACTCTCAGGGATGACTTGGTCTTCTTTTACCAGTGTAATTGTTGAAGTATTGCGCGGTAGACCGTAGAAGTCTGCACCAAAGTGGCTGGCAAAACCTTCAAGGCGTTCAAGCTTACCCACTTGATCGAATGCTTGAGCATAAAGTTCAATTGCCGTTGGCGCGCTGTAGCAGCCTGCACATCCACATGCATTTTCTTTGGCATTTTTAGAGTGCGGTGCACTGTCTGTACCTAAGAAAAACTTAGGGTTGGCACTGGTCGCAACTTCGAGCAAAGTTTGCTGATGGGTTTGACGTTTTAAAATGGGTAAGCAATAGAAGTGCGGTTTAATGCCACCAACCAACATATCATTACGGTTAAACAGTAAATGCTGTGGAGTAATGGTTGCAGCCACATTGCGGTCTTGTTCTAAAACAAAGTTGGCCGCTTCACTAGTCGTAATGTGTTCTAAAACCAATTTCAGTTTTGGAAATTGTTTCAGCAACGGAGAAAGAACTTCGTCTAAGAAGCGCTTTTCACGGTCAAAAATATCGACATGATTGTGTGTAACTTCACCATGCAACAGTAATGGAACCTGATGCTCTTCAAGTTGCTCAATGACAGCATAGACTTTACGAATGTCGCTTACACCATTGTCTGAGTTGGTGGTCGCACCAGCAGGGTAGAGTTTAATCGCGTTTACAAACTCAGAATTTTTAATTTTCTTGACTTCTTCAGGCGAAGTTGTGTCAGTAAAATACAACACCATGCGTGGGTCGAAGGCATTGCCTTCTGGTACATGCGCCATGATGCGTTCTCGGTACGCATTCGCTTCCTCAACCGTTTTAACGGGAGGTACGGTATTTGGCATACAAATAGCTCGTGAAAACTGTTGGGCTAAATCGGGAACAGTACGTTGTAATGCAAGACCATCACGAAGGTGAGCGTGCCAGTCATCTGGCTGGAGAATCGTAATCGTATTCAAGGCGATTTCTGTCAAAGAAATAAAACAGATGATAATGCATATACAGCAAAAATGGTAATGACAAATAAAGGCATCTTGTCTGATTATTATGATTTATCTTTGTAAATTTGTGTTATTTTTAAGCAACTACAAGAATTAAATCTGGTCTGGTATGGAATATAAATACAACCTCGCCAAACTTCAGTACGATAAAGAAAAAATGGAAGAGCTGATTACACGACACAATCGTCGTATTGGTCAGGTTTTTCCTCAGAAATTAGAGCAAGAGTTTTGGCGACTAAACTTAGAGCGCGCGCGTCGCAATATTAATGACTTTCTTTGGTCTGGTGTTTTGGCTTATTTTGTTTTTGCCATTTTAATGATTCCGGGGGATTACTGGATTATTGAACATTCTCACTTTAAACAAGATTTTATTCATTGTTTACTGGGGCTGCTAAATGGTGCTGTTTGTCTTTTATTCCTTTATGTTTTTTCACATTTTACCAAACTAAAGCCTTTTTTTGCCTATGCAGCCATGTTTGCTGTGTTTTGGGCTGTGGTCTCGACGACTTGGTTGACCATGTCGGTACATACCGAAGCTTTGCGCCATCAAGCAATGATGATTATCTGCATGATTTATGTATTGGGGTTTTTACTGACTGGGGTAAAACCAGGATATGTTTTTATCACAGGCATAGTAGCTGCTGGGGTTTCATTTTTAGTGCTCATTTCGACTTTAGTTAAGTTTGATGCGATCGTGATGGGGCGTGTGATGTTTGGTAGCTGTTTACTGGGGTTTATCATTAGTCGTATGATTTATGCTCGCGAGCGCATCATTTTTTTAAATATTCGCCGTGCTAAAATTAGTGAAAAAATACATCGAATACATACTTCAGAATTGCTGCATTTGAGTCAGAATGATGAGCTGACGAAGATATCAAATCGGCGTAATTTTGACGAAATGATGGATACTTATTATGAGCAATCACGTCAGGATGAAACACCCTTGTCGATTTTGTTTATTGATGTTGATTTCTTTAAAAAATATAACGACTGTTATGGTCACCAAAAGGGCGATGATGTGATTTCATCGATTGCAAAATCTATTAAAAATGCGATTCGGCATATGGATTTTGTGGCGCGTTATGGTGGCGAAGAATTCGTAGTTTTATTGCCAGAAACCGATGCACATGGCGCTTATGCGGTTGCTTCGAATATTTACCGAGCGATTGAGCGGTTGGAAATTCCGCATGAAATGTCTGAAGTATCGCCATTTGTCACCATTAGTTTAGGGATTACAGTCTTTAAAGGCGAGGTTGATTTGAGCAAAGTCGAGTTGCTAGGGATCGCAGATCAGGCTTTATACCGCGCCAAGCAATTGGGGCGTAATCAGATTTATTATCAGCCTTTAACCACATCGACGTGTATAGAATGAATCGCTAAAATAAAAAAACCGCTCATAAGAGCGGTTTTTTTGACATTCAACAAACTTACTTGTTTTTGTCTTTTAACTGTGGAACAGCAGAACCTGTACCGACTGCAAGCAAACCAGTATTGGTATAAATACCAAGTTTCGCGCGAGTATCTGTGATGTCTAAGTTACGCATAGTTAACTGACCAATACGGTCCATTGGCGTAAACATTGAATCACCTTTTTCCATTGTCAAACGCTCAGCTTCATAAGTGAGGTTTTCAGACTCAGTGTTCATGATGGTGTAGTCATTACCACGACGAAGTTCTAAAGTCACAGTACCAGTGATAGCTTTCGCAACCCAACGTTGTGCGGTTTCACGTAGCATTAATGCTTGAGAATCGAACCAACGACCTTGGTAAAGCAAACGACCTAAACGTAGACCGTTAATACGGTATTGTTCAATCGTGTCTTCGTTATGAATACCAGTTACAAGACGCTCATAAGCAATATGAAGTAGAGCCATACCAGGAGCTTCATAAATACCGCGAGATTTTGCTTCAATAATACGGTTTTCGATTTGGTCAGACATACCTAGACCATGACGACCACCAATACGGTTGGCTTCAAGAATGAACTCAACAGGGTCTTCGATACGTTGACCATTGATTGCAACAGGGAAGCCTTCTTCAAAAGTAATCGATACTTCTTCAGCTTTAACTTCTACGTCGTCTTTCCAGAATGCAACGCCCATGATTGGGTCAACAATTTTGATCCCTGCATTGAGGTATTCAAGATCTTTTGCTTCGTGGGTCGCACCCAACATGTTTGAATCAGTTGAATACGCTTTTTCTTTTGACATTTTGTAGTCAAAGCCGTTGTCGATCAAGAATTGCGACATTTCAGCACGGCCACCTAATTCATCAATAAACGTTTGGTCTAACCAAGGTTTATAGATTTTAAGTGCAGGGTTGGTCAACAAACCATAACGATAGAAACGTTCAATATCGTTTCCTTTATATGTTGAACCATCACCCCAGATGTTGACATCATCTTCTTTCATTGCGGTAACAAGCATAGTCCCTGTTACTGCACGACCCAATGGCGTCGTGTTGAAATACGGTACACCACCAGTTGAAATGTGGAACGCACCACATTGAATCGCAGCAATACCTTCAAGTGCAAGCTGTAAACGGCAGTCAACTAAGCGAGCTTTTACTGCGCCATACGCTTCCGCTTTTTTTGGAATCGCATCGTAGTCGTCTTCATCAGGCTGACCTAAGTTTGCTGTATAAGCATAAGGTTCTGCGCCTTTTTGTTTCATCCACAAAAGTGCAGCTGAAGTATCTAGACCACCAGAGAAGGCAATACCAACTTTTTTGCCAACTGGGACATTCTGCAAGATAGTTGCATTATCAGTCATTGTTAATCCTAACGATATAAATATAGGCACCGAGAATGGGTGGCCTGAAAGAATACATATGTCCGCGATTGTAGCACTTTTCCAAATGGTTTTTCTAAAAAATCATAGGGCTTTAAAAATATTAAAGCTTATGTGCATATCGATACTGTTGAAAAATTTCTGGATAAAATCGGTTTCTATATTGTGTGCTCAATTTTTGTCTTTTTAGAAGATGTTTAGGCTGTAAATTAATCAGAAAAGTGGTGAAGTTTGTTTGGTTTTAAATTGGTATTACCAATATTGTGTGATTTTTCCATTTTTTGAGTATTAAGCTGGATTTAAGTTCGGTGATTATTTTTTATATTATTAGACTAAAGTCTAAAATTGGCATTATTTTCATAAAAATATCAGTAAAAACAATGGTATTAATTTGATTGAAATATGATCTAGTTTATAAAGGTAGTTAATATTGGTCATACCAATATTAACTTTTAATTGAAGTTTTACTTCATTTTAAATCAAAATAAGCCAAGTATAAGTCATTATTGGTTTGTTTCTCTTTACAGTTGCTTATATTGGTCTGTCCAATATTGGCAAAAGTGCCAATAATATGCTCAAAATTAAATCTTAGTAAGCATTTCAAGGAGATGACAATGCTTCAATGGCAGCAAATGTATGACCCGATGGGGAATATTTGGATTTCCAGTCTAATTGCACTGATTCCGATTATATTCTTCTTTTTGGCGCTCGCGGTATTTCGTTTAAAAGGCAGTGTGGCAGGTACGATCACTGTTGTACTTGCACTTCTTGTCTCTTTATTTGCCTATAAGATGCCGGTGCTGATGGCATTCGCATCGATGGCTTATGGTTTCCTCTACGGTTTATGGCCAATTGCATGGATCATTATTGGTGCTGTATTCCTGTATAAAATTTCAGTGAAGACAGGCCAGTTTGACATCATTCGTTCTTCTATTCTCTCAATTACTGAAGACCAGCGTTTACAAATGCTGTTGGTGGGTTTTGCTTTCGGTACTTTCTTAGAGGGTGCTGCAGGCTTTGGTGCTCCTGTGGCGATTACCGCAGCATTATTAGTCGGTTTAGGCTTTAAACCGTTATATGCAGCAGGTCTGTGTCTAATCGTAAACACAGCACCTGTGGCTTTTGGTGCAATGGGTATTCCAATTATTGTTGCTGGACAAGTCTCTGGTGTTGATACGATGGAAATCAGCCAAATGGTGGGCCGTCAGCTACCATTTATGGTGCCAATCGTGTTGTTCTGGATTATGGCAATTATGGACGGCTGGCGCGGTGTTAAAGAAACATGGCCTGCAGTTGTGGTGGGTGCAAGTAGCTTTGCAATTGCACAATACCTAACTTCTAACTTTGTCGGTCCAGAATTACCCGATATTACGGCTGCAATTGCATCCTTGGTTTCTTTAACGATTTTGTTTAAATACTGGCAGCCGAAGCACATTTTCCGTTTTGCAGATCAAGATGCAACGATGAGTGAAGATGTGGCTGCACAAAAACAGCAAAAATACACTGTAGGACAAATTGCAAAAGCATGGTCTCCATTCGCGATTTTAACTGTGATGGTGACGATCTGGAGTGTGAAACCGTTTAAGGATTTATTTGCCAAAGACGGTGCATTGCATGATCTCGTGATTTCAATCAAAGTACCATTTTTGCATCAAATGATTCAAAAAATGCCGCCTGTGGTTGCTGAAATTAAAGACTATGACGCGATTTACAAGTTTGATTGGATCTCGGCGACAGGAACTGCGATCTTTATTGCAGCATTGATCACCATTGCCTATTTGAAGATGAAACCGAAAGATGCTGTGGTAACTTTTGGTGAAACTCTGAATGAGTTGAAAGTTCCCATTTATTCAATTGGTATGGTGTTGTCTTTTGCTTTTATCGCAAACTATTCGGGTATGTCTTCGACCTTGGCCTTGGCCCTTGCACATACAGGTTCGGCATTTACGTTCTTCTCGCCTTTCTTGGGTTGGTTGGGTGTATTCCTCACGGGTTCAGATACCTCTGCCAATGCATTGTTTTCAGCGCTTCAAGCCACCACAGCTCAGCAAATTGGTGTGCCAGAAGTTTTACTGGTGGCAGCAAATACCAGCGGTGGTGTGACCGGTAAGATGATTTCACCTCAATCGATTGCGATTGCGTGTGCGGCGGTAGGACTGGTTGGTAAAGAGTCTGATTTATTCCGTTTTACCTTAAAACACAGTATAACGTTCACAATTATGATGGGTATTATGATTACCCTACAAGCCTATGTGTTCCCTTGGATGATTCCATAACACAAATTGTGTATCAACGTTAAGGAAAGCAGATGAAAGTCTCCGATAAAGCTGTACAAAGCCTGCGTGTATTGATTGAACAAAGCAATATGCAAGTTGGAGACCGTCTGCCTGCTGAAAGAAAACTGTGTGAACAGCTTCAAGTCTCTCGCTCTTCTTTAAGAGAGGCCATTTCGCAGTTGACCAGCATGGGTATGTTGGTCAGCAAAGTAGGGGCGGGGACTTTTTTAAAACAATTACCAGCAACTTGGTCCAGTTATCAAATCGTACAACCGATTAGTAATTTGATAAGTGAAGATCCTGCCTACAGATTTGATGTGCAAGAGGCGCGCATTATTTTAGAAGGTGGAACAACTTGGTATGCAGCACAACGCGCAACCCAAGAAGATCTGGTGAACATCAGACATCATTATGATCAGATTAACCATTTTCAGGCTTTGGGAAATGATGACGAGGCGGCTCGTGCAGATGCGAAATTTCATTTAGCGATTGCTGAAGCATCTCATAATTTGGTTTTGATTCAGATGATGCGTGGTCTGTTCGATTTGTTGCAGTTCAACGTCGCTTTAGGACGTCGAAAAGTCTATAGCGAAGCACACCGTTTTGATCAATTGCATGATCAGCACTTTCAAGTCATGAATGCAATTGAACGTCGTGATCCAGAAGCTGCACGTAAAGCAGTCTGTGGACACATTGAGTTTGTAGTACAACAGGTGCGAATGATTGATGAAGAAGAAGCTCGTCGTCAGCGCGCCAGTCGATTAAACAGGATATAAGCATGATTATTTCTTCTGCCAATGACTACCGTGAAGCGGCACGACGTCGTTTACCGCCATTTTTATTCCATTACATCGATGGTGGTGCGTATGCAGAATATACCCTGAAGCGCAATGTAGAAGATTTATCAAAAATTGCTTTGCGCCAGCGTGTACTGAACGACATGTCACAGTTAAGTTTAGAGACCAAACTGTTTGATGAAACTTTGTCGATGCCTGTTGCATTATCTCCTGTGGGTTTAACAGGCATGTATGCACGCCGCGGCGAAGTTCAGGCTGCGGTCGCTGCAGATAAAAAGGGTATTCCGTTTACGCTTTCTACCGTTTCAGTATGTCCAATTGAAGAAGTGGCACCTGCGATTCAACGTCCAATGTGGTTCCAGCTCTATGTACTACGTGACCGTGGTTTCATGAAAAATGCTTTGGAGCGTGCTAAAGCGGCCGGCTGTTCAACCTTGGTGTTTACTGTGGATATGCCTGTTCCTGGGGCGCGCTATCGTGATGCCCACTCGGGTATGAGTGGTCCAAATGCAGCAATGCGCCGTTATATGCAGTCGTGTTTCCACCCACACTGGGCGTGGAATGTCGGCATGATGGGACGTCCGCATGACTTGGGCAATATTTCTAAATATTTAGGCAAACCTACAGGTCTAGAAGATTATATTGGTTGGTTAGGTTCTAACTTCGATCCGTCTATTTCGTGGAAAGACCTTGAGTGGATTCGTGAGTTTTGGGATGGGCCAATGGTCATTAAAGGAATTTTGGATCCTGAAGATGCTAAAGATGCAGTGCGTTTCGGTGCAGATGGGATTGTGGTTTCAAACCACGGTGGTCGTCAGCTGGATGGCGTTTTATCTTCTGCACGTGCGCTTCCACCAATTGCAGATGCAGTGAAGGGTGATATTAAAATCCTCGCGGATTCGGGTATTCGTAATGGTTTAGACGTGGTACGTATGCTGGCGTTGGGTGCGGACACGTGTATGCTCGGTCGTGCCTTTGTTTATGCTTTAGGTGCGGCAGGCGGTGAGGGTGTTTCAAATCTGCTTGATTTAATTGATAAAGAAATGCGTGTGGCAATGACTTTAACAGGTGCAAAAACCATTGCTGATATTACGTCTGACTGTTTAGTGAAGTTAGAACGAGAGTTGGCTGAGTAAAACTCTCTAATAAAAGCGAATGAATATAAAGAAGCATCCTTTGCCTCATTTTGAATTAAAAAATTTAAGTTCAATTGCGTAGGCGATACCTTACTTTTCAAAGATGAAAAGTAACAAAAATCTTTTGTTGGGCGAGGGGTACGTCCTGTACCCCGCCCAACGCCGGCATCCATGCCGCCACACGACATCGAATACCGTGATTAATACGCTTAAAAAATGAATGTGTTATTTCATAATCTAGCTTTATTGAAAAGCTCAAAAAATTAATGGGCAGGATATAAAATGCAATCCAATTTAGACGCACCGCAAACTATTCAAAAGCTCATCACTATTGTGGGTAAACAACACGTTTTAACTGACGATAAAGACACACGTTTATACCGCCAAGGTCGTCGTTACGGTGCAGGGAAAGTACTCGCTGTTGTTGCACCAGGGTCATTACTGGAACAGTGGCAAGTACTGCAAGCGGCTGTTGATGCAGATTGTATTGTGATTATGCAAGCAGCCAATACAGGTTTGACTGGTGGTTCAACACCTTTTGGCGATGACTATGACCGTCCTGTGGTTCTGATCAGCACGCGTCGTTTGGTTGGCATTCAGGTCATTAATGACGGTCAGCAAGTGATTTGTCTACCTGGTGCAACATTAGATCGACTTGAAAAAGAATTGGTGCCATTTAATCGGGAGCCACACTCGGTGATTGGTTCATCGTGTATTGGAGCTTCAGTTTTAGGTGGCGTCTGTAATAACTCAGGCGGTGCTTTGGTGCGCCGTGGTCCTGCTTATACTGAGCTGGCATTGTATGCCCGTGTTAATGATGATGGTCAGTTAGAGTTGGTGAATCATCTAGGGGTAAATCTCGGAGAAACACCTGAAGAAATTCTAAGCAAGCTTGAAACGAAAAATTATCAAATCGGCGATATTATCAATAACTCAGGCTGCTGCGCATCGGACCATCGTTATGGACATGATGTTAAACAAGTTGATGAAAATACACCTGCACGTTTTAATGCCGATCCGTCTCGTTTATATGAAGCATCGGGTTCGGCAGGTAAAGTGTGTGTTTTTGCCGTACGTTTGGATACCTTTGAAAAAATTCCAAGTCAAGTATTCTACGTCGGTACAAACTCACATGATGATTTGACTGAAATCCGCCGTTTTTTACTGAAAGATTTGCCGCGATTGCCGATTGCAGGGGAATATATCCACCGCGTGGCTTATGACATTGGGGCGGAGTACGGTAAAGACACCTTCATGTTCATTGAAAAACTCGGTACAGCCAAAGTACCTGCTGCATTTGCAATGAAAGATAAGGTCGATGCGTACTTAGAAAAATTTGGTATGAAAGGTCTGTCAGATAAAGTTTTACAGCTGGTGACCAAATTCATGCCCAATCATTTACCGAAACGAATGAATGCTTTTCGTGACCTGTATGAACACCATTTGGTTATTCGGATTGAAAATCAAGATGTCGAGCAAGTTGAAAGCTTTTTAAGACATTATTTCCAAGATAAAAGCTCAGGTGATTTTTTCCACTGTAGCGAGGAAGAAGGACGTAAAGCATTTTTACATCGTTTTGCTGTTGCAGGTGCAGCAATTCGCTATCGGGATACGCATCGTTCAGAAGTTGAAGATATTGTGGCTCTGGATATTGCATTACGTCGTAATGATCGAGAGTGGGTGGAAACTTTACCCAAAGAGATGGATGATCTGATTGTTCATAAACTCTATTATGGTCACTTTTTATGTCATGTGTTTCATCAGGACTATATTGTGAAAAAGGGCGTGGATCCTTTGGCGATGGAACACCAAATGTGGCATTTACTGGATGCACGTGGGGCGGAATACCCAGCTGAGCATAATGTCGGACATTTATATGTAGCAAAACCTGCACTACGAACGCATTATGAAAAGCTCGATCCAACCAATAGTTTTAATGTGGGCATTGGTCAAACCAGTAAGCTGAAGCATTGGCAGTAAAGGGCTTTGGTCTAAAAAACTAAACCAGTGAGGGCAACGTCACTGGTTTTTTTATTGTCGTATGTTTTTGAGCGCTCAGTTGAATTGACCGTAGATGCCAAGAATTTTTTATAAATTGTCATCCCAATATTTTAAAAAACAGCTAAAGTAGTATGCAACAAGTTGCAAAGCCAGAGATAAGGATTCATGATGACAACCAATAGCTATGCACATATTTTAAAACCCTTACATTTGGGTTTTACCACCATTAAAAACCGTGTGGTGATGGGCTCCATGCATACGGGCTTGGAAGATCGTTTTTATAATTATCCAAAATTGGCAGCATACTTCGGTGAGCGTGCTAAAGGCGGTGTTGGCCTGATCATTACAGGCGGGATTTCTCCAAACCGTCAAGGTTGGCTCCTTCCTGCGGGTGGAACGATGAATACGCTGGGGGATATTGCTCCACATCGTTTGGTAACCCATGCCGTACATAAACATGGCGCAAAAATTTTAATGCAAATTTTGCATGCTGGACGTTATGGCTACCAACCTTTTGTTGTTTCTGCCAGCCCAATTAAATCGCCGATTTCGCCTTTTAAACCGCGTCAAATGTCTGAAAAGCAAATTTTGAATACCATTGATGATTACGTCAACTGTGCCAGTCTTGCAAAAAAGGCAGGCTATGACGGTGTAGAAATTATGGGTTCAGAAGGCTATTTACTGAATCAATTCTTAAGCCGTCATGTGAACCAACGTGAAGACCGTTGGGGGGGGGCGATTGAAAACCGTATGCGTTTTGCGGTCGAAATCGTTAAAGGAATACGTGCACAAGTCGGCGAAAAATTTATTATTTGCTTCCGTTTGTCATTGCTCGATTTGGTGCATGATGGCAATACCATGAAAGAAGTGGTTACGATTGCGCAAGCACTAGAAAAAGCAGGCATTACCTTATTGAATACAGGGATTGGTTGGCATGAAGCGCGGATTCCAACTATTGTGACTTCGGTACCACGTGCTGCTTTTGTTGACTATACTGCGGAAGTGAAAAAGCACGTGGCTGTGCCAGTGATTGCCTCAAACCGTATTAACATGCCAGATACCGCGGAAGAGATTTTGGCATCGGGCAAAGCGGATATGGTGCAAATGGCACGTCCGTTATTGGCCGATGCTTTTTGGGTGAATAAAACAGCGACCAATCGTGTTGATGAGATCAATACGTGTATCGCTTGTAACCAAGCATGCTTAGATCATACTTTTAAAAACCAACGTGCAACCTGTTTGGTCAACCCGCGTGCAGCGTTTGAAACAGAGTTGGTTTATTTGAAAACTAAACAACCGAAACGAGTTGCGGTAGTGGGTGGTGGTGTCGCAGGGATGTCAGCCGCGACGGTTGCAGCCAGTCGTGGACACCAAGTGACATTGTTTGAAGCAAGTCATGAGGTGGGTGGTCAGTTCAACTTGGCAAAAGTTGTACCGGGTAAAGAAGAGTTTCATGAAACCATTCGTTATTTCAAAGTACAGATTGAAAAAACTGGCGTCGACTTACGTTTAAACACCAAGGTGAATCGTGAGCAGCTTGAGCGTGAAGGCTTTGAGGAAATTATCATTGCAACAGGTGTTGTGCCACGTGCATTACGTATCGAAGGGAGTGACTTACCGCAAGTTTTGTCTTATGCAGAAGTGTTACGCGGCGCACCTGTCGGTCGAAAAGTTGCGGTGATTGGTGCTGGGGGGATTGGTTTTGATGTGTCTGAGTATTTATTGAAACCAGAGCATCAACCTCAGCCACAACCACTTGCAGATTGGCAACGTGAATGGGGCGTAGATCCAAACCCGAATTATGTTTCTGAAGGAGGCACGCAGGTCGCAGAAGTTCATCCGCCTGTTCGTGAGATTTATTTATTACAACGTAAAACCTCAGCACTTGGAGCAGGTTTAGGTAAAACTTCGGGTTGGGTACACCGTGCACAGTTGAAAAAGCATGCAGTACGTATGTTGCGTGGAGTTCAGTACAAAGCTGTGACTAATGAAGGGCTTTGGGTGGGTATGGCAGGACAAGATCAATTGCTACGTGTTGATACTATCGTTGTATGTGCAGGGCAGGAGTCTGTAAAGGATCTGATGCCAAGTGCTGAGCAAAATACACTCGCGAATTATCACATTATTGGTGGTGCTAAACTGGCGGCTGAGTTAGATGCGAAGCGTGCGATTCGCGAAGGTGCAGAAATCGCTTCGAAATTATAAGTTTTTGATGAAACAATATGCAGTTGGTTGCTTTGACGGTAAGTTTTACTTGTCATCAAAACAAAAGCTCCGTATGATGGCGCACATGGAAGCGTGGCAGAGCGGTTTAATGCACCGGTCTTGAAAACCGACGAGGGCTTATACCCCTCCGTGAGTTCGAATCTCACCGCTTCCGCCAAATTTAAAAAGCCCTCTGTAGTTACAGGGGGCTTTTTTTTATATTTTTCTCACAAATTAATCCATATTACTGATAAAAAAATAGCCGTGTGATTGAAAGTCTCAACTTTTAGGAGTAAGGGGCATCCTCGATGATTAATATTAATTGGCTCTGAGTATTTAGATCCAAATGGCTCTCGTCTATGGGCATCAAAAAGGACAAATTTTACATAGTCCTATATTCTAATCCATGAAACTTTTCTTCAAAGTGAATGAATTTTTCAACGTCATTTTAAGAGTAATTGTGAAAATGATGGAGTTTTGGAGTCTTGTGGAAACGTACATATGTAATGGTGTCGGAAGTACTCAGATGTCAGTGCAGGGTAAAAATTAGGTTTTTATATTTTTGATATGATCATAATAATGTTTATGAGATCGCAGAGGATGAGGTGTAGCTATGAGATCAAATGTATTACTCGATAAATGTAATTGGTCTTTGCTGCGTATTTTTCGTGTGATTGTACAAGAAGGGAGTTTGAATAAAGCGGCTATTAAATTATTTTTGACTCAGTCGGCCATCAGTCAAAGTTTAAAAAGACTGGAAGAACAGATTGGTGAAACGCTAATTGTACGGACGGGAGGAAAGTTTTATTTAACAGCCACAGGTGAGATTGTATTTGAAGCCAGTATGATGATTTACAGTCAGTTGATGGATTATGAGGAAAAATTAAATACTGAAAAAAATAGTTTATCTGGAACAATTAAACTTTTAGTACTCAGTCGGATTGAGTCGATGCGGTACGACAAATTATTACATGATTTTCATCAGAAATATCCGCAGGTAGATTTTCAAGTTGATGTGCTTAAAAGTAAAGAAATTCAACAATTACTATTACAAAAAATTCCAGCACTAGGGATTGGGATAAATCAAATTCAGCATTCCAAATTAAACTATCAGACCTTAATTAATCAAAAATATGCTTTATTTTGTAGTGATCAACATGTGTTGTATTCAGAAAATATCGAGACCATAGATCAAGTTAAAGGGCATGGCTTCATTTCTTTTCAAAGTGAACAATTAAATGATCCTTTGTCACCGCTAAGTGAAGTTCGTGAAAAAATTTTGAAAAATAACCGATTGCTTGTCACCACAAATAATATGGATGAAGTGATTCGTTTTATTAAAAATGGAATTGGAATTGGTTTACTACCCAAAAATATCATTGAAAAAAGTAGCAGCTATCATTTATTTAAGCAACTTCCGCCATTTCCTTATGTATCAATTATTCCCATTTCATTAGCATGGCACAAAGATCGCGAATTATCTTTGGTTGAGCAATATTTTATTAATGATTTAAGAAGTGTCTTTAATATGAATCATTAGCAGAATGTATAAAGTTCGATATCTTCAAGTGTTAATTCAATTTAAACTCTGTGTTTGAAAAATATGAAGATGAAGTTGAGTTCAATGGTGGGGTTGATAAGCATTTAAATGTCGATCAGATCCATGTAATTGATGTCAATCTAATCCCTCTTTTTTTAAGAGGCTTCATTTTTCTATTTGGACACTATTTCAGGCTTTTCTTTGTATCATTTTACTATTACTTGTTACTCAAGTTGCAGTATTTTATTGATTATTAGTTATAAAACCATGAAAAACAAAATAATTATTTATGCTAAATGGTTCCTGTTGAATTGTTGGAATTGGTTCTATGCTTTCTTAAAAAATGAATGACAATAAAAAAACCAAATAAAAATCATGGAATTGATGGAACATTAATGATGAGCAATAAGTTAGTTTGTAGTGTATTGGCAATAATAGCAATTTCAAGTGTACATGCAGAAACAGCTGCAGAATCAACTTGGTTAAAGGGATTTTCGACCAGTGGTACAGTTTCATTTTTAACTGATTATTATTCGCGTGGCTATTCACAAACTGAAGGTGATCCAGCAGTACAAGGCTTTTTACGCCTTGACCATGATTCAGGCTTATATGCGCAACTGTTTGCATCGAATCAAGAACTTGGTATTGGCAGTAGCATTGAGCTTGATTATTACTTGGGTTATGACTATCAGGTAAATAATCGTTTTAAACTGAATGTTCAATACGCGGACATTAATTATCCAGGTGCTGATAAATCTTTACCAGATCCTAATTATGAAGAATACTCTGTTGGTGCAATGGGGACAGGATTGTTAGGTGCTGAAGATACCTTGAATTTTACCTTCTATTATTCTCCTGAATATTACTTCAATACGGGCAAGATGCTTCGCTATGAAAGCACTTATAATTACCCAATTGCTGAAAATTGGAGTGCTTACGCCCAAGTCGGTTATAACCAGTTTTCAAGTCATGAAGCCTACGATGTTTTGTGGGCGACGGATCAAGAAGACGCTTACTATGATTATAAAGTAGGCGGAAATTATAGCTACAACGACTTTACTTTTGATTTGTATTACGTCGATTCAAATATCAATAAAGAATTAGAGTACGCCGATGATTCGGTAGTTTTTAGTATCACTAAGGCATTCTAAGACTAGTCATACTCTGATTGAGTCGATTCAATATACAGGAGGGTTATTCTGAAATCTTAGAATAATCCTTTGTATTTCATCGCTGTTCATTTTTTTAATGGTTGAGTTTATAAAAGTTATTACTAAACCTGTGTGCATTTAGGTGATGCGGTGATTACATGGTATTGGTACGTATATTTTTAATTGATCTTCGAGCATGATTATTTCTAGATCAAATTATTGTGTGTTAAACAATCAAAATACAGATTTAAAAAATGCGGTATAGGTAATCATTGAATTAAAAGTGTATTTTAAATAATCAATATTTGTTTTTTTACGTGTGTAATCCATAATTTAATTTTTGTAAATCTGATTAATATCAATGCACTAATCATTTTTGAATGCTGCGTCTTATTTTTTAATTTAGGTTTGTTTTGCAAGCGATTTATGATGGTGCTGGCAATAAACTTGGTATGAAATAAGAGGGTATAAGTTTTACTAATACTTCGGTTAAAAATATATAACTTGTTGCCATGCAGTTTTTTTTCTAGAGTGAATTTATGAAATTTGGTGTTCTGTAAAAACACAAAAAAATATTTTATAAAATGGATGTTTCTAGTAATGAAAGCGAATGCGGAACGTTTGTGGCACATGCTGATGGAAATGGCAAAAATTGGCGCAACGGATAAAGGCGGGAATACACGTTTAGCATTATCGGATGAAGATGTTGCGGGACGTTCTTTACTGATCGATTGGGCTAAAAAAATCAACCTTTCAATAGATTATGATGAAATTGGCAATTTAATTTTAAGACGTGCAGGTCTTTCTACAACAGCTTTACCCATTGTTATGGGCAGCCACTTAGATACGCAACCGAAAGGCGGTCGTTTTGACGGTATCTATGGTGTGCTGTCTGGTTTGGAAGTACTACAGCGCTTGGCTGAAGAGGATATCACGACCTATCATCCTTTAGAAGTTGTGGTTTGGACCAATGAGGAAGGTGCACGTTTTACCCCAGCCATGATGGGTTCGGCTGCATTTACGGGCTTACTAGCCAAGCAAAAAGTGTATGACAGTACCGACAAGCAAGGTGTATCGGTTTATTCGGAATTGCTCCGTACCGGTCAGTTGGGTCAAACACCTTTAGCACGTCCATTCAAAGCGTATTATGAAGCGCATATTGAACAAGGGCCAGTTTTAGAACAAAACCAAATTTCTATTGGTGTCGTGACCGGTGGTCAAGCAATTTTGTGGCTCGATGTCGAAACCACAGGTAAAGCAGCGCATGCAGGCACAACGCCAATGTATATGCGTAAAGATACTATGGTGGGTACAGCGGCGATGATTGCGGAGTTAGAGCGTAATATTCGTAAACGCTTCCCAGAGGGATTAGTCACTTTTGGTGAAATGCAAGTGGCGAATTCTTCACGCAATACCATTCCAGGGCAAATTCAATGGACCATCGATTTGCGTAATCCAAACGATGCTGTGTTGAAGGAAATGGAAGAAGAAACCCGTAAAATTTTGCAAACATTGGCGGAACACCACGACTTAGAGATTAGTATCTCTCAGCATTGGTTAAGCCCAGCGACTTATTTCGATGCGGAATGTGTCGAAACGGTACAAAAAGCGGTGGATACACTGGGTTATTCCAACCAGACCATTGTCAGTGGTGCGGGTCATGATGCAATTAATATTGCCAAGCACTGCCCAACCACCATGATTTTCATTCCGTGTATTGATGGTCTAAGCCACAACGAGGCTGAAGATGTTTATGCACTAGATGCGGCACAGGGTGCAGATGTATTGCTGAATGCCATTTTAAATTATGACGCTATGCAAGCGAGTGCAGTGCAACCGCATTGTGCAGAAGCTGTTTAAACCGATGATTTCATAAATATATAGTTAAAATGCAGCCATCAGGATTGATGTGCTGCGAAGCGTTAGGAAGGACAAAGTATGAACTCTAAATTACCTGTAGAAGTTGATATTCAAGATATTTGGCAAAAAGACAAAGATCATGTAATTCATCCATGGACAGATTTCACCACATTTAAAGAAGAAGGTTCTTTAATTATGGCGAAAGGTGAAAATGTTTTTGTTTATGATGCACATGGCAATAAATACTTAGATGGTATTGGTGGATTGTGGTGCGTGAATGTGGGTTATGGCCGTCAAGAAATTGCCGATGCCGTATCCGCACAAATTATGGAGCTGCCATACTTTTCACCATTCGGTCATCAAACCACAGCACCAGCGGCAAAATTAGCGGCAAAATTGGCTGAACATGCACCAAAAGGCTTAAATCATGTGTTTTTTGGTTGTGGTGGTTCTGTCGCAAATGACACGGCAGTACGTTTAATTCACCATTATTTCCATCAAATTGGTCAGCCGTCAAAGAAAAAATTGATTGCACGTAAAGATGCGTATCACGGCAGTACTTATATCAGTATGAGTCTAACCGGCATTGAAGCAGATCACATTGGTTTTGAAATTCACAATCAATTGGTGCATCACGTTTCATGTCCGAACCCATACCGTAAGCCTGAGTCGCAATCGATGGAAGATTTCTGTAATGAAAAAGTGCAGGAACTGGAAGATACGATTTTGGAATTGGGTCCAGACAATGTGGCAGCCTTCTTTGCTGAGCCAATTATGGGTGCAGGTGGTGTGATTGTGCCACCAGAAGGCTACCATGCGAAAACGTTAGCAGTGTGTAAGAAATACAACGTGTTGTATGTGTCGGATGAAGTGGTCACGGCATTTGGTCGTTTAGGTCATATGTTTGCTTCTGAAGAAGTGTTTGGCATTGTTCCAGACATCATCACCTGTGCTAAAGGTTTGTCTTCAGGTTATTTACCTTTGGGTGCAACCATTATTTCTGATGAAATTTATGACGCGATCAGCAAACCGCATCACAAGGGTGGCTTATTGACACACGGCTTTACCTATTCAGGTCATCCTGTGAGCTGTGTTGCGGCACTAAAAAATATTGAAATCATTGAACGTGAAAATATTTGTGAACACGTGCAAGACGTTGGCGTGTATTTTGAAGAGCAGTTAAAAACCTTAGCTGACTTGGAAATTGTCGGTCAGGTACGCGGCAAGAAGTTCATGATGTGTATCGAAAACTTGCGCAATAAAGACACCAAAGAGTTGTTTGATGGTTCAGTCGGTGTGGGTAAGCGTATCGCCAATCATTGCCAAAAACTCGGCTTGATAGTACGTCCAGTTGGACACATGAACGTGTTGTCCCCACCGTTAATTTTAACGCGTGAACAAGTTGATTTTACGGTTAAAACCTTGCGTCATGCGATTCAAAATACCATTCAAGAGTTAAAAGCTGAAGGTCATTTATAAGTTTTACGGTCATTCATTTAAGAACAACCTGATTCACCAGAATCAGGTTGCTCAGAAGTTGTCAGCCTGCGAAACGGGCTGGGATAAAAAAGATTAAAAATAGTCAAAAGCAAAATGGAATTATAGTTGTGCTGTGCTGAAGAGACTCAATCAGTCTTGGAGAGTGCCATCATGCTAAGGCGAGTAAAAAGATGAAAAATTATATCAATGGACAATGGGCTGCAACGACAGGCTCTACCGAGATTGCGGTGATCAATCCGCGTAGTGAACAAGCACTCGCGTATTTCATTGCAGCGTCACCCCATGATGTAGATGCTGCGGTTGAAGCAGCAAACCAAGCTTTGGCAAGCTGGAGCAATACCAGTGCAGCAGAACGTGCAGCATGGCTGAATAAAATCGCAGATGCGATTGAACAGTCTAAAGACAAACTGGTTGAACTATCCCATCACAACAATGGCAAGTCCATCAGTCAAGCCAAAGTCGATGTCGATAACAGCATTAAATGCTACCGCTACTATTCCGATTTAGTGCAAAAATTTGCTTTCAGCAAAACCAGTCAGACTGATCACGGTACTGAACTTACCCATCAGCAAAACCCAGTGGGCGTGGTGGCATTAATTACCCCATGGAATTTCCCTTTAATTACCAGTGCATGGAAAATCGCGCCCGCTTTAGCAGCAGGCTGTACTTTGGTATTTAAACCTTCGGAATTGGTACCTTTACCAGAACTCGAATTTATTAAATTACTCAATCAAATTGATTTTCCACAAGGCGTATTTAATTTGGTCTTGGGCGATGCAGTAGCCGCTGAACATTTGGTGCGCCATCCAGACGTACAAAAAGTGTCTTTTACGGGCAGTACCGAAATTGGTATTCAAGTGATGCAAGCTGCAGCAAACTCAGTTAAACGCGTGACACTTGAGCTCGGTGGTAAGTCTGCATTTTTAGTGTTAGATGATGCCGATATTGATGATGCCGTGGCAAAAGCCGTAGGTGGAATGTTCTATAACGCGGGACAAATGTGCTCTGCCATGTCGCGTGTATTGGTGCATGAATCCATTGCTGCACTATTTTACCAAAAGCTGAAGCAAGCCACAGAAGCCATTTTGTTAGGACAAGAAGCGGAAGGGCAGTTCAGTATGGGTCCCATGACCACGCAAAAGCAATTTAATAAAGTAAATGAATATTTAGCACTTGCAGAACAAGAGCAACTGCAAGCCTTGGTGGAGCCTGAAAATATTCAATGTCCTGCGCAAGGTTTCTATATTCGTCCACAAATCTTTATTGATGTACCGACCAATAGTCGCCTGTGGAAAGAAGAAATTTTTGGTCCAGTCATGTGCTGCCGTACTTTTAAAACAGAAGATGAAGCCGTTCAAGTGGCAAATGATTCGGAGTTTGGCTTGGCTGCAACCATTATGACGGGCTCAGTCGATCATGGTAAATCACTTGCTAAGCGGCTGCGTGCTGGACATATCTGGATTAACTCTTTCCAAATGATTCATCCGAGTTCTTTGTGGGGGGGGGTTAAAAAGAGTGGAACTGGCCGTGAGTTGGGTGAGTCTGGCATGCAAAGTTATTTAGAAGAAAATGTGATAACAATTTAAATGTAGTTTTAGGGAGTATTGGGAAGGAAAAGGATGTCCTTCTCAATATAGGTGTTGTTAGTTGAAACAACTAATGCACGGAAGAAAGAGCTTGCATTGCTACAGGAGTAAAAGCATGGAAGGCGATAATAAACACAGGAGTCTCTCCCTTTGGCAAGTGGTTGTCATTGGGGTTGCCTATATGGCGCCAGCGACGGTATTTGATACTTTTGGGATTATTTCAAGAGTGACCAATGGGCAAGTGCCTTTGGCTTATTTACTAGCGTTGGTTGCCATGCTGTTAACCGCAGTAAGTTATGCACGTTTTAGTCGACTCTCACCCAAGGAAGGTTCTGCTTATACCTACACTAGTGAAACTTGTGGCAAAACCATGGGCTTTTTTGTGGGGTGGTGTTCGTTATTAGATTACATGCTGTTGCCGCTGATTAATGCGTTGTTGGCAGGATTTTATCTGAATTCACTCTTTCCTGATGTGTCCTACACTGTTTGGGTGCTTATCATGGTTACCCTGATTAATAGCTTTCGCATTAATATTCTTGCCAATTTCAGCTTTGTTTTTGTGATTGCGACTTTGATCATGATGCTGGTATTTATCTATCTGGTGGTGACAGGAATTGGAAGTTCACAAGGTTATAGCCACGTTGTAACCATGAAACCAATGTTTAGTGGTCAGCCAGAACTGGGTACACTGGTTGCGGGAGTGTCATTGGTGTGTTTTTCGTATTTAGGTTTTGATGCAGTTTCGACACTCGCACATGAAACGAAAAATCCAACTAAAACCATTCCAAAGGCAATTATTTGGACCACGTTATTGGGGGGCGCAATTTTTATTACGGTGTCGTGGTTTGTTACATTGCAATTCCCAACCTTGGCTCAATTTAAGAACCCTGACGAAGCTTTGCCTGAAATTGCCTTGATTGTGGGTGGTGCAGCATTTCAAACGGCATTATTAAGCGTGCAAATTATGAATGCCTTCGCTTCAGGTTTAGCAACCCATGCCAGCGCTTCACGTTTAATGTACATTATGGGGCGTGATGGAGTATTCAATAAAAGAGTGTTTGGATCGGTCAGCACAAAACTCGGTACGCCACTTTATTCAATCTTCTTTGTCGGTTTAATTTCGTTATTGGCAATTTATGTCGACCTTGCAACGGTGGTGAGTTTTGTCAGTTTTGGTGCCTTAATTGCCTTTACCATGGTGAATTTCTCGGTCTTTATGAAATTCTTTGTAATTGCTAAAGCGCGATCAGGCTTTAAAAATCTGTTTATGAACCTATTTTTACCTTTGGCATCTGTATTTTCATTGTTAGGTTTATGGATCAACTTGGAAAAATCAGCCCTCGAATTTGGTGGGGTTTGGTTATGCGTAGGCATTGGTTTAGTGGTGTATAAGAAAATTAAAAAGCAGCCAATCTCTTTGGGAACGCCAATTGAGGAAGCTTAAAACAGTGTGCGTGAACGACTTTAATTCACTAAAGCAAAAATTTGGAAATGTTAAAATTCAAGAGAGTTTAAAATGGAACTTGTAGTTGAAAAGCAAAAAACAATCAAAACCCCAAAGCAACAGGGTTTTAGTATGCCGGGTGAATGGGCAGTGCAAGAAGCAGTATGGATGATTTGGCCGTATCGTACTGATAACTGACGTGACAATGCACAGCCAGCACAACAGGCTTTTGCCCAAGTTGCAGCGGCTATTTTAAAAAAGACGCCTGTATTTATGGCTGTTCCTGTTTCAGAAATGGAAAAAGCACGCAAAACTATGCCTGCAGAAGTGACATTATATGAAATGGAAAGTGACGATGCGTGGACGCGTGATACTGGACCTTCGATTGTTAAAAATGCACAAGGTGAACGTATCGGTATTGACTGGGTATTCAATGCTTGGGGCGGAGAAGATGGCGGCTTGTATTTCCCATGGGATCAAGACCAGCTCATTGCCAAGCAAATTTCTGCGATGCATGAGCTGGAAAGTTTTTCTACACCCTTAGTGCTAGAGGGTGGCTCCATCCATGTGGATGGTGAAGGTACACTCTTAACCACGGCAGAATGCCTGCTCAACCCAAATCGTAATCCAGATTTAACACAAGACGACATTGAAGAAATTTTACAAGAGTGTTTAGGCGTCACGACTTTCATTTGGTTACCAGATGGGGTCTATAACGATGAAACAGATGGGCATGTAGATAATATGTGCTGTTTCGTTCGCCCGGGTGAAGTGGCATTGCACTGGACCGATGATGAAACTGATCCTCAATATGCACGTTCTATGGCGGCATTGAAGGTTTTGGAAAATACAGTGGATGCACAAGGTCGTCGTTTAAAAGTCTGGAAACTACCAGCACCAGGCCCACTGTATGCGCGTGAAAATGAAACCAACGATGTGCAAAAAGGCAATGCGATTGAGCGTGTTGAAGGCAATCGCTTGGCAGGTTCGTATGTGAATTACCTGATTAGTAACCAGCAGATCATTTTCCCATTATTCGATGAAAACACGGATCAACAAGCACAGCGCTTATTTCAGCAAATGTACCCTGACTATTTAATTACAGGTGTACCAGCGCGTGAAATTTTGTTGGGCGGTGGTAATATTCACTGTATTACGCAACAAATTCCAGCTTAAAGCTATAAAACGAGTTAGTTCAATCCCTTCAAGTAAAGCCATGCACATGCATGGCTTTAATTTTTGTCGTCGATTTTGCAAAGTTAAACATATTCATAGTGCTACTAAAATAAATGGAAGGACTGTGGCTATTGATCTTTTTATGGCTTTAATTTGGCTTCCAAGATCACCACGCTAAAAATCAATAATGGTAGCTATTTGAAAATATCAAGAGGATTACACTGCGTGTTAGTAAACAAAATAGGCTATTCGCCGTATGCAAAACAAACCACATAGTCTATCTAGAGTGATAACCAGTTATAACTAAGTAGAGAAATATGTGCTGAAACTTTCTAATTTATAGCTATTTAAATAGATATATTTCAGTATGTTAGTTTGATTTTTCATGTGCTTTATATAAGGGAGTTGCTATAATCTTGCCCGTCTATCTTGGGGGATAGTGATGTGTTAAGTCGTATTTTATTGGGTTTTCTTTGTGTATTATGGGGAGGATCTGCGTTTGCCGAATGGACGTTTGTGAATGCAAATTATGATCGCTCACAATATGTTTATGTCGATTTTGATCGAGTGAAAATGCTTGATACGAGTCGTAATGAAGTTGAATATTGGGTCAAATATCTCATTAAGAGTGACAAAGAAAAAGACGGCTTGGAGTTAGGGGATTACTCACTCGCGCTATACAGAGTTGGCTGTGACAATGAAGTCTATAGCATTCGTTCATCTGCCAATTTTAAAAAAAATGGCTCGTTACTCAGTAGTCAAGACTATGTAACAAGTCAGACTCGACCGCTGATTCCCAATACAGCTGTGGATTATACCGCCGAGATGGTCTGCCATGTTTTACCGCAACGACAAAAAGTCGATCGTTTGGAACAACTGGCTCGACGTATTGCGACGGGGGAATATAAATAAGAACCTGCTGTGTATGATTTAATCCATCAACATGCCTTGTTTTAAGTCGGCTTGTTTCCGCAAATAATCCCAGACCAATTTAATCCGTGGCTCGTGTTGCAGGTCGACAAAAGTCAGCATCCAAAAGGTATGTGTGAAGCGTACCTGCTCGGGCAGCACTTGTTCTAAGTCGGGTTGGTCATGGGCTAGAAATTGCGGCAAAATGGCCAATCCAGCTCCTGCATTGACCGCTATTTGCTGGGCCAAAATACTGCTACTACGAAAATTTGCCGTCAGAGGAATGGGTAGCCGTTCCAAGCAATACAGCTCCGAACTATAAATCAGATCATCAATATAATTGACAAAGCGATGGGTCGCTAAATCTTCCATCCGCTGTATAGGCGGATGCTGTGCCAGATAGCGCTTGCTGCCATAAATTTTTAAACAGTAATCGGTCAGTCGGGTAATGATGTAGGGACCTGATTTTGGACGGTCAATTGAAATCACAATATCCGCTTCACGATGTGACAGCTTCATCATCTTCGGTACAGGAATCAGGTCGATCGTGAGTAGTGGAAATTGCAATGACAGTTCGGCCAATAACTGGGTTAAAAATGCCGTACCGAAACCCTCAGGTGCGCCAATGCGTACACGACCTTCAAGTGGCTGTTGCGGTTTCTGAATTTGCAAAAAGGCCTGTTCCATTTGCTCTACGCGCGGAACCAGAGCCATGCCATCGACGGTGAGTTCATAGCCTGTGGCTTCACGTTTAAACAGCGGTGTACCTAAAGCGATTTCTAAAGACTGTACCCGCCGTGCCACAGTACTGTGTTCGACTCCAATAATCCGTGCTGCATTGGTCAGGGTTTTAGCGCGTGCCAAGACCAAAAAAAACTGCAGATGATCCCAATCTACTTTCATTTTTTATTTTCCACATCCTGTGCAAAATTGCACAACCATCGTGCACCAATCTGCATTGGTGGTCAAAGTTTTCTTTGCTAGTCTGAGTTGAAACGCAGAAATTGAATATACGGTTTAAGTCGTATATTTCAACAATGACACAATAAAAATGAATGCCTATGGAGAGGTTATGAATACGGTTTCTAAAATCCAAATTACCACAGCTAAACTTTTGATTAACGGTGAGTTTATCGAGTCTAAAACTCAACAATGGCAAGACATTATCAATCCAGCAACCCAAGAAGTGATTGGTTTAGTCCCTTTTGCAACACCTGAGGAAATACAAGCCGCGATTAGCTCAGCAAAATCTGCTTTTGCGAGTTGGAGAGAAACCCCGATTCAAGCGCGTATGCGCATTATGCTGAAACTACAGCAACTGATTCGTGACAATGCCAAGAAAATTGCACAGGTACTCACAGCCGAACAAGGCAAAACCTTGGCGGATGCGGAAGGTGATATTCAGCGTGGTTTAGAGGTGGTGGAACATGCATGTTCAATTGGCACCTTGCAAATGGGTGAATATACCGAAGGTGTGGCACGTGGCGTAGATACCTATACCTTGCAACAACCTTTGGGCGTCTGTGCGGGCATTACTCCATTTAACTTCCCTGCGATGATTCCTTTGTGGATGTTCCCAATGGCAATCGTCTGCGGCAATACCTTTGTTTTGAAGCCATCTGAACAAGATCCGCTCTCCACCATGATGTTGGTCGAGTTGGCAATCGAAGCAGGTATTCCCGCAGGCGTACTGAATGTAGTGCATGGTGGCAAAGACGTGGTCGATGCCCTGTGTACGCATCAAGACATTAAAGCCATTTCTTTTGTGGGTTCAACTGCTGTCGGTACGCATGTCTATAACTTGGCAGGTCAACATGGCAAGCGCGTGCAATCGATGATGGGCGCGAAAAACCATGTGGTCGTAATGCCTGATGCCAATAAAGAACAAACCTTAAATGCCATGGTCGGAGCAGCGTTTGGTGCGGCAGGGCAACGTTGCATGGCGCTTTCAGTTGCAGTCATGGTCGGTGACAGTAAACACTGGATCAATGAGTTGGTTGCAAAAGCGAAGACCTTGAGTGTGAATGCAGGACATGAGCCGAATACGGACATTGGCCCTGTGATTTCACCGCGTGCCAAAGCCCGTGTGATTGATCTGATTAACAGTGGTGTAGAACAAGGCGCCGAACTGCTGCTGGATGGTCGTGATATTCAAGTCAAGGGCTATGAAAATGGCAACTTTGTCGGGGCAACGGTGTTTAACCAAGTCACGACGGATATGCGCATTTATAAAGAAGAAATCTTTGGTCCAGTTCTGACGATTCTCTGTGTGGATACGTTGGATGAGGCGATTGAACTGGTGAATGCCAACCCATTTGGTAATGGTGTGGGCTTATTTACCCAAAGCGGCGCCGTCGCACGGACTTTCCAAAACCGTATTGATATTGGTCAAGTGGGTATCAATATTCCAATTCCAGTCCCTGTGCCATTCTTTAGCTTCACAGGTTCACGTGGCTCGAAATTGGGTGATTTAGGTCCTTATGGCAAACAAGCGGTACAGTTCTATACGCAAACTAAAACTATTACCAGTCGTTGGTTTGAAGACAGCCAAGAAGCGGGGGAAGTCAATACCACCATCAGTTTACGCTAAGGAGTAGCGAGATGAAGATAGCATTCATTGGTTTAGGCAATATGGGCGGTTCGATGGCGCAGAACCTGCTCAAAGCGGGGCAAACGGTTCTGGGTTATGACCTGAGTGAAAAAGCCTTGCAGCAGTTTGCCGAAAGTGGCGGGATTGTCTGTGACAGCCCGCAGGCGGCTGCTGAGCAAGCAGATGTGGTGATTAGCATGTTACCCGCAGCCAAGCATGTACGTGAAGTGTATTTGGGGGAAACTGGGATTTTGGCAGTCATGCGGGCAGGCAGCTTATGTATCGATTCCAGTACCATTGATCCGCAAACCATTAAAGATGTGGCGGCTGAAGGCTTAAAGCATCAGATTCAGGTCTGCGATGCACCTGTTTCTGGGGGCACTATTGGTGCCAAAGCAGGTACCTTGACTTTTATGGTCGGTGCCGATGATGCGACTTATGAGCAAGTGAAGCCCATTCTTGGTTTGATGGGGAAAAACACCGTGCATTGTGGTGCGGTCGGTGCAGGGCAAATTGCTAAAATTTGCAATAATATGATTCTGGGCATTTCGATGGCAGCGGTGGCAGAAGGCATGGCACTGGGCAGCCGATTGGGGATTGATACACATGCGCTGGCAGGGGTGATCAATAGTTCAAGTGGTCGTTGCTGGAGTTCTGAAATATGTAATCCTTGGCCAGACATTAGCCCGAATGCACCCGCAGGACGTGGTTATACCGACGGTTTTGCCTCGCAACTCATGCTCAAAGATTTAGGTTTGGCCATTGAAGCGGCAGGCCAAGTCAAGCAACCTGTATTACTCGGTGGTTTAGCACAGCAGCTTTATCAACAACTGTGTTTACAAGGCAATGCGCATTTAGATTTTTCTAGCATTATCCAGCAATACTTACCCCGAGAAAATTGATTTAAAAGAAATGAAAGGGTGCAATGAGTGCACCCGATAAAAAACCCTTGTCGTGAATAACAAAAAATGTGACTGAGGTGAAAGGATGACTTCAAATTATCAACAAGCGCAGCAAAGCTTTGATTTACAGCAGGCTGCGCAACGGTTTCTATCAGGTTCAGTCGATGCGCTGAATGCGTGTTATGAGTGCTGTGATCGGCATGCTTTGCCGGGGCAGATTGCCTTGTTTTGGCAGGGTAAAGATGGTCGTAAAGAGCAATATACCTTTCGAGAGTTACAACAACGTGCCAGCCAATTTGCTAACTTTTTAAAGTCGCAAGGGGTTAGCAAAGGTGACCGTGTTTCGGGTTTATTGCCACGCACGCCTGAGCTGATTATTACCATTTTAGCGGCATGGCGAATTGGTGCAGTCTATCAACCTTTATTTACTGCATTTGGACCGAAAGCCATTGAGCATCGTTTACAGTTGGCTCAAAGTAAATTGGTGGTCACCGATGTCGGTAATCGCGACAAATTGCATGAAGTAGACGGTTGCCCTGCCATTGTGACGGTCACGGGAGCCAAAGGTACAGGGCTGTATCAAGGAGATTATAGTTTTTGGGCAGAGGTCGATCGCCAATCTGATCAGTGCGAATTGGAGATGATGAACATCCAAGATCCGTTCTTGTTGATGTTCACTTCGGGTACGACAGGCCCTGCTAAACCCTTGCAAGTGCCACTCAAAGCGCTGATTGCATTTGGTGCCTATATGCAAGATGCGATTGGTTTAAGAGCTGAAGATTCGTTTTGGAATATTGCCGATCCAGGTTGGGCCTATGGGTTGTATTACGGCATTACAGGCCCGCTCTTATTGGGTCATCCAACCATTTTTTATGAAGGCGCATTTACCGCCGACAGTCTATGCCAGATCGTTGATGACTATGGCGTGAATAACTTGGCAGGTGCACCCACAGCTTACCGCATGATGATGGCGGCCGATCCAAAGCAAATGGCGAAACTCCGTGGCAAATTCAGTGTCGTCAGCAGTGCAGGTGAGCCCTTGAATCCTGAAGTGTTTCGCTGGTTCAAACAAGTGTTAGATGCCCCGATCTTTGACCACTATGGTCAAACTGAAGTCGGGATGGTGGTGTGTAATCATCATGCATTGGAACACGAGGTTCGAGCAGGATCGGCCGGTTTTGCCAGTCCCGGCTATCGTGTTGTGGCACTAGATGAACAGGGCAATGAACTCGGTGCAGATAGTCCGGGAATTTTAGCGGTGGATATTAGCCAATCTCCGATGATGTGGTTTGGCGGTTATCAAGAAAGTCGTAAATCACCCTTTATTGGACATTATTATTTAACCGGTGATACCGCTGAAATACATACTGATGGCAGCATGAGTTTTGTCGGACGCAGTGATGATGTGATTACCACTTCAGGCTATCGCGTAGGTCCCTTTGATGTCGAAAGTGCCTTGCTAGAGCATGATGCAGTGATTGAAGCAGCCGTGATTGGTGTGCCTGATCCTGAGCGTACAGAAGTCATAAAAGCTTTTGTGATTTTATCGGGTGAAAGTGCAGCCAGTACTGAACTCGAAAATGAACTGAGCCAATTTGTGAAAAAACGCTTATCTGCCCATGCCTATCCGCGTTTGATTGAGTTTGTGACTGAACTTCCAAAAACACCAAGTGGGAAGATTCAACGCTTTTTACTGCGCAATCAGGAAATTGCTAAACAACAAACTGCGGCTACTGTTTAAATTGAAGAGATTGTAAGGAAAGGATTTATGCAATTCACTGAGAAACACGTCCTGAGTCAGGACAAGGCGAAAAGTTTTGCCCAAGAACAGATGAAACCGAATACCAGTGAGTGGGATCGACAAGGTATGTTTTTTGAAGAACAAGTCCTGATTCAGGACATGGCAAAAAGCTTTGCCCAAGAACAAATTAAACCCTATGCCAGTGAGTGGGATAGACAGGGAACTTTTCCTGCGCAAGCCTTACAGCAAATGGGGCAATTGGGTTTTATGGGCATGTTGGTGCCTGAAGAATGGGGTGGATCGGCAACAGGCAACTTGGCCTATGTACTGGCGTTAGAAGAAATTGCCGCTGCGGATGGTGCAACTTCAGCCATTATGAGTGTGCATAATTCAGTGGGTTGCGTGCCGATTTTGAAATTTGGTACTGAGGAGCAAAAGCAGCAATTCCTCGTGCCTTTAGCCAAAGGGGAAATGATTGGCGCTTTTGCACTGACCGAACCACACACAGGTTCCGATGCCGCAGCCATTAAAACCCGCGCCGTGAAAGATGGTGACCATTACATTATCAATGGTGCCAAGCAATTTATTACTTCAGGACACAATGCAGGCGTGATTATTGTGTTTGCCGTGACCGATCCGAGCGCAGGAAAAAAAGGTATGAGTGCCTTTTTAGTCCCGCGTAATACGCCGGGTTATGAAGTGATTCGGGTCGAAGAAAAATTGGGTTTACATGCCTCTGACACCTGCCAAATTGCCTTGACTGATGTACGTGTGCACAAAAGCATGTTGTTGGGTAAAGAGGGTGAAGGTTTAAAAATTGCCTTGTCGAATCTGGAAGGTGGGCGTATTGGCATTGCCGCGCAGGCTGTTGGATTGGCGCGTGCTGCTTTGGAGGAAGCCACCCGTTATGCTAAAGAGCGTGTAGCTTTTGGGAAGCCAATTTTTGAGCAGCAAGCGGTGTCGTTCCGACTGGCCAGTATGGCAACAGAAATTGCCGCGGCACGTCAGTTGATGCATCAGGCGGCGCGTTTAAAAGAAGCGGGTCAGCCGTGTTTAACTGAAGCTTCGATGGCGAAATTATTTGCCTCTGAAATGACCGAGCGGGTTTGTTCAAATGCCTTACAAATCTTTGGGGGTTATGGCTATCTGAAAGATTTCCCGATTGAGCGAATTTATCGGGATGCCCGAATTTGTCAGATTTACGAAGGCACCAGTGATATCCAACGCCTCGTAATTGCCCGTAGTTTATAAAGCCAATATCGAAAAAACTGACCCTTGCACATGTGAGTGATCACGAGATTTTAACGTTACATGTGCACTGGTTTATAGAAGAAGGATCGCAACATGCAGTGGGAAAAAACATTCATCGAAGATTTACAGTGGGACACGATTTTAGTTGAAAAGCGTAAAGGCGTCGGGGTGATTACCTTGAACCGTCCTAAAGCGTTGAATGCCTTGAATAGTCAACTGATTGCTGAAATTAACCAAGCCTTAGACCAATTTGAACGCGATGCTGAAATTGGCTGTATGGTGTTGGCGGGTTCGGAAAAAGCCTTTGCCGCTGGTGCCGATATTAAAGAAATGGCAGAGCTGAATTTCCCGAATATCTATTTTGATGATTTTTTCCATTTAGCAGATCGAATTGCGCTGCGTCGTAAACCTTTGATTGCTGCGGTGAGTGGTTATGCACTGGGTGGCGGCTGTGAGTTGGCCCTGATGTGCGATTTTATCTATTGTGCGGATAATGCCAAATTTGGTTTGCCTGAAGTAACACTCGGTGTGATTCCTGGTATTGGTGGAACGCAGCGTTTAACGTTGGCATTGGGTAAAGCCAAAGCCATGGAAATGTGTTTAACCGCAAGGCAAATGGGCGCGGTTGAGGCAGAGCAAAGTGGTTTAGTGGCGCGTGTGCTACCGAAAGAAGAATTATTGGCTTATACCCTAGAAGCTGCGGAAAAAATTGCGGAAAGATCCCTCACTGCCACCATGATGATAAAAGAAAGCATTAATCGTGCTTTTGAAGTGAGTTTAAGTGAAGGATTACGCTTTGAGCGTCGTACTTTTCATTCCATCTTTGCGACGTCTGACCAGAAAGAAGGCATGAAAGCCTTTGTGGAAAAGCGTCCAGCACAATTTAAAAATCAATAAAAGGAGTCTGCGCATGGAAAATAATTTACAGATCAGCCTCCAAGGGCATTTAGGCGTGATTACGCTAGATCGCGCGAGTCATCTGAATGCACTGTCCTTAAGTATGATTCATGGCATTAGCCAGCAGCTAGAACTGTGGCGCGAGGACGAACAAGTTCAAGCGATCTTGATTAACTCCAATAGCCCGAAAGCCTTTTGTGCAGGTGGGGATATTCGCTTCCTCTATGATAGTTATCAAAATGGAACTGCCAATTATCAGCGCTATTTTGCCGATGAATATCACATGCTAAAAAGCCTGCGCCAATATGCGAAACCTGTATTGGTGTTTTTAGATGGCTATGTTTTGGGTGGTGGTTTTGGTTTGGCACAAGCTTGCCAGATTATTGTTAGCAGTGAAAAATCACGTTTTGCCATGCCAGAAACCGCGATCGGTTTTTTTCCCGATGTCGGTGCAACCCATTTTCTGTCTCGTTTAGACGATATCGGTGTGTATATGGCAGTGACGGGTGAACAGATTAGTAGTAGTGATGCTTTGCACTTAGATTTAATTGATTACTTGGTGCCGAGTGAACACTTAGAGCAGTTACAAACAGAACTGGGACATGCCGCGCAATTAACCCAACAATCTATTGAACAGACTATTGCGCGTTATTTAAGAGAACCTGCGCCTAGTGAATTAAAACAGTATGAAGATGCGATTCGCCAGCATTTTTCTCATGCTGAATTGGCCCAAATTGAAGACAGCCTTGCCAATACATTAGATAGTGATTATATGGATTGGGCTGAAAAGATCTTAGCAAATTTACAACAGCGTTCTTTGCTAGCCAAGCAAATCAGCCTAAAACTTCAGCATGTAGGGCGCGGGCTATCGTTAGAACAGTGCATGCAATTGGAGCGTGATTTACAAGATATTTGGTTTGAGCAGGGTGACATGCTTGAAGGTGTCCGTGCCTTGTTGATTGATAAAGACAAGCAGCCGAAATGGCAAACTGAGAACTCTGAACTGATGCAAATGTTCGAAGAACTTTTGCCAGCGTCACGACAGCAACGTCAAGTGAGTGTGCAAGTATAAGCTTACTTTCAATCTGTACCGAAAATCCTCCAATACTTTGGAGGATTTTTTTATGATGAGAACGTTAGTGAGATAAATGCATCGAATAACTGAAGCCTCTTCAAAGTTCATCGTGATTACAGCTCTGATGAGCCTTACCAGTTTCATTCTGTAATGAAAATAAACCACTAGAAAAAAACTTATCCCTTCTTTGAATAAGCCAAAGAGTACAGTTCAAGCCCGAATAAAGAATCAAAATCGACGTGTGAGATTTTGTTTAAATATAGAAATTAAGCGAAGAGTCCATCGACTAAGTATAAGAAAAACGTGAAGTTTCTTGTTTTATTGATTGAAAAAAATATTTCAAATATATTTTTTGATCTGAGTTATAGATTGAATTTTGTCTGGTAAAAAAAGCCAATCACTACTTAACTGAGTATGATTCTTATTATTTAATTTAAATAATAAGAAAAGACAAATACTTAAGTTAATTTAAATGATATACGTGTGTATAAAAAAGCTTAAAAGGTATACAAAAAGTAGGGGAATGTGTAAGTGAGTTTTACTGAATGGTTTAAAATTTGATGTTTTTTGTCAATAAAATTAAATATAATGTGACTTATTAGGCATTTTGTTGTTCTTGGGGCTTCTTGATGATACTACAGCAGTACAAAATTGTTTTCGGAGGAACCATGGGGGCAGGAAAATCTGCGGCCATTCAAGCATTGTCTGATATTCCTGTCGTGACGACAGAAGCAGTAAACACTGATACCGAAGCACATCATAAATTTTTGACGACTGTGGGTATTGATTACGGTGAAATTAGCCTTGATGACGGTACGCAGATAGGCCTGTACGGTACTCCAGGCCAAGATCGTTTTGATTTTATGTGGTCTATTGTCTGTAAGGGTGCAATAGGAATCGTGATCTTGATTGATCATAGCCAAGCAGATCGTTTAAAAGATTTAGAGTTTTATTTAAAAGCATTTGAGCAGTATGGATCAAATGTGGTGGTTGGTATTACACATTTAGATCAAGAAGATGAACATAAGCTCAAAATTTACCGTGATTGGATGCAGATCCATCAAAAACAATTTCCGCTGTTTGCCGTTGATGCGCGTGAACAAGATGATGTTTTACTGATGATTGAAACACTAATTACAACAATAGAAATGCAAGCAGAATCTGCAGTTGCATAGGTAGAATAAATGAATAGTTCACGTGAAATTCCGCAAGCACTGATTGAATCTGCTCACATCGAGTTACAACATTTTTTAAATACCGTTACAGGCATCGACTTTGTGATGTTGTGCTCATCGGATGGTTTTGAGCTTGCTTTGGCCTCAAAGAAAAATATCGACAATACAGGAAAAATTGCAGCAGTCAGCAGCTCTATCTTGGCTATGGTAAATGCATTTATTACAGAAATTCAATTGATGGGGTGCCAAACCATTACCCTTGATGCGGACAATGGCAAAGTCTTTTTAACGGCTGTCAACCATCCATTGCATCCTATGGTCATGGTGGCTGTCACGCACACAGATATTCTGATGGGGCAGATGCTGTATTACTACAAAGAGTTAAGTGCGCGATTAAGCAATGCACCGCTCAGCATTGCATCATAAGAAATTCTATATTTATTAATTTTTAATTATATCAATCGGCGTGATGCAGTGATTTGAAGGGTGAGGTTGTTGTGGGTTTGGGCATGAAAAACGTAATAAATATTGCAGTATTTGGTTTAAGTTTAAACTCGTTAGAGCAACTAAAAGAACAAATTTTACTGTCTTTACCTGAAAATTTGAATGTGAGATGGGTCAATCTTGCTGAGCAAAAAATCGATTTATTGCTGGTCAATGATGTTTTTTTTAATTCACCTGGCATTCAAAAGTTGCTGACTATTCAAAATATTGTGTATTTGCGTCTGGTCAAAAAGGTTGAAAATGCAGGGCACATTGTCGGAGATCAATTGTTCTATCCATTTTCAAACATAGAGCATTTGCATGATTGGTTATCTAGAAAGGTAGTATCACAACATGAACTTACCGCGTCTGTGAAGTCAACGCTTGAAGTCATTATGCCTATTCAATCTGTTATGCCTACAGTGCTGAACCCAGTAATGACCACGGAACAGGTTTTTAGCGAAATTTTTACACCACGTAATGGCTATATTCAGTTGTTCGATGCCCATGGTTTTCTCGCTTTGGTCGATACACGGACCGAACGTGTTTGGGTCGAGCCGAATAAAGAGATTCAGTTTAATGAGACCTTGAACCAAACGTATGCAACTGCGCAGTTGGTCCAAGATACGATTAAAGATAAAGACGTTTATGACTTAAGAGTTTGGCTATGGAAAGTGGTGAATGCTTCACCTGCGATTCAGTTACCGCAGATCAGTTTGAATCAGAACTTTAAACTTGAAATATGGCCTCAGTTTGAAAAAAATTTACAACGTCGTGACTTTTTAAAGATGGCAACGTCCTTCTCACAAGGCGCACAAATTGATCAAGTAAAACAATCCTTAACTTTAAGTAATGAAAGGGTATTGAATTTTGTAGCATGTGCTGTTCTACTGCAATTAGGTCGGTTTATTGATCAAAATGAAGTGAAGTATCAGGTAGATACACAACAAGTAGAAACAGGACAAATGAATAAATTACGCGGTTTTATTGGAAAGTTGCGTAAGAAACTAGGTCTTTAAATTTTTTGGGGTAACCCTATAACTAGAGGTAAGAATAAGATGGCACGTGTTAGTTTAGATGCGTTAACAGGGATTGATGGTTTTGTTGCTGCTGCGCTGGTCGACAGTGACAGTGGCTTAGCACTCGCGACTCAGGGGAGTGGTGTGGACTTAGAATTAGCAGCTGCAGGTAATACTGAAGTTGTACGTTCTAAGCGCAAGGTTGCGAAAGCATTACAATTAAACGATAACATTGAAGATATTTTGATTACTTTGGGTAAGCAATATCATTTGATTCGTCCGCTTGATAGCAATGAAACATTGTTTTTATATTTGGTACTTGACCGTACCAAGTCTAACTTAGCGATGGCGCGTTATGAGTTAAAAGGTTTTGAGAAAGAGCTTGATTTTTCTTAATTAAATAGCCGAACTATCCATGCCAGTGTATGTCAATATGCTGGCATTTTTTATTCAGCATAGTAAGTTTGATAAGCAGTTTGAAACGTTCCCACATGAAGCTTGACCAGTTCTGGTAGTGCTTGATAACCGCCAGCTAAAACAAACATCAAAGGCAGTTGATGCTTTTTGGCCAAGCGAAACACAATTTCATCTCGTTTTTCAATCAGTTCTGTGCTGAACCATGATGAGCCGCAAGGATCATTTTGATGGCAGTCCATTCCCGCCTGAAAGATAATTAAATCAGCGTTCCAGTCTAGGGCACGTTGAAAAGCTTGATGGATTGCTAAAATGTATTGGCTGAAGTTTCCTTGATGTTTGTGTACATGATAGGTTTCTGAACGTTCGTAGGTCGGACAGCCAAAAGCCAACCCATAGATACTATAATTAAAAAAGTTGTCAAAACGGCGGGTAAATTCTGCCGTGCCATTACCGCCATGCTGATCACAGTCCAGCACGAAAATACGTTTATCTGGAAATTGTTGCGCGACCAAAGCCAGCCCGTTAAAGGTACAAAAAGACCCACCGTGTTCGTAAACCGCATGATGAAAGCCTTGTGCAATATTGGCCGAAATTTGATGTTTGAATGCCAATTCTGCTGCGAGGAGTTGCCCTGCATTAATCTGGTACACCGCATCACGCAGTTGAGTATTCCAAGGCTTAAAACCTTGGAACGTGGCTAACTTTTCAGGGAAGCCTGTATCAAAAGCATCGACATATTTTGGATCATGCAGTTGTTTTAAAATATCTATGGAGAGCTTTTCAGGGCGGTGGAACTGCGCGATACCAAGCAAATCTAAAGCATCGGCCACAGCGCTCAGTTTTTCCATACTGTTGGTATGGGTCTGAGCATAATAATCTGGTGAGTAGCAAACCTGTAGCATGCGTTTAGTTCCGTATTTGCGCTGTCGCGACATCAACCAATTGTTGTAGGCGTGTAGTTCCCGGACTAAATAAACCATTTTCAACTTGCTGCTGATAATGTGTTGTAAAAGCACGTGCACGATTTTCAGGAGAAATGGCTAAGGTCGTGAGTCTTAAAAACCAAAAGCCGTTGATCTCAGAATAGGGAATTACATAACCTTTGTATTGCTGGTTTTGAGTTTTGTTTTGAATGGCTGTGCGATCATAGTTGACTGAGAACAATGAACCCGCAGGCAAACACACCCCATTCATCAGGATCGGTTTGAGGCTAATACAAGAATGATCATCTCCCATATTGAGTTTTTCCAGCAATAAGGGCTGCTGTTGTTCATCGACAAATATATTGAGTTCACCCTGTCTTAAGACGCGGCCATGGGCAATTTTAAGAAAGAAATTTTCAGCCATGGGGCAAGAACCGACTTTCGGTTTTTCATCCAAGGCTTTGAGCTCAACCAAACCTGTTTTCGCTGTGTTTTGCGGGAGAATAATATCGGCAATCAGTTGGCACAAAATTTGAGTTTCTTCCAGTTGCGCTTGTGCGGTGATACTGCGTAATTGTAGTTGTAACTGCCGCTGACGTTGCACTTGCTGAGCAAATTCAGAGCTGTTTTCGGTTGTGAGCAGCGGTTGAATTTTCTCATTCAAATCTAAATTATGCCAATCTGAAATCATGTACTGCGATTGCTCAAGCAATACTTTTAAGGTCTTGGTTTCGTATTGGTCAAACAGTTTTAAGTCGGCAAAATCTTGGCTGAGTCTGGGGCTGTTAATATAGTCCGCTAAAACACGTGTCGCCTGCGTATAGCCGCAACCACGACGTTCTGTTTGGTGGGAGAAATGTTCATTTAACATTTCGGTGAGTTTGCTTGAAAGCGGGTGAACGTGTTGTTTAAAAAGTTGAATAATTTCGTGATCAGTTTCGCGCATCCTTGCCCCAAAAAATAAATTTAAAATCTGTTTTATTATACAGTTATATATCAAATTACTATTGATATTGAAATAAAAACTAGCAGGCATTTCGACATTTATTTTGGCAGGATAATCATTGTTTCATTCGTTATGAACTCTTTTTAAAGCATCCTTTATTGAGGCTAAAAAGTTCAGCTTATCTTCGGCGTGGAATTTAGCCGATACATCTGTGGTGTGGTAGCTAATTCAGCTTTAAATGTCCTACAAAAATTCGCTGCCGTGGAGTAGCCCAGCTCAAAACTAATTTCGGTGATGCTTTTGTTGGTGTGCATCAGCAGATGCTCAGCACGGCTTAAAATGACCTGCTTACGAATGGTATTAAAATTGGCACCCTGCTTTTTTAAGTAGCGCTGCAGGGTTTTACTTGAGACATTCAACATTTGTGCACAGTCTTCAAAACTTGGCGGAGGAGATGCTTCGCGGAGCATCATGCTGATCCAGTCAATAATCTCTCCATCTAAACTGATTTGTTTCAGTTGTTCGCGGCACTGTTGTTCCAAAATGTTCAATGAAAATGCATCTGCTTTGGGGAGCTTCGTGTCTAAATTATCCGCTTGAATAAAGATTTTAATGCTAGGACGAATGAGTGTACCAAAGTGAAATTGAGCGGGCTTGAGTTGCTGTAAAGCTTGTACATAAGTCGGTTGAAACACCGATAAATGAATGTCATAGGGTTTAACTTGGTGATTGAGTAATTCTGCAAAACTGCTGCAAAAACCTACTGCAATGGCTTCTAAATGAAAATTCAATGTGAGCGTGCTCATGGCTTGCAGCGGGTGAATGTCTAAAACCACGACGTTTGTTAACTCAGTCACTTTTAGTCGAAAGTTCGGCATGATTAAGCTGAAATATTGCGACATCACGCCTAAGGCCTGCATGACATTTTCACAGCTGAGTAAGGCATAGCCCACCAAATGATGGGCACTCAATTTTAAGGAGCGACCGAGCTCAAATGCCAAATCACGGTTTTCTGGAAATTTAAGTAAATAGCTGACCAAGGTTTCAATTTGTGCCAGAGAAAGCTTGGCATCCTCCTGTTGTACATAGCTGCTCAAATCCGTTCCTAACAGCTGAAAAAGCTCAGTCAAATCCATCTCGCGTTGCAGCAATAAAGGCAGCAAACGCAAATAATATCGGGCTGGAATAGATGGAATGTGAGGATTCATATTTTTAAAGTGATGTCTTGTTTTGAATATACTATGTCTGAAAATGAATAATTATCACAACTGATTTTACCAATAATGAGCAAGCGTTCTATCTAAAATAAAAAGGAGTACCGCATGAATGCACTGACCTTGCTTGAGCAGCAGCACAGTGAACATCAGTTTAAGGATAAAAAACGGCATTTATGGTTATTTGGTTTGGCTTACCCGTGTATTGCTATGGGTGCTTTGGCAGGCTATCAGTTTGGCCCCAAAAAACTACGTTCGGTGTTTGCCTCGACAGGCCCGATTTTTATGCACGTGCTCATGCCAGCTTTGGACAAATTGATTGGTGAAGACAGTGAAAACCCACCTGATGCTGCAATTGCAGCCTTAGAGGCCGATCCCTACTATGCCCGTATTGTGAAGTTATTTATTCCGCTGCAATACAGTGCCAACTTTTATGCCTTGTACCTCGCCAGTCGTGATAGCACCCCAACACATGATCGTGTGCTTATTGGCACGTTATTGGGGGTGCTGAATGGTGTTGCGATTAATACTGCGCATGAACTGAGTCATAAACCGAATAAATTAGAACAAATGTTATCGCATTTGGCGTTGGCACCGACGGCGTATAATCATTTTCGAATTGAGCATCCTTATGGGCACCATCGCCGTGTGGCGACACCTGAGGACCCCGCTTCTTCGCAAATGGGCGAGTCTTTTTGGCAGTTTTGGCCAAGAACAGTGGTGGGTAGTTTTAAGTCGGCAGTTGAAATTGAAACTCGACGTTTAGAGCGTCAAGGGCATGGATTCTGGTCACTCAAGAATGAGTTGTTGCAAGGCTGGGCGATGTCAGGGCTTTATCATGCGGCGATGTTAAAATGTTTTGGTAAAAATATTGCGGTTACCCAAGCCACTCAAGCTTTGTACGGTATTACGTTATTTGAAGTCGTAAATTATATTGAGCATTACGGTTTAAAGCGGGAGCAGCTTGAAAATGGCCAATATGCACGCACCCAGCCAGAACATAGTTGGAACAATAACAACTTGGTGACGAATCTATTCTTGTATCAGTTGCAGCGTCACTCTGACCATCACGCTTATCCAACGCGAAGTTTCCAAACTCTGAGAAACTATGAAGACGTACCCCAGCTTCCAGCAGGTTATGGGGCCATGATTCTACCAGCACTAATTCCAAAGTGGTGGTTTAAATTGATGGATCAACGGGTGGTGGAGCATTATGCCGGTGATTTCAGTAAAATGAATATTTACCCTAAAGCCAAACAGAAAATTCAGCAGAAGTTTACGGGATTGTTTTGTCAGTCATCCCTTATACACGAGGACTAAACATGAAGCGCTACCAATGTTTGGTTTGTGGATGGATTTATGATGAGCAACTCGGATAGCCACAGGAGGGAATTGCTGCGGGTACGCCATGGCAAGATGTTCCTGAAAACTGGACCTGTCCTGATTGTGGGGTTTGTAAAGTTGACTTCGATATGGTGGAAATTTAAACAATAAATTTAAACACATTCTGTATAGGGTGCTGCTACAGGCTGTGGTCGCACCAAAAACCTTTCTATTTGATGATTTATTCTTCTAAACCATTCTAGAACCATTCTTTCGGATGGTTGTTCTACGCTTTAAGACTGCTAATCTTCTGAAGCAGATTAAATACTCCGGCTCGGAGTGAAAAATCGTAAGTCATGTTTTAAAGAAACCCACTATTAGGGATGATTGTGGGTTTCTTTAAAATCTAAAGCATATTTAAAAAATATCGATGTGAAATCGAATACGAATAGAACCAAGTAACCGAATTCGAAGATAACAAACATATAGCTCTTATGTAGGGTATGCATAAGAGTTGTGCTCAAAAAAGGATGTAGGATCTAGATGACTAACCAATATATTAAACACAGAACATATTTCTTTTTATATCAAGCTTATTTTGTGTGTCTACTGAGATTTCTAGCAACAAAAATCTAGATTTCTCGAATCATTTGTAACACCTAACACATTACTTATAAAAATTTAAATGCGAGCAAAAGCTGGTAGGGATACCTGTAACTAAAAACGGTCAATGAGGATATCATGCATATCAAAAAGTCTAAATTGTGTTTGTCTATTGGGGCTACTTTATTATCTACGATTTTTGCTACAACACAGGCTGCACCTCAGCAAAGTTATCAAAAAGGTAAAACGATTGCTGATGATCCATTTTTAAAGGCGGTGGTTACTTCTGAAAACATGGAGCCTGCGATCATTCATCCAGCGCAAAGTGCGGCAGCCCAGAAAAAACTGAATGCATACAAACAAAAAACAGGTCGTACTCCAAATATTCTAATTTTCATTGTAGATGATATGGGGTGGGGAGATATTGGTGCCAATGGTGGTGGTACAACAGTTGGTGCACCAACGCCAAATATCGACAAATTGGCTCGAGAGGGATTGCTCTTTACTTCTTTCTACGCACAACCGCTGAGTACACCTTCACGTGCGGCCATGATGACAGGACGTTTACCAGTTCGAACAGGTTTGGTTCGACCGATTCTGACAGGAGAAAAACTTAAAGCAAATCCATGGGATGGTGAAGTGACTGCCGCTGGATTGTTACAAAAAGCGGGTTACCACACAGGCATGATCGGGAAATGGCATTTGGGTGAAATCGAAGGTGCTTATCCACAACAAAATGGTTATGACGAATATTTCGGCTTTTTACAAGTGGTGTCTAATTTAAGCGAAATGACAGATGAGCGTTTATACCCAAATTTGATTCATGACCCTGAGCGTTTGGAAGCAATGCGTTCAATTCAACCGCCTGAAATTACCAGTGGTGTCAAAGGTCGGCCATTAAAGGTCGAGCAGTCGATTAAAACGATTGATGATATTAGTCGGATGGATCAAAAGTTTGCAGATTATTCTGATGAGTTTATTCGTCGTGCAGGCAAGAAAAATGAACCTTTCTATCTCGTTCATTCTTTTTCACGGGTACATAATGACAATTATCCAGCACCAGGATATGCAGGAAAAAGCCCTGCAAAATACCCTTATAAAGATGGTGTAGTTGAAGTCGATGACATCGTTGGTCGCCTGATGAAGACTTTAAAAGATACGGGGCAACTTGAAAATACAGTGGTGTTCTTCACTTCTGATAATGGTGCTAATGAGGATGTATGGCCAGATTCAGGCTTTCATCCTTGGAAAGGTGGCAAAGGCACGACATGGGAAGGGGGAATCCGTGTACCCGGTATTGCATACTGGCCAGGTATGATTAAAGCAGGTCGTGTCAGCGACGGTATTTTTGACATTCTTGACTTATTTAATACTTCCGTTGCATTGGGCGGACAAAGCAACCAAATCCCAAAAGACCGTTATTTCGATGGTATTGATCAAACGAGTTTCTTGCTTGCAGATGATGGCGAATCAAACCGTGAAACCTCATTTTTCTATTCAGGGAATCAGTTCGCTGCATTACGTTGGAATGAGTTTAAAGTGCATTTCAGAGTCATGGAAACTACATCACCACGCAAGAATATTGATAGCACAGTCATGTCTGCTGCCAATCCTGCGCCTTGGGCCTACAACTTATATATCGATCCGAAAGAACAAATTCCAAGCCATCATGGTTTTGAGTGGGGCTATCCACGTGCTTTGAATCTAGTGCGTTACCACATGAGTACTTTTAAGAAATACCCAGTTAAAGACATTGGACTCAATGTCCCTTAATACGCCATTAGGCAATTCATTGAATTAAATAAAGATTATTTAATTCAACAAGATGAATACTTTTCTACGGAATGAATGACAAGTATTCACTTTTTAAAACGTAACTAAAGGAATAGAAATGAAATTGAATCAGAAGCATCTCATTGGGGCGATACTGTCCGTATGTGCAGGCCAGATTTATGCCGCTGGTCTTGAACGTTCGCCACAACAAATAGATGCTTTATTTGAATCTGGCACTTATGCTGAAGTCGGTTATACCTATATTTCACCTGATATCACAGGTACAGACAGCAGTGGAAACAAAGTTTCAGATATGGCTGAAGACTTCCAAATGCTTAATTATGCAGTAAAAACTGACATAAATCCGAAGTTACGCCTTGCAGTGATTTATGACGAACCTTTTGGTGCTAAAGTAAAGTTTGAGGGTGATAATAATTTCATTGCAACAGACCGTCCAGCAGGAGATGCCAATACACGTGTAGATGTGAAATCGAAAAACATCACAACACTTTTAGGCTATAACCTAAATAAAAATGTCATGATTTATGGTGGTCCAGTACTTCAGCAGCTTCAAGCTGATGTTCATTTACGTGGTTTAACTTATGGAGCAAATAGTGGTTATAACAATCATTTTGATGACATCGCGGTAGGGTGGGTTGCAGGTCTAAGCTATGCCAAACCTGAAATGGGGATTTTGGCTTCATTAACCTATCGCTCGGAAGTTGAGCATAAAACAACGATTAATGAAGATGTGCCATTAGCAGACATGGTATTCACAGAGGATTATTCCCACAGTAATTCAGGGACTATTACGACACCTGAATCTGTGAATTTAAATCTGCAAACAGGCCTCAATGCAACGACTGCTGTATATACAAAAGTTCGTTATGTACCATGGAGTGATTTTGCCTACTATCCACCAGTACTGAAAGCAGCAACGACAGAAGCTTTAGGTAAAGGTTTACCTTTAGTTGATTATTCTGAAGATCAATTGGCAGTCGAAATTGGATTAGGCAAACAATTGTCGCCAAATTTAGCAATTGCAGTCTCTGGTTTATGGGACTCAGGTGCAGGTGACCCCGCACCAACTTTAGGTCCTGTGAAGGGTTATTGGGGTGCGGGTTTGGCTGCTAAATACAATATTAGTCAAAAAATGGCTTTCAGCGTAGGTGGTCGCTATATGTGGTTTGGTGATGCGGAAGGTGAAACTTCGGATCGTCGTATTGTTGGCGAGTTTGAGGACAATACAGGCTATATCGTGGGGATGAAACTCTCTTATAAATCTAAATAATTCATCTCGCTTATTACTTGCTTGAGGTTTTGCCTTCTCTCTGAAATGTTGGGAGAAGGTTTTTTTTAGCAGTTCTGAATTATCTGTCTAATGGTTTGTATTGTCATAAGACGTACTGAGTTGACTGCATGTTTTTTAGTCTTTTGAATGAAGTCAATCTAGATAAAGCCAGTCTTTAAAGTATTCGGTTTTTCACCATGAAGATGAAACATCGTGACTGTTTATTCAGATGTATTGCAGAGCAACATAGTGTTGCGCTTGTGCAACGGTTATCATAGAGCCAACAAAGCGTTGGAAGACATTATGAAAATCGTGGCAGATGAAAATCTCGCATTTACCGATTATTTTTTTGCCGAATTTGGTGAAATTGAGCACAAAGCAGGGCGTACTTTAACGCATGCCGATGTTGTAGATGCCAAAGCACTGTTGGTGCGTTCTGTGACGCAAGTCAATCCAGCATTAATCAATAACACCACACTTCAATATGTAGGTAGTGCCACGATTGGTACAGACCATTTAGATATTGAAGCTATTGAGAAACAGAATATTCAATGGGCGAATGCCGCAGGTTGTAATGCGCAGGCGGTGGCTGAATATGTGATTACAGCTTTACTTCATTTGAATCCAGCATTGCTGAACGCTGAAGAAAGTTTTACTTTGGGCATTATTGGCCTAGGAAATGTCGGTTCTCGCTTAGCTTATATGGCTAAACTCTTGGGTTGGAATGTGATTGGTCATGACCCTTTTGTACAGCAAGATGCGATTCAGCAGGTCGATTTAAATACGTTGTTGCGTACTGCCGATGCAATTTCATTGCATGTGCCTTTAACCCAAACAGGATCACATCCAACCTACCATTTGTTCAACGCCGAAGCTTTCGCTGCGATGAAAACGACAGCAATATTGATTAATTCTGCGCGTGGACCTGTGATTGAAGAGCAAGCTTTATTGGCCGACATCGAAAAAACGCAGCGCAAAGTGGTACTAGATGTCTTTGAGCATGAGCCTGTGATTTCTGAACAAGTGTTGAAAGCCGTAAGTGTGGTGACACCACATATCGCAGGCTATAGTTTAGAAGGCAAGGCGCGTGGTACACAAATGATCTACGAGGCTTTCTGTAAAACTTTCCAATTTGAAGCCCATAAAAGCTTCGAGTCGCAGTTGCCTGTGTGCGCGCAATATTTTGAAGGGCAAGATTTGAAATCTGCACTTCAACAGCATTTAAATGAAATCTACCCAATTTTACGAGATGATCACGCTTTACGTGCTTGCTTAAAAGAGGGGATGATCGATCAAAAAGCCTTTGATCATTTAAGAAAGACTTATCCATTACGCCGTGAATGGGCTGCACACGGAGGACCAAAGGCATGAGTCAGGACGTGATCCATTATCAGCCAACCTGTGACTTAAAAGCCATGCGAGCGCGTGCGCAAATGTATAGCCAAATTCGTCAGTTTTTTGCTGAACGTGAAGTGCTTGAGGTTGAAACCCCGGTTTTATCTCAAGCTGGTGTGACCGATGTGCATTTGGCTTCGGTTCAAGCGCAGCGCCATGTACAAGGTAAGCAACAAACGCATTATTTGCAGACATCACCTGAGTTTGCCATGAAGCGCTTATTGGCCAGCGGTAGTGGGCCAATTTATCAAATCTGTAAAGTCTTCCGTGATGATGAACATGGTCGTAAACACAATAGTGAATTTACCATGCTGGAATGGTATAGACCGAATTTCAGCTTGAAGGATTTGATGTTTGAAGTGACAGATTTATTGAATGTCACATTAAAGCAGCGTTTTGGTGAGGTTCGCCCTACCATTTTGAGCTATAAGCATGCGTTTATGGATCGTTTGGATCTGAACCCACTGCAAGCCAGTTTGAAAGAGTTAAAAGACTGCTGTAATCGTGTAGGTTTAAATTTGGACTTGGGCGATGACCGACTGGGCTATATCGATTTACTTTTTTCACATTTTGTAGAGCCAAGTCTAGGTTTTGATACGCCTGTATTTCTGACCGATTTTCCGCCAGAGTTGGCCTCGCTTGCCAAAACTAAAACGGATGAAGACGGTGAATGGGTTGCGGCACGTTTTGAACTGTATATCGAAGGTTTAGAACTCGCCAATGCATATGATGAGTTGATTGATGCGGAGGTGTTGCGGTCGCGTTTTGAAGCCGATAATACTGAACGTGAAAAGTTAGGCTTACATGTGATGCCGATCGATGAGTTTTTATTGGCTGCTTTGCCTCAAATGACGGCATGTGCAGGTATTGCTTTAGGTGTGGATCGTTTGTTAATGATTGCAACAGAACACATGCAGTTGGAAAAGGTGATTACCTTTCCCGCATCCATTTCTTAAGTGAAATTAAATAAAGCGCCGATTGTGGCGCTTTATTTGAGTCGATCAAGTTTTAACTGTACTGAGCCTTTAGCTCTCCAATCGCGTGTATTCGACGTTCTATCAGCATTTCACCGATATCCGGGCCTTTAATATCCGCAGGTAGGTCTTGCGCTTTGATATTTCGCACAACATCCATCACCTTTAAAATATATGCAGATTGTGGGTATTCACGGTCTTCAAGCCCTAAACGACCACGTGAGTCGCATTCACAGGCCTGCACAAAGGCTTCAACCCGTTCTGGACGACGTAGTACATCTAAGCGTTGCAGTAAGCGCCATAAAGTGCCTGGTTTTAAGGTTAGAGCTTGATGACATTTCAAATGTTCTTTACAGACCGTAATTGCGAGCTGTTTCATCTGCGTTGGAACTTTTAGACGCTCACACACTTCTGTCACAGGTTTGACCCCACGTTCTTCATGCATGATATGACGCGGTAGCTCGTCCACAGGTGTCAAAGCTTTGCCTAAGTCATGTACTAAAACAGCAAAACGAACATCCAGTGCGTAGTTGGCACGACATGCTTGCTGTAATGACATCATGGTATGAATACCGCAGTCAATTTCAGGGTGATACTCAGGGCGCTGTGGAATACCGTAAAGTGCCGCGATTTCTGGAAAAAGTACTTTTAAAGCACCACAGCGACGTAGCACTTCAAAGTATTCATCGGCATGATCTTCCATCAGAGCACGAGAGGTTTCTTTCCAAATGCGTTCAGGAGTTAGTGCCTCCAGTTCACCCGAGTCTGCGAGTTGCTGCATCAGTGCCAACGTTTCTTCGGCTACCGTAAATCCTAGGGTTTTATAACGTGCAGCAAATCGTGCAACACGGAGGACGCGTAGAGGGTCTTCTACGAAAGCATCAGAAACATGCCTTAAAACACGCAGCTCTAAGTCGCGCTGGCCACCATAGGGGTCATACAGTGTGCCTTCATCATCCATGGCAATGGCATTGATGGTAAGATCACGTCGAATTAAATCTTGTTCTAGGGTAACGGTACTGTCGGTATAAAACTCAAAGCCATGATAACCATGCCCTGACTTACGTTCGGTGCGGGCCAGCGCATATTCATCTTTGGTTTCAGGATGTAAAAAAACAGGAAAATCTTTACCTACAGGTTGGAAACCTTGGGCAAGCAGTTGTTCAGGCATTGCACCGACAACTACATAATCTTTTTCGTGATAGGGGTGACCCAGAAGCTGATCTCGGACCGCACCGCCTACTAAATAAACTTGCATGAAAAAACCTCTATTCTTACAGCCATCATGCTACAGAATAGAGGTTTTCTCAAGTCACAAGATGCGAGTACAACGACAAACAATTATTCGCCGTTTTTCTCCGCTTCTTGAATTTCAGCTACAGTTAGTGCAGTCATATTCACTAAACGACGTGTTGTTGTTGTCGGTGTCAAAATATGAACTGGCTTTGCTGCACCCAGTAGGATAGGGCCAATGGTGACATTATTACCTGACGTTGATTTCAACAGGTTAAATGAAATGTTGGCTGCATCCAAGTTCGGCATGATCAATAGGTTCGCAGAACCTTTGAAGCGTGAGTTTGAGTATGCAAAGCTACGAATGTTTTCATCCAATGCTGCATCCGCATGCATTTCACCTTCAACTTCAAGTTCTGGCGCGATTTGCGACAAAATCTCAAACACTTTACGCATTTTTTGTGCGCTTGGGTCGGTCTGGTCTGAACCGAAGCTTGAGTGAGATAGTAGCGCAACACGTGGTGTCATACCAAAACGACGCACTTCTTCAGCGGCTAAAATAGTCATTTCAGCCAGTTGTTCAGCCGTTGGATTACGGTTGATGTAAGTGTCAGCAATGAACAGGTTGCGGTCTTCAAGCATTAAAGCATTCAATGTAAAGAAAGAGTTGTGACCTTCTTTTTTACCAATGATGTTTTTAACGAAGTCTAAGTGGATATCGTAGCTTGAATACGTACCACATAGCATCCCGTCTGCTTTACCATGTTTCACTAACATCGACGCGATCAAGGTCGAACGACGACGTGCTTCACGTTGCGCATATTCAGGTGTTACACCTTTACGTTGCATGAGCGTGTAGTAGTCATCTGCAAACAGTTCGTAGTCAGGATTTTTTTCTTGATCGACAATCGTGATATTCACACCATGTTCAAGACGTAAGCCTAACTTTTTAATGTTCGCTTCAATAACCGCAGTTCGACCGACTAAAATTGGTTTTGCAAGATCTTCATCGACCGCAATTTGTACTGCACGAAGTACGCGTAGGTCTTCACCTTCAGCATAGGCAATACGTTTTGGGTCGGATTTTGCTTGAGCAAAAATAGGCTTCATCATAAATGCAGAGTTGTAGACAAACTCAGACAGACGCTGACGATAAGCAGAGAAGTCTTGAATTGGTCGATCAGCTACACCAGAGTCCATTGCTGCTTGTGCGACAGCAGGTGCAATTTCTAAAATCAGACGTTGATCGAGTGGACGTGGAATAAGGTAGTCACGACCAAAAGATGCTGATTTTTCACCATAAGATGCTGCATCTGCTTCAATGTGTGCCATACGCGCAATTGCATAGACACATGCGATTTTCATCTCTTCATTGATCGTTGTTGCGCCTACATCAAGAGCACCACGGAAAATGTAAGGGAAGCAAAGTGCGTTGTTCACTTGGTTTGGATAGTCTGAACGACCTGTCGCCATGATCACGTCATCACGAACTTCATGTGCATGTTCAGGAAGAATTTCAGGATCTGGGTTTGCAAGTGCAAAGATAATCGGATCTTTCGCCATGACCTTAACCATTTCTTTGGTTAAGATACCCGCAGCAGATAAGCCAAGGAACATGTCTGCGCCTGCAATCACGTCAGCCAGTTGAGTGCCTTCGATATCTTGTACATAACGTTTTTTAGACTCATCTAGACCTTCACGTTTCGTGGTAAGCAGACCGCGAGAGTCAGCCACAACGATATTTTCTTTCTTCGCACCAATTGCACAAAGAAGATCTAAACAAGATAATGCTGCTGCACCTGCACCTGAAGCAACAATCTTGATTTCCTCAATTTTTTTGCCATTTAACTGCAAAGCGTTTAGCAAAGCAGAACCGACAATAATAGAAGTACCATGTTGGTCGTCGTGGAACACAGGAATGTTCATGCGTTCACGTAGTTTTTGCTCGATATAGAAACACTCTGGTGCCTTGATGTCTTCAAGGTTGATACCACCAAAAGTCGGTTCTAATGCAGCAACAATGTCCACGATTTTGTCAGGATCATTTTCTGCAATTTCGATGTCAAAAACGTCAACACCAGCGAATTTTTTAAACAGTACGCCTTTACCTTCCATAACAGGTTTAGACGCTAAAGGACCAATGTTACCAAGGCCAAGTACGGCTGTACCGTTACTGACCACAGCAACTAAGTTACCACGCGCTGTGTAAAGCGCCGCAGTAGACGGGTCGCGTTCAATCTCTAAACATGGTGCAGCAACACCTGGTGAATAAGCTAAAGCTAAGTCACGTTGGTTGACCAGCTGCTTGCTTGGTGTAACGCTGATTTTCCCTGGAGTTGGAAATTCGTGATAATACAAAGCTTGCTGTTTTAATGATTGATCGTCCATCTGAATCTCTTTGTAGCGTGGGTTAGCCAGCGGAGCTGGTGGTTTTTTAGTAGACAAGACCGAATATACCATTAGTTGCTGGTATATCCCAGTGATAGCTGGTGCTTTTTAAGGCAAACTTAGAGCTAAAACAGTCTGATTTATATTAAGTATGTATAAGAGGGCGTATCGAGATGATCTCTTAAGTATTGGGTAGCATCGAGCTGTGGAAGAGGTTTTGAAAATAAATAACCTTGCGCGATATCACATTCTAAGTTTTGCAGGTAACTCAGTTGTTGTTCGGTCTCAATTCCTTCCGCCACCACGGTCATACCCATGGCTTTCCCCATGGCAATCATGGCACTCACAATAGCTTCTTGTTTGCAGTGCCCAATTTTTGAAATGAAGCTTCGATCAATTTTTAAAGTATCGATTGGGAAGTCAGTGAGGTAAGACAGCGAGGAATAACCTGTGCCAAAGTCGTCTAAAGAAATATGAATGCCACGTGATTTGATGGTTTCAAGGAGATTTTTTACCGTTTCCGAGTTTTCAACCAAAGTGGATTCTGTAATTTCTAATTCGAGGCTGCTGCCACTAATTTTGTATCGATCAAGGGCTTCATCTAGGTCCTTTAAAAGCTGTCCGCGTTGTAGTTGTTGGGCAACCACATTGACCGAGACACAGATATTATCAAAACCCAATTTATTCCATTCTTTGATTTGCTTCGCGGTTTGTAAAATCACAATGCGACCGATGTCTGAAATCAAGCTGGTTTTTTCTGCCATAGGAATAAACAGACCTGGCGGTACGATGCCCTTGGTTGGATGATTCCAGCGTACTAGTGCCTCAAAACCATAAATTTTCTGATTGTGAAAGTTGATTTTGGGCTGGTAATAAACCACTAACTCATTGTTTTGTATCGCCAGTCTTAAATCGCGCTCTAAATAAATCCCTTCTTCCAATGCAACGGTATTGCTCAGGCTGTAGAACTTTGTGGCATTTCCACCTAAACGTTTTGCTTCACTCAGCGCTTGTTCAGCACAGTTGTTTAAGTAGTCCAGTTGACGACCATGTTCAGGGTACTGCGAAATCCCCATTGAAAGCGTAATAATATGTTCTTGACCAAAAATATCAAAAGGCAGACTAAAGGCTTTATTAATGCGATCGATATGTTCCTGAACTGAGGGCCGAATATGAGAGACCTCATATACAATTGCAAAATCATCACCATTCAAGTGAGCCACCATCAGGGCTTCAGCATTGGTCAAACGAAGGCGCTGGGCAACTTGGCGCAGCAGCTCATCGCCTCCATTATTGCTTAAGAATTCATTCAATGGACGGAAACGGTCAATATTGAGCCGAATAATCGCCAGTTGTTTAATGCTATCTTGTTGAGAAACCAAATATTGATGAAGCTGATAGTTATAGTAAAAACGGTTGGGTAAGTCAGTCAGCGTATCGTAGTTTTCTAAATAAGAAAGACGCTGTTCTTGTAGTTTACGTTCGGTTAAATCGGACACGATACCAATATAATGCGTGACACGATCTTGCTCATCGGTAACGGCATTCAGATGCATCCAAATACACAACTCTTTGCCCGACAGAAACTTTTCATTCAGTTCACCGTCGTATTCGCCTTTTTTAAGGAGTTGGCCAATGATTTGGTTATGTGTGGTGCGTTGAAGCGACTTATAGTTCGCAACAATATCAAACAAATGTTTGCCATTGATTTGTGCAGCTTCAAAGCCAGCCAAACGTTCAAAGAAGGGATTTACGTCGATATAACGCAGGTCTTCATCTAAGATGAAAATCCCTTGTTCAGCTTGTTCAAGTACGCTCGCTGCTAGTCGCAGACGTTCTTGGTTGCTTTTTTCATGTTGAATGTCACGTCGAATACCGACCATTTGTAACGGTTTTTGATTGATTGGATCGCGAGCAATGACACGCCCAGTGTCATGTACCCAGTACCATTTCCCGTTATTGTGTTGCACACGGTAAGTGGCTTCATAGCGGTCTGAATGACCCCGTAAATGACTTTTCATTGCAGATTTAAACGGGGCAATATCATTTGGATGAATCAGGTACTGAAGCTGAAGTTGATGCTCTGTGGAATTTTTAAGTACTTTTTCTTGTTTGTGATTGGTCAATGAAATGAGCCTATCTTTAATATTCCAATCCCAAGGACGGATACCTGAAATTTCATGGGCAAGCGATAGGTTTTCTTGTTTGTTCTTTAAGTCTTTGTTGATTTGATTTACATCAAAGGTTCGTTCACGTACTTTTTGTTCAAGCAATTGATTATTCAGTTGTAACTGTTGTTCAATTTCTTTGGATTTATTCACTTCATTTTGTAGTTGTTTGCATAAATCATCGGTCCAAGCGACTTGTTTTTCAGCTTCTTTTTTCAACTCTCGATTTTTAATTGAGAGGCGGGATAAGTGCTGATTAATACGGTTAGTGGCGTTGGCACAAAGCAAAATCACAATCAGAATAAAGTTTACAGTGAGGTGAAAAAGAGTGTGATTGGCATCGAAGTTGATAAATTGCGAGAGGACATAAGGGGTGATAGACGGAATAAAAACCAAACAAAAATAACTGATGCGTTGCGTTAAATAGGTAAGGCAAACGGTCTGTGTGACGATCACTAAAAGTGCAGACAAGAGTAGGGCATTTGTATAGTTAAAATTGCCAGATAGGCTGGGTAAATAGTAATAGATACAGACGACGCCTGCTGCAACCAAAAGACCAATACTTAAACAGATGCCTTGAATCCAGTGGTGCGCATGTTTGGCAGAGTGATTTTTCGGGTTGAAATACACGGTGTTCACGAGCCAAAAAATGCTGAGAATAAACTCAGAAACAAAAAACCACAGGTTAAAATAAAAAGAATCTTGAGAAAAATTATAGTGATATGCACAGAAAATATAAAAAATAAGAATCAGTAAGCTACTGATGAGGAAACGAAGATGGCTAATGGAATGCGATATTTGCGCAGTCTGCAAGTGCCGATCAAGATTTTCTGTAGAAATATCTGGCATGAATCGCGAAACCTTATTTTTTTTATGACCCAATGGCGTTGTGTTGTGTCTTTTTTCAAATTTAAATACATTGTGTAAAACACAATCAATTTATATTTTGATATAAGTCAAGGGTAATATTGTTGTACATAATAATCAATATATTAACAGAACAAAAGGGTGACTCGGCTGTTTATGTGATTTAAATCACTAAATTGTAGTTGAGGATTGACAAAGCTACGACTGGTGCTGTCTCTGTACGCAATACACGCTCACCAATACACCAGTTAATAAAACCGTTCTCATTGGCTGTTGTAATTTCAGCCTCACTTAAACCACCTTCAGGCCCAATGAGTAGTGCAATGTTTGGTGTCGCATGTGCCAAAACATCGATTTTTTCTTTATTCGGGGCGAGTACAAGTCGAGTTGCAGGTAATTCGGATGCGAGCCATTTCTCTAAACTGAGTGGTGCAAGGATTTTTGGAACAATATTCATGCCGCATTGTTCACAAGCTGCGATGGCGATGCCTTGCCAGTGATCAATTTTCTTTTGATCGCGGTCATATTTCAAACGCATTTCACAGCGTTCAGACGTTAATAGTTGAATCTCCGAAACGCCTAATTCAACTGCCTTTTGAATGACATAATCCATACGGTCACCTTTACTCATGACTTGACCGAGTAAAGTTTTAAACGCAGGCGTACGATTGGTTGGGTTAAAAGCAGTGACCTGAACTAATGCTGACTTTTTAGCAACGTCACTTAAGGTCACTTCATATTCGCCGCCTTGTCCATTAAACAAAGTAGCCGTTTCACCGACTTGAGCACGCAAAACTTTTACCCAGTGGTGAAACACAGTTTCAGTCAGTTCGACAGTGTGATCAACATTGAGTTCTGCTTCCATAAAAAAACGAGGCATTCGGTTTTACTCTCAAATAGGGTGAATCTAGTTTAAATGCTTATGCTAAACCGAGGTCTAGTACAAGCTGGCGGGTAGGGTCAGTCGTGTTCATGGTGTAGAAGTGCAGACTTGGCGCGCCGCCGGCAAGTAAACGTTCACAAAGCTTCACAATCACTTCATGACCGAAGGCTTTAATACTTGCGGTATCGTCACCATATGTTGCCAGTTGCTTACGAATCCAACGCGGGATTTCAGCGCCAGTACCGTCTGCAAAGCGGATCAAGTTGCTGGCATTGGTAATTGGCATGATGCCTGGTGCAATTGGAATATTCACACCTTCTTTTTGAATGCGATCTACAAAATAGAAGTAGGCATCTGGATTAAAGAAGAACTGAGTTAAACCAGCATTGGCACCAGCATTGGCTTTGTCGCAGAAACGCTGAATGTCTAAGTCAAAGCTTTCAGCTTGTGGATGCATTTCAGGATAGGCAGCAACTTCAATATGGAAGTGATCGCCTGAATGCTCACGGATAAAGCGCACGAGGTCTGTTGCGTATGGCAACTCGCCTAAACCGACTTGTCCAGAAGGTAAATCGCCACGTAAAGCGACAATACGGTCAATGCCTTGATCTTTGTAGATGTCGAGTAATTCAGCAATACGTGCTTTGTCATCGCCAATACAAGATAAGTGCGGTGCAACAGGCGTACCTTTACCATTGAATTCAGCAATGGCAGCAAGGGTACGTTCACGGGTAGAACCACCAGCACCGTAAGTAATTGAGAAGAACTCTGGGTTTAATAACTGAAGTTCTTGGTGTACGACTTTAAGTTTTTCTGCACCAGCATCGGTTTTGGTTGGGAAAAACTCAAAAGAAATTGGAACTTTTTTGCTCATCATCAAATCCTTTTTTATAAATGCTATTTTTTGTGTTTGCTCTCATCCCATCCTTCTCCCAGAGGGAGAAGGGGATTCATTACATTGAATAGAGATAACAAGATTTCACTGCTAACATCATTCGGTAATGAAAGTCCCTCTCCTGAGCAGACTTTAAGCACTGCTTTAAAGTTCAGCGCAAGAGAGGTTAGGAGAGGTTTGCAACTTAGTATTTATAAGCGTCAGATTTGAACGGACCTTCAACAGCTACACCTAAGTAATCTGCTTGTTCTTGAGTCAATTGAGTCAAGACACCACCAAAACCAGCAACCATTGCCGCAGCAACTTCTTCATCTAATTTCTTAGGAAGAAGTTCTACACGAATCGCCGCTTGTTTTTGATCTTCTGGAAGATCAGCAAATTTCTCAGCGAATAAGTGCATTTGACCCAAGACTTGGTTGGCAAATGAACCATCCATAATACGTGATGGGTGACCTGTTGCATTACCTAGGTTAACTAAGCGACCTTCAGAAAGAAGGATCAAGTAGTTGTTTTCATCTTCTGAACGATAAACTTGGTGAACTTGAGGTTTCACTTCAACCCACTTGTAACCACGTAAGTAGTTGGTGTCGATTTCAGTGTCGAAGTGACCGATGTTACACACCACTGCACCTGCTTTTAATGAATCAAGCATTGCAGCGTCACATACGTGGTAGTTACCTGTTGTCGTTACGATCAGGTCAGTGTTTTCAAGAAGGTCAACATTGATGTCTTCTTTTTTACCAGTCTGTACGCCATTTTTGTATGGAGATACAACTTCGTAACCGTCCATGCATGCTTGCATTGCACAGATAGGGTCAACTTCAGTTACACGTACAATCATGCCTTCTTGACGAAGTGATTGAGCAGAACCTTTACCTACATCACCATAACCAATCACAAGCGCACGACGACCAGATAAAAGCATATCTGTACCGCGTTTGATTGCATCATTCAGTGAGTGGCGGCAACCATATTTGTTGTCATTTTTAGACTTAGTTACAGAGTCATTCACGTTGATTGCAGGAACTTTCAAAGTACCGTCACGAAGCATTTCATACAGACGTTGAACACCTGTCGTCGTTTCTTCAGTTACGCCGTGGATTTTTGCAATCACTTCAGGATATTTTTCATGAACAAGTAGGGTTAAATCACCGCCATCATCCAAAATCATGTTGGCATCCCAAGGGGTACCATTCACATTGATTTGTTGTTCTAAACACCACATGTATTCTTCTTCTGTTTCGCCTTTCCAAGCAAATACAGGTACACCAGAAGCCGCAATTGCCGCAGCAGCATGGTCTTGAGTAGAGAAGATGTTACAAGAGGTCCAACGAACTTCTGCGCCTAATTCAACTAATGTCTCAATGAGAACAGCAGTTTGAATGGTCATGTGGATACAACCAAGGATTTTTGCGCCAGCAAGTGGTTTTGCAGCAGCATAGCGCTTACGTAGGCCCATAAGTGCCGGCATTTCTGCTTCAGCAAGTTTGATTTCTTTACGGCCGTAGTCAGCGAGTGAAATATCAGCAACTTTGTAATCTGTAAATGAAGCAGTAACCGCGTTCATCACGATCTCCTAATATAAAAAATTGATCATTCAGTTCGCGGATGCCGTTGTTGATTCAAAAAGGATTTGAACCGGATCGTCGAGCCTAGCGATTTCACATTTATGTACCTGTGAAAAAGTCGCAGCATCCCTCGACTAGCGAAGTATTGTACTTGGAAATTGATTTAGTTCCAACGATGTTTTGTTTATTATCAACACAATCATCTTTTTTGAATTGTGTTATGGCCTTGAATATCCCTGAATCCTTAATGAACCTTGAAGCTAATGGCGGTATTTATGCGGTATGGATGCTACTCCAGCATTTATATATCGATGCGGATATTGAACAGTTGATAGAGGTCTGTGGTTATGATGCAGAAAACGGAACGACAACCATTGGCTTGGCAGTTGGATTAAAGAAATTTGGCTTTGATGTTCAATTTTATACTGATGAAGACACAGAGCTTCAAGCACAAGAAAAATTGAGTTATGCAGAAGCTGAGCAACTAAAGCTGCCAGTTTTAGCGGCCATCAATTACCAACAAATTCAACAGGCATTTGAGCAAAATAAATTTATCATTGTCTATTACGATACTTTAGAAGGCGTCGGAAACCATTCACTGGTTTATTCTATAGATGAGCAGGAAATCTGTTTCTTTGACAGTTTTGATGCGATGCCTGTATCTGTATTTGAACAGCAACGTCAAGTCGAGGGCATCTGCCGACAAGTGATCGTGCTTGATCATTCAAGCGCTCGCATGGAAACAGCACAATAAACATGAAAAGAAGACGTTAAATGAAAAAGATCCTCGGACTATGCGTGTTCATCTCTATGCAGATCAGTGCGAATGACAGTACGGGTTTTGTGGCAACAGGAGGTGTGCGATATCTTAAAAATCCAAAGATTAGTATGCAAAGTGAAGATTTGTTTATCAGTAAAAACATCATTCGGGTGAATTACCAATTTAAAAATCTTACCGCTCAAGATATTACGGAAACTGTTTTATTTCCCTTGCCGCGTGTGGGCAGTTCGCGTGAAAGTGATTTTGCGCATACAGAACAATTGATTCAAAGCTTTAAAGTACAAGCCAATGCACAAAAGCTTCAGCCAGAAACGCATGTGCGTGCATTTTTACCCGCTTTAACAGCTAGTGGAGACTTCAATTCCAATGGTGACGTCGTCGATGTGACTGCAGGTTTGAAAAAATGTGGTTTTTCAGATCGAGATTTGATGTATCCGTGGTTATTACAACAAGACTCTACGCTTAATCAGCGTTTGTATCGTTGTCAGGACAAAACAGTGCAGCAGCTTTTAAAGCCCTATCAGGCGGATGATGAAATTTATTGGGAATCGCAAATCATTTATAGTTGGCAGCAGAAGTTTAAGGCCAATGCGTTGACCCATGTACAACATGAATACATGCCATTGGTCGGTGGTTCGGTCTCTTTATATCCTGAAGAAGATGAGAAGATCTATTGTATGGATCAAAACTTCAAAGCGGGTTTGAAAAAGGCCAAGTCGCAATATCCACCTTATCAAGCCTTGGGCTATATCTTAAAAACGGGTGCAAATTGGGCGAAACCTATTCAAAGTTTTAAACTGACCATTGAGCGTGACCCGAATGAGCTGGTTTCATTTTGTTGGAAGGGTCAGGTGAAAAAGATCAGTTCGACACAATTTCAAATGACAGAAAAGAATTTTGTGCCGAAGCAGGATTTAGAGATTATTTTTGTGCGTAAGTTTTAGTTTTAAGTCCAATTTTTTGGGCGTTCTTTTGTTTCGGCAAAAGAACCAAAAACATTTGTCTTCCGAAAAATCTGTTTACTTTCTGAATGCAGAGCGCCTTTTGTTGCAAAAAACAATTCATTTTAAAGGCGACTACTTCGTCTTACGCTGCAAATAAAAGCATTGCTTTTAATCTTGCTGAGGTTGCGGATGACCTTATGGCGTATCGAATGAAATTTAAAAAATGCCAGTCAGTTTATTCACTAACTGGCATGACATCAAAGGATGGGCTTTTACTTATTCTTGCTCTGCGGCATCTGCCTTGTCGTGCCAGTATTTGGCTTTTGCTTCATCTGTATCGACACCTAGCGCATTTTCATAAATGAATGCCAAATCACGCATGGCTTGAGCCTCACCCAGTTCCGCTGCTTGTTGTACCAGTTCAATTGACTTAGCGACATCTTTTTCAACCACATCACCACGACGGTAAAAACCAGCCAACTCTAATATTGCAGTAGGGTGTTTCAGTTCAGCGGCTTGTTTTAACCAGTGATGTGCATGTCCAAAGTAGGTTTCAGCTTCGCTTGGATCTTCTTCTCGAAGTTCTTTGGCATAAAAAGCATAACCTTCACCCAGCCAATACATGGCTTCTACATGACCCAATGCTGCTGCTTTGAGCGCCCATTCTTCTGCAAGCGTAATGTCATCTTCATTTTCACTTTGCATATATAGTTCAGCGAGTTCAAATTGAGCGTCACTATTGCCTGTTGTTGCAAGGTTGACCAATTCAGCAGGAATTTTAGGAGATTTAGGCATACAAATAACCAAAGATTTAAACTGTGGATAGCCTAATGCTTTCAAGTGAAAAAGCCAATCCGAAGATTGGCTTTTAGGTTCAGATCAGGTGCAAAGTTAGGCTGAATATAAATAAGAGTAAAACTGAAACAGCGATATTCTTAATTTTTTGTTCAAAATAACTTAAGCAAAGTCCAACAAACAGTGCAGCGAAGCTAATTACGCCGACCCAATAACTGATTTCGATGCTCCAATGTCCTTGTGTTAAGCAAATGAGCAAAGAAACAATTAACAGGAACCAACCCACAGTGGTTGCTAAGCGTGTTTGCTGAAGTGTCAGTTCTTTAGCAAAGATTTGTTTTTGGTGCTTAGACATACTGCTAGCAAGAGCAAAAAAACCTAAGGTTGCTAAAGTCCAAATAATCAGAAACCAAATCATGCTTCGGCCTCCTGAACAGGTACTTTCACTTTTTTATTCGGCAAACCTTGATGTTTTTTAACTTTGTCATAAGCGAAATAGAAAATCACTGCCATTACCCACATGGCTAAATCAACCGATGCAATCATCCACTGGCCTTGCGCGATGCTGTTCCACAAAGCTTGACCGCCTGTCATCAAGTTGACCACTGGCAGCAGGGCGAAAGCGAGTGTTGCCAATAAAAGTAAGTCTAACCATGCTTGGCGGTGGGTACGGAAAATGGCATAAATTAGCGTGAGTAACCATACGGTAAAGAAGCTACGAATTTCCCAGTTCAGGCGCATTTCTACATCTGCAGGAATGAAACGGTTGGCATAAAAATATGCCGCGCAGGCCAAAGGCAAACCAATAATGGCTGCAATATTCAGGACTTCAACCAGTCGGAAACCAAATGATTTATAGCCTTGTTTCTGCTGTTGGGGAGCACGTTTTACACACCAAAGGATCAGACCCGTAGCCACCATGAGCGTGCCTAAAATACCTGAGCAGAATAATAACCAACGCAGCGCTAAGTCGAGGCCACGCGCTTCGTGTAAGACGGTGACCACGTTATATATGCCACTTGGAATCGATGGATTTTTGATTCGTATATTTTTATCCGTTTCATCTTGACCCGTGACCCCATTGTAGTTGAGTGTTGCATACACATTGCGATGCGCGACGCTTTCAGCACGCAAGGCACGCAACTCAATTTTGGCTTGGTCTGTATTGGGTGAAATAATGTTAATTGAAGCAATTGGGTTGTCTTTCCACTGTTGTTGTACTGCTACCATAATTGGGGCTAAGTCTGTCAGTGGGGCAGGGCGGAGTTCGGGTTGTGGTGGGCGTTCCTTACCACGACCTTGAGCATGTTCACCGCGTTGCTGTCCACGTTCTCCACGAGCCGCTCTTTCGCCTTCGCGTGGCACATCTTCAGCCTTTTGGGGCTGCTCAAGCATGCTGGCCTGTTGGTCACGTAAAAACTGTTGTCGATTTTCATAAGCTTGGTTAATTCCCCAAGGCATGAACATAAACATGAGCAGTAGTAGGCCACTAAAGGTAATCATTAGATGAAAAGGCAATGCAAAAACAGCGGTTGCATTGTGTGCATCTAGCCACGAACGCTGACCTTTGCCAGAGCGAAAGGTAAAGAAATCTTTAAAGATTTTTTTATGGGTAATGATGCCACTGACAATTGCGACCAACATGAACATGGTGGCAATCCCGACTAACCAACGCGTCCACAGGCGGGGTAAACCGTACAACTCAAAATGGAAACGATATAGGAATCCACCACCACGCGTATCCCGTGGTTCAATCACTTCACCAGTCGCACTGTCTAAGGTGATGCGTGTTCCACCACGACGTGCTTTCGGGTCTTCACCAACGGCACGAATAGTCACTTCAGTTGTGGTTTGGCGTGAGTTGGGTAGTTGAATATTCCAACTGCCTGCATCTGGGTGGTTTTTCTGTAAATAGTTGAGCGCGATCTGCATCTGTTGCACTTGAGACTGCGCAGGGATAGATTGATGTGTTTCGGGTTTCATCCAAGTAGAAATTTCATTTTGGAAAAAACTCAGGGTTCCAGTCACAAAAATTGCATACAGCAGCCACCCTAAAATGAGACTGGCCCATGTATGCAACCATGACATGGATTGGCGCGGTCCTTCCGCTTTTTGATCAACACGCATTGAAAAACTATCCTAAAAATTTGAGTAGGGCATACAGTGCAATACATGGCACAGCAATGCCGAGCGTTGCTTTTAAGGTTTTTTGAACCATAAAGACCCAAATAAAGGCAGCACAGTTAAGACAAAATGCAACGAGTGTGGCGCTCATGGCCGCATTCACAGGATTTGCAATAAAGAGTTTGGCAATGGTTAATGCAGAGAGTGCAGCAAGGAGATAACCTCCGAGCAATGCAAGTGCAAATCGATACAACACCATCAGACGGTAGCTAAGTGGTGTGTCGACTTTCTTCTTTTTGGCAGGCTTCGGATGGACTTTTTCCGAATGAACCAAGGCATCAATTTGAGTGGTGCTATTCATGGAAGAGAGTTGGTGTATTAGTAAATAATATTGCAAATGATAACAATTATTATTTAAATAAAATAGATGGTAACTTTATTTATTTTTTCTGTAACGGTAAGTGAGTTTGGTGAACAGAAAAATTTGGATTGTAGTCGCTGCCTTTTTAAATCGATTTGATTCTTATTGTTATTTCTCTAAGGAATAGCTACACAGTGTTACCAAATCACGTTATACGCTGTTTTGATCTGCGTTAGTTTCATAGTCAATACTTGGGCGAATTTGGAGGAAAAGATGGCTGCTTTTATTAATGCTGAACAGGCAAAAATTATGTCCAACCAAGCGTATTTAGATATTGAAGTCTATAAATTACGTTTAGCTTCACTCATTGAGGAGAGTGCGAAACAGGGAAATACTGCGGTATTTACAGTTCTGCCAAAACATTTACCCCTAGAAGATATTCGTCATTTTTCAGCAGAACTTACCCAACTGGGATATCAAGTTCGTTTGGAAGTGGAAGAGTTCTATTATCGTTTAAACGTGTATTGGATTTAAAACTTCGCTTTGATGTCTTGGGTTATATTGTGTGGATAAAATAAAAGCCCGTAAACGGACTTTTATCTTTTAGGAGTTTCGAAAACCGATGAGAGGGTTATGGTTGAATATCGGAACCCTTTGTATGATAAGGATTCTTTAAATCTAGTGTCTGTTCAAGCTCATGATCGAAAATGTCGGTGAGCATACTATCGAAGCGTTGAGCATTGTAATGAATCAACTGATCTGCTTCTTCAGGACTGATGAATCCTGATTCAAGTGCATGTTGGATATGTGATTCAAAATCTAAGCCTTTAAATTGCCCTTTAGACTCCGCTTTTTTAAACTTCATCCACAGTGGATCAATTTTTAATGCTGCTTGGAACGCATTTTCCATACGCCCAAAGACGTCATTGGGATCGGTATTGTAAAAAACATGCTGCTTCAGTTGTTCACGGAAAGGATTATTTTCCATGATCGAAAGTCCTAATTGCGTTTTTAGCTGATCACTTGGTTGCTGGGCAACACGACCAAAAGGGAAACAGATGAACTTGACTAAGCAAGCTGCGGCTCGCATAGGAAAGTTTGTAAACAGACCATCGAATGCATCCTGAATTTGGACAAAGGCTTTTTCTAAAGCCAGTTGAGCATGTTGTTGTTCAGCCTCACTACGTTGTCCTTTTTCATAAAACTTCAAAATAGCGGTCGCGATAAATAGATGGGCATGAATGTCGGCTAAACGTCCTGAAAGCATTTCTTTGCGTTTAATATCGCCTGCAAGTAAGCCTAAACACAGGTCTGCGGTTAAAGCGAAGTTGGCACTGAAACGGTTAATGATTTTGTAAAAAGGACGTGAGAAAGCATCTGTCTGTGCGGAAGCATCTGAAGGGCCACCGAATATGCCATAACTGAATGAACGGGCTGTTCGGTTAAAGGTATAAGCCAAATGTTTAAAAAGTAGCGTATCGAAAGGCGCTAAAGTTGCCTTTGTATCTTTTGCTTGAAGGAGTTGAAGTTCTTCATATAAATAAGGATGACAGCGCATTGAGCCTTGACCAAAAATCATTAAAGAACGGCTTAAAATATTGGCCCCTTCAACGGTAATCGAAATTGGGATGGCCTGATAATTCAGTGCTAAAAAATTGCGCGGGCCCATTTGTACCGCCCGTCCACCAACGATATCCATCCCGTGATTGACAATTTTACGCATGGTTTCGGTGGCATAGTATTTGGCCATAGCTGTCATAACAGCAGGTTTTCCACCTTCATTTAAACCACAGGTCACCATATAGCGAAAAGCTTCTAACATATATGCACCGCTGGCAATATCACTGGTGGCTTCTTGCACGCCTTCAAAATGTCCCACAGAAATTTTAAATTGTTGGCGAACTTTGGCAAAAGCACCGACACTTAAATAGGCCATTTCAGCTGAAGCAGTGGAGAGGGCTGGCAAAGAAATCCCACGACCTACGGCTAAGCATTCCATCAGCATGCGCCAACCTTTACCTGCATTTTCCACCCCACCAATAATCCAATCGAGTGGAATAAAAACATCTTGTCCATCGACCGTGCCATTCATAAAGGGTGAACCAGGATTATGTCGTGCACCAACTTGGACACCATCATGGCTGGCAGGTAATAAGGCGCAGGTGATGCCGTATTCAGTTTTGCTTGCATCGCCTAATAGTCCATCAGGATCATACAGTTTAAAAGCGAGACCAATCACAGTCGCAATAGGTGCCAGTGTAATCCAGCGTTTTGAAAAATTCATACGTAAACCGAGTACTTCTTGGCCTTCAAACACACCATAGCAGACCACGCCTGTGTCCGGTATTGCACCCGCGTCTGAACCCGCCTCAGGACTGGTTAAACCAAAGCAGGGGATTTCTTCACCTTTGGCTAGACCTGGTAGGTAGCGTTGTTTTTGTTCCTCAGTTCCATAATGTAAAAGCAATTCACCTGGGCCTAGAGAGTTGGGCACCATACAACTGACGGCAGTGGTCAGTGAACGTGAAGAAATTTTGCTCATGATGCGACTTTGGGCAAAGGAGCTAAACGCACGACCGCCGTATTCTTTGGGAATAATTAAACCTAAAAAGCCTTGTTCTTTGATGTATTGCCATGCTTCAACAGGAAGATCTTTTAAGTGATGATGAATTTCCCATTCATTGAGTAAACCACAAAGGTGTTCAACTTCATGATCTAAGAAGGATTGCTCTTCAGCAGACAGAGTTGGGTAGACATAACCATCAAATTTTTTCCAGTCAGGCGCACCCATAAATAATTCTTTTTCCCACCAACTGGTGCCTGCATCCAATGCTTCACGCTCGGTACTGCTCATACTCGGCATGGCTTTGGCTAAAGCTTTATAGGCAGGTTGCGTGATTAAGGACTTTCGTAATGGATCAATAACCACAATCAGGCTGAGAATAATTAAGGGCAGACCTAGAAGTAATGACCACGGACTGATAAAAATAGCAGCGAAGAGGGATGCAAAAATAATCATTGCAGTTGCCATTAAGCGACTGAGTTCAAAATAAAAAATAGCCCAGAGGATACAGATTAAAAACAGAATGGCGAAAATGAAACCCATTGAAACCTCCCGTTGTTTACACCGTGAGGTGAGTCATACGTTTTATAGAATTCCACGGAAAATAAGGCAAAACGTAGACTAAAAAGGTGTAATAAAATGAATTTGATGTGATGTGTAGCATCACGATTATTTTAGACTTTGAATTAGATTAGGATGTTTATTGAACAATGATTGTGTTAGAAATGTATGAATACGTAATTGAAAAATATAAAGAACGAAGATCGTAATAAAAAAAGCCCTCATATGAGGGCTTTTAATTTTTGCGTTTTAACTGTTTAACACCACAGCAAATTAAGCTTCAATCGTTTGAACAGCAATCTTTTTCGCAGGATCTGCTTTGCGACGTACTGCTGGTACAGGTTCACCATAGTATTGACGGTCAGCGAAGTAGCTTGAACGAACCATCGGCGCTGCCCAAATATTTCTAAAGCCCAGCTTTTGACCATGTGCAGTGTAGCGTTCAAATTCTTCTGGTGTAACGAAGCGATCAATCGGTGCATGCTCTTTTGAAGGCTGTAAATACTGACCAATCGTTACATAGTCAACGCCGTGTGCATGTAAGTCATCTAAAAGTGAAATGACTTCTTCTTCAGTTTCACCAATACCGACCATCAAACCACATTTGGTTGGAACGTCAGGGCAATATTCTTTAAACATTTTCAACAGATTTAAAGAGTGTTGGTAGTCTGAGCCTGGACGCATTGCTTTGTATAAACGCGGCACCGTTTCAATGTTGTGGTTAAACACATCAGGTGGACACTCAGTCATAATGCGAAGAGCAATGTCCATACGACCACGGAAGTCAGGTACCAAAATCTCAAGTAAAGTATTCGGGCTTAATGCACGTGCTTCTTTAATACAGTCAACAAAGTGCTGTGCACCACCGTCAAGTAAGTCATCTCGGTCTACAGAGGTGATCACGGCATATTTTAAACCTAAGTTTGAAATTGTTTCAGCCATGTGACGTGGTTCGTCTGCGTCTAGTGCATTTGGACGGCCATGTGCCACGTCGCAGAAAGGACAACGACGTGTACAAATGTCACCCATAATCATAAAGGTTGCCGTACCGCCACCAAAACATTCGGGGAGGTTTGGACATGCAGCTTCTTCACAAACGGTATGCAGTTTTTGTTCACGTAGGGTTGATTTAATGCGTTGCACTTCTTCGGGTGCTGCCATTTTTACGCGAATCCAATCCGGCTTGCGTGGCGTTTCAACCGTAGGAATAACTTTTACAGGTATACGCGCGACCTTTTCTGCGCCACGAAGTTTGATACCCTGCTCAGGTTTACGGTTTTCAGACATATTCAACTATTCCACTGTTTTTGACGGGGGAGATGCTAAAAATAGCAGTATTAGTATAGCGGAAATGCGAATTGATTGGGCGGAAATACTATTCATTTACTAAATGTGGTTATCACTTAATATATGTAAGCTAAATACAGCAAATTGCCTGCAATTACGTCATAATATGCCCAAGATAAGTAATAAGTTTTTGAAGAAGGAGCGTTGAATGCCACGTAAAAAAGAGGTCGTTGGTGGAACTTTCGTTAAGTACGATGCGGTCGTTCTAGGTTCAGGCCCTGCGGGTGAAGGCGCGGCAATGAAACTTGCCAAATCTGGAAAGCGTGTTGCGATTGTGGATGTACGTGAGCAGCTCGGTGGTAACTGTACCCACGTGGGGACCATTCCAAGTAAAGCTTTACGTCAAACGGTATCGAGTATTATCCGTTATCGCCGCGACCCAATGTTTAAAAAAATGGGTGACTGGCGTCAGTTTACAATGAAGCAAGTGCTTCAAAATGCACATAAAGTGATTCAACAACAGGTTGATACCCACTCACGTTTTTATGACCGCAATAAAATTGATATTTACCATGGTCGTGCCTATGTTCAAGACCAAAATACGGTTTTAGTGTTTAGCCCTGAAGGCATCAAAGAAACGATCATGTGCAAACAAATCGTGATTGCAACGGGTAGCCGTCCATATCGTCCTGCGGCGCTTGATTTTAATCATCCGCGTGTATTCGATTCGGACAAAATTTTAGACCTTGATTATTCGATCCAAAAAATCATCATTTATGGTGCGGGTGTCATTGGCTGTGAATATGCGTCTATTTTCATTGGACTCGATCATAAAGTTGACTTGATTAATACACAGCACAAATTGTTGAGTTATCTAGACGATGAAATTTCTGATGCTTTGTCTTATCACTTACGTCAACAAGGTGTTTTGATTCGCCATAATGAGCAGATTGATCATCTTGAAACCTATGATGATCACGTGGTGCTACATTTACAAAGCGGTAAGAAAATTAAAGCAGATGCTATTTTGTGGTGTAATGGTCGCTCAGGAAATACGGATGGCTTAGGCTTAGAAAATGTGGGTATTACGCCAAACAGCCGTGGTCAAATTACAGTCAATGATCAATACCAAACCGAAGTGGAAAATATTTATGCTGCGGGTGATGTGATTGGTTGGCCTTCACTGGCTTCTGCTGCATATGACCAAGGTCGCTGCGCAGGTGCAAACATGAGCGGTGAAGTGGGTGTAGAACCTGTGGTTGATATTCCGACAGGCATTTATACCATTCCAGAAATTTCTTCGATTGGTAAAACTGAACAAGAGTTAACTGAAGAAAAAATTCCGTATGAAGTGGGTCAAGCTTCTTTCCGTCATTTGGCGCGTGCGCAAATTACAGGTGACACAGTGGGTGAGTTGAAAATTTTATTCCACCGTGAAACTTTGGAAGTGCTGGGTGTACATTGCTTCGGTAATAACGCTTCGGAAATTATTCACATTGGTCAAGCGGTGATGAATAGTCCAAACAATACCATCAATTATTTCGTAGAAACGACGTTTAACTATCCAACGATGGCTGAAGCGTATCGTGTAGCGACCCTAAATGGTATGAACCGTTTGTTCTAATTTTTATAGTATTTTCAGAGACCTGTAAGTTTAGACTTGCAGGTTTTTTTATATCTAAAATTGCTATTTTTTATTGTAGGTATGTCTCAATGTCTAAAACTTTTCACCAATTTGTGCGGTGGTAGGTGAGTGCGACAAGTAAGGGGGGAGGGAGTAACTTTGCTTATGAGATACAAGTAATTTTGTGGGTACCATGTTTCTTAGCGTAGAACATGGAAAGAATAATCCAGTGATATGGCGTAGCAGATATTATTAGACATAAAAAAACCAACAAAGTTGGCTTTTTTGAATTGGGCTGCGACGTGAAATCAGTTACAGGATGAACTGATGTAAGAAGTAGGCAGAAATCATCATGCCTAACACAAAAAACATGCACGAATAAGCGTCAAGCTGATAACGCTTTTCTAATTGATGTTCAACATGCTGTATATTTTCTTCTTGCATAATTTTCATGGAAGTTTTTATTCCGATTTAATTATCGTTAAAATCCTATTGCATGTTTGTATTTTTAACATAAAAAAATGCTTAAATAAAGTACTAATTAAAAATAATCAGATCTCTACTATACATAATCACTTAAATATTCAAGTTTATGCTGTGTTAATCCAGAAGCCAGTAGCTACCAATAACTAACTATCTGAAAGTCATAGAACTTAGGATTTTATTATTCATCGTTAAAATAAGATAATTGAATTTAAAACTGTGGATAAAAGTTCTTTTAAATGAATTTAAAATAGCAAGAGATAATAAAATATGTGGATAAGTTTTATACAAATGAATTCAAATTAAAATAAATCGTACTGATATAAATAAAAAAGCCAACGCAGACTATACATCGATCTTGCATAGTTTACGTTGGCTTGTTTTTATAAATTATTGATTTAATGCATAAATGTTGGCTTGAATCCAAATATTGCCGCGAATGTATTGTCCAATATTAAAGTTGGCGTACTCTGGATTTTTAGTGGCAATACGAATCAGTGTTGCAGGTTGGTTGTCTTCGTGAATCAAGGCAACATCAAGCAGAGTGTAGTCTTGTTCCATAAATTGCATGCTGGTTTTGCCAACAATATTCCCTTGGAACCATGCTTCATCTTCCTGACCGATCTTTTCGCCATACAAATAAGCGACCATTTTTGAAAAATCGACAGTCACAGGTTCTTTGTCATCATCCGACTTTGGTTCCCATGCATCAATCTGTTCTTGCAGGTTTGCAGGAGCAATGCCGTTGTTTGCTGCCAAAATATCGTTCAAGGCACGATGATGTTTAATCGATGCAGGGTCATCAACCACCAGTTGCTCGTGTTCTGCGACCGCTTCTAGTTCATATGCCCATGCATTGAGATGTGCAATATAGGTTTGGTCTTTTTGGTATTGAGCATGATTGACACTATATAAGCTGTCATAAGCGTAGACGATGCTGTTATTGCCTAAGTTTAAACGTAAAACGGCTTGTGTGTTGGATTCACCGCGAATGATGCGTTCAACCACAGCAGACACTTTATAGGGGCTATTAAAACTTGGAAATGCAGTTTTAACAGCCTTGGGTTTATTGTCTTCAACCGCGATGACTTGAGTCAGCTGAACAGCCGCTTGACTTGGACCTTGAATGAGCCAACAACCCGCATCCATATCTTGTTCAGTCTGGCATAAACCCATCGGCATGATTGGTGCATTTAAAGCTAAACCTAACCATTTAGGGACATCTTGTGCAGGGTTATCTGTGAGTAAATTCCAATGCTCGACGTGGCTACCAAAGTTTTGGTCATCAATGGTGATTATTTCTGGACTATTTTGATTGTTCATATGCACGATTGAATGAGGTTATATATCCCTATTAAATCGAGGGTTATTTCTATATTTCAAGTCCTATATTCTATTTTTACTAGAAAATCATCAAAAAAGACTAAAGCCTTACTTTATTTGATAGACAAAAGAACAAAGTATTTTCATCTGATACTTAAAAAGTATGAAGCGAGCTTTGTATAGGTGATTTTGAGCGATTTTATCTATTATGCTCAAGCACTGAGTTTGTTAGACTAAGGTAGTTTCTTTTGTTTATGGATGTGCAGTGCTGCCATTTAAACTCTGGGTCGATGCAGATGCATTGCCTAAAATTTTACGTGAAGTGATTTTACGTGCTTCAGATCGTTATCAGCTTGAAGTGACCTTTGTGGCCAATCAAAATGTCGGGATTACGCCTTCCGTTCGTATAAATTCAATTCAAGTGATGAGCGGGGCCGATGCCGCGGATAAAGAAATCATCGAACGCATGAAAGAGAATGATATTGTGATGACACAAGACATTCCGCTGGCAGCACAGGTGATTGAAAAGGGTGGAATCGCAATTCACCCACGTGGTGAAATCTATACTACCGCTAATGTCAAAGCCCGCCTACATTTACGTGATTTTATGGATTCATTACGTGGAGCAGGTGTAAACACGGGTGGGCCACCACCTATTTCTGAGCGTGATAAACGCGAATTTTCTAGTTCTTTAGACCAAACCATTCAAAAGCAAAAACGCAAAACTGCCATTTAGCATTGAGCTGATTATGTCTTCTAAAGCCAATCTGATGGCAACCTATGGATTATTGGTTTTTATTTGGTCCACAACGCCTTTAGCGATTGTGTGGAGTGTGACCGATTTACATATGCTGTGGGCGTTGGTATTACGTTTTTTCATTGCGCTGCCTTTGGCTATTTGTTTGTTATTGGTTTTAAAGCGACATTTCCCTACCGATAAAGTTGCTTGGCATAGTTATTTGGCTGGTTCTTTTAGCTTGATTGGCTCGCAGTTTTTTACCTATGTGGCGACCAACTATATTAGTTCAGGCATGATTGCATTGATGTTTGGCTTAGCACCGATTATGGCAGGGTTGATCGGGCGTTTTTACTTTAAGACTTATTTGAGTGCGATGCAGTGGCTTGGAATGTGTATTGCACTGCTGGGACTTGCGATAATTTGCCTTGCAGGTACAGCACAGCATGTCCATCCGTTTGGGATTGGACTGATGTTACTTAGTGTATTTTCTTATGCAGCCTCTATTTTCTGGGTGAAAAAAGTCAATGCGAATATTGAACCCGTTGCACAAGCGACAGGTTCAATTTTGGTGTCGACATTGGCGGCTATATGTATTGTGCCTTTTATTTGGCAGCATGCACCGCAGCAAATGCCCGATTTGAAAACTTGCTTGGCGCTGCTATATACGGTCGTCATGGCGTCATTGATTGCGATGTTCTGTTATTTTAAATTGGTACAGAAAATTCAACCTACGACTTTATCGCTGACTACCGTTATGACACCGATGATTGCTTTATTTATAGGTGCTGTGCTGAATCAAGAAAAACTCTCGATGATGGTGATTTTGGGTGCAGTGGTTTTACTGTCAGGTTTGTTTGTTTACTTTTATAAAGATCTTCAGGCAAGTCGGACACTTGCCCAAAAGTTAAAAAGCCAAAACTAGTCCAAGGTTCTGGCTTTAATGATCTTCGACAGCCAAAGAAATACAGTCGGCCAATTTGACACGATCTTGCGGGTGCAAGGTAATAAAGTATGCTCCAGTACGGCACTTGCCATTTTCCTCTTCATTGCTGTACACCACTTGTGCAATCGCGGCAATATGGAAGAAGTTTTCAGGGTGGCTCAAGGTTAAGTGGATATAGGTACCATCTTGAATTTGTTTTTCGCTATAGAAACTCAAACCACTTTCAGAAAAATTCACATGTTCAGGCGTAGGTAACATGGTTTGTACAATTGTGTCGTATAAAGACCCCGTGATCAGGTTTAATTTCTGGTTAAATAGGGATAAGATTCGAGCAATTTGTTGATCTTTTTCAGATAATTGTTCTAATTCGTAGTTTAGTGCATGATCAAATTGATCTAATTCTGCGAGTAGTAGAAAATAGCGCGGTAAAACAAAATTAGGATCGTAAGGGTCATTCAGGGCAACATCATCAGAAATGATCTGATAGTTAATTCTCAAGGCCGCATCGATTCGTGACATCACACGACGTTCTGGTTGAACGTTTTGATGCTGTAAATTTTCCATAATTATGACCTCGGACTAGATGGTATGTTTAAACCAATCTCGCTGTATATAGGGTTGAGATATACTCGCGCACGGCGTAGCAACCACTTTATTTCTTTTATTGCACTGGTTTCGATGATCGGTCTAACACTGGGTGTGGCTGTACTTATTACAGTCTTATCTGTAATGAATGGTTTCGACCGAGAGTTGAAAACACGTGTACTTGGAATGATACCTCAAGCCACTGTTTCTTCAACACAAATTTTAACAGATTGGCCTGAACTTGCAAAAAAAATTGAGACAAAGGAACACGTCACAGGCGTAGCACCGTTTACTCAATTGCAGGGGATGCTTACGGCACAAGGCCAAGTGGCTGGAATTATGGTCACGGGGATCGAACCTCAATATGAAAAAAAGGTTTCGATTATCCAAGACCACATGGTTGAAGGTGGTATTGATAACTTAAAAAAAGGTGAGTTTGGTATTGTTTTAGGCAAACAAATGACCGATGCCTTAGGTTTAGGTTTAAATGATAGTGTGACTTTGGTTTTACCGGAGGCAACACCATCACCAGCGGGTGTGGTACCGCGTTTTAAACGTTTCAAAATTGTGGGCATTTTCAGCATTGGTGCTGAGGTCGATTCGATGATGGGCTACATTGCCTTGAATGATGCATCAACGTTGTTACGCTTACCGGATGGCGCGCAAGGCATTCGCTTGAAATTGGATGATATTTTTGCAGCACCTAAAGTAGCTGATGAAATTGTGATGGATCTGCCAAGTGGTTTTTATGCCTCGAATTGGACCTATACTCACGGCAATTTGTTTAGTGCGATCCAAATGGAAAAGGCTATGGTGAGCTTATTACTCTTCCTGATTGTCTTGGTGGCTGCATTTAATATTGTGTCGTCCTTGGTAATGGTCGTGACCGATAAAAAATCGGATATTGCCATTTTACGTACGCTTGGTGCCTCACCTGCAACTATTACCCGTATTTTTATGGTTCAGGGCACGATTATTGGTGTAATTGGTACGGTATCGGGCGCGATTCTCGGCATTGTTTTCGCCTCTGGAATTAGTGGTTTTGTAGGTTGGTTAAACAATGTGATGGGACTTCATCTGTTTGATGCCTACTTTATCAATTACTTACCATCGTATTTAAGATGGCAAGATGTATTAACCATTGTGTCCCTGTCTTTAATTTTAAGTTTCCTTGCAACAATTTATCCTGCAATGCGTGCTGCAAAAATCCAACCAGCGGAGGCATTACGCTATGAGTAAAATTGTTTTAGAAGCGCAAAATATTGAAAAGCATTTTACTGATGGTAAGTCGACTGTTGAGGTGATTAAAGGTCTATCTTTACAAGTCAAAGCAGGTGAATTTGTCTCGATTGTGGGGTCGAGTGGTTCGGGTAAAAGTACTTTGTTACATGTCTTGGGTGGTTTAGACCGTCCGAGTTCGGGCCAAGTGTTTTTGCAGGGCAGTCGTTTTGACAGTTTAAATGAAGCTGAGCGTGGTTATTTACGTAACGAACACTTAGGTTTTGTTTACCAGTTTCATCATCTGTTGCCTGAATTTACTGCTTTGGAAAATGTGGCAATGCCATTGATGTTACGTCAAGGCACCAACTTTAAGGATGTACAAAAGCAAGCCGAATATTTACTCGAGCGTGTAGGATTGACGCATCGTTTAACCCATAAACCAGGTGAGCTTTCAGGTGGGGAACGGCAACGTGTTGCATTAGCGCGTGCATTGGTGGCCAAGCCTGCGTTGATGATGGCAGATGAACCGACAGGCAACCTAGATCGTAAAACAGCAAGCATAATTTTTGAGCTGCTGATGGATTTACGTCAGGAGTTCAATATGGCGATGTTGATCGTGACACATGATGAACAACTGGCTCAGTCCGCCGATTCTATTTTGCATATGCAAGATGGTCTTTGGGTCAATGATTAGGCTAAGTGTTGATAAAAATATGAGATAAAGCCACTATCTATTGAAGCCCACTTTGGTGGGCTTTATTATGGCGCCAATAAAAAAAAATAACTGAATAAATAAATGAAGCTTTTATATGCTGCTGCTTGGATTGTAGGAATTGCATTGATGGGGCAGACCGTTCCCATTCTAAATCACCTTTTTTATCCAGTGCTGATTTTAGTCATCGTACTTTTGCCGTTACAGTTTTTTTTCTTTAAGTACAAACACGCCCTTATTTTGCAGCTTATAAGTGGGCTGATTTATTCCATGTTGTTTTTAACTGCGGGATATCATTATGCACAATCGGCTTTGCAGCAGCGTCTAGCTTATAAAGAAACAAAAGTTGAAGATGCTGAAATTATTGTTTATATCGCAAAAATTAACCAACTGGGTGCTGAGACCATTCAGCAAGAAATACAGGTCTTGAACCGACATGTGCAACCAGTGCAGTGGTTGGGTTTTCAAAAAAGGATCTCAGATCAACAAGAGGTCTTGGAACTTGGGAAATACTACCGATTGACAGGAGAAATTCGTCCTGCACATAGTTATGCGGTGCAAGGTGTATTCGATGTTGAGCAGTGGTATCTGCAACGTAATCTCATGTCGGGTTTTAAACTCAAGCAAATACAACCCTTGTCTGAGTCAGAAATTTATGCGTTAGGCTATACCCATTATTTAAGAAAACAGCAGGGCGCACTCAATAAAATTCAACTGGGTATAGAACATCAGCGGTTAAACATTCGTCATTTTATTTATACTCAGCCTTTAAGCCATAAGGGCTTAATTCTAGCGCTCCTGACTGGGGATGAAAGTTTCTTAGATAAGGAGACGACAGTATTTTTTCAACGTTTTGGTATTAGCCATTTATTAGCGATTTCTGGGCCACATGTGCTGATCTTTGCCGTGATGCTGTGTTGGCTGTTACAAAAGGTGCTGAATCGTTATTGGTCACAGATTTTTTTAAAAATCCCACGACCTTATCTATTGTTACTGCCATTTTGTTGCTGCGTATTGCTGTATTGTGCCTTTGTAGGTTTTGAGATTCCTGCACTTCGTACTTTACTCAGTTGTTTCTGTTTAAGTGTGTTGATTTGGCTCAGGCAGAAAATTTCAGCTTTGACGTTACTCTTATTGAGTGCATCACTCCTTTTACTGTTTGATCCTTTTTCAATTCTATCAGCTGCCTTTTGGCTGTCCTATGTTGCATGCTTTGTGCTTTTACGCATTTATCAAACCACTATTCGGCTGGATTTGACTCGCCCGCAGTCTTGGCAGAAAAAACTTGTTTTTAGCTTAAAACTTTTGGTTGAGTCGCAGTGGAAAATATTTGTGGCTCTGATGCCTTTGGTGATTATTTTCTTCAAGCAAGTCTCATGGGTGAGTCCAATCAGTAACCTTGTCGCTATTCCATTGATCAGTTTGTTGGTTGTGCCACTGGAGGTTTTGGCAGCATTTACTTTTTATTTTTTTGAACCGCTAAGCAGCTTTTTGTTTCAGATGGCGGACTGGGTGCTGGTATTTTTATTGGGCATACTCAATGTACTGGATGCGCTACTACCGATTAAGTTATACCCGATTGCTCTCAATACTTGGCAAGTCATTTTACTGATTGTGCTTTTAATCATTGTTTTTATGCCCAAACCGAGCCTACCAAAATCATGGCTGGTACTAGGTTTGATTCCTTTGTTGGGGTTTAGCAGCCAAAACCGTCCTTTTGAGTTAATCGTACTTGATGTCGGTCAGGGACAAGCGGTGTATATGCAGCATGGTCACCAGCATGCCATGATTGATGTTGGTGGCTCCTATGATGAATCGAAGTTTAGCATTGCTAAGCAGATTATTCAGCCATTTTTATCGCAGCAAGGTGTGAGCCAATTAGATCAGCTGATACTTACACATTTGGATCAAGATCATAGTGGAAGTTATGCCACATTAAAAAATGAGTTGTCGATCAATCAAGTTTACTCTAATCAGCAATTGGATGTGGCAACGACGTCAAACTTTAACTATTGCCAACAAGGTCAGATCTGGCGCTGGTCTGAACAAGTAGAAATCAAAATTTTGTCGCCGAAAGCCAATCAATTGGCACAAGTGCCGTATCAGCAAAATGAGTTATCTTGTGTGGTCTATATACAGGTGAAGCATGTACAGCCTTATCAATATTTTCTGCTTATGGGAGATGCAGGCTGGCAAACCGAGTTTCAATTATTACAGGATTATCCAAACTTAAAAGTTGATGTATTGATCTTGGGTCATCATGGCAGTCGACATAGTTCAGCCTATGCGTTCTTAAAACATTATCAACCGAAATTAGCAATTGCCTCAGCAGGGTTCAATAACCGTTATGGACATCCAAGTACAGTAACGCAAACTCGTTTGAAAGCTTTAAATATCCCACTCTTAACAACAGTAGAGCAAGGTAGTATCGGTTTTATTGTGCAGCCTACAGGGATTATTGAACTGACGACACAACGTCAGACTCGACAGTGGTTGCAGTCGACTGAATCTGTTGTTCCATACGCAGTTGCTCTAAACGCGTCACAGCCTCATTAAAGGGAAGGTTATACAGTGCTCGAAGTTTGGGATTGGCTTTAAAGCGCTTATAGGTCCAATGATAATGCTCTGGGTGACGACGAATCAGGTCTTCAATGGCTTGGTGAATGACGAAGGTGCCATCATTGGCTGTACCTTGATAAATACTTTCACTGATTTCTTCAATGTACATATCAAAGCCATCGTCATTACGAATAGCATAGAGCAGTAAAGCCTTGGCTTTGGTTTTTTGAATCAGTTTGGCGCTCAGGTTACTTGAAGCCAAAGGAAAGCCAAAATAAGGAATCATTTCCCCGCCTTGTTTTGGGGTATGATCGGGTAGAATTACGGTCGTCCCCCCTTGTTTGAGTGCCTTAAAAATTTGGCGCACCCCTGATTCATCGGTCGGGACAAGATGAGCGCCTTCACGGCTGCGTGCCTCACGAACAAATAAGTCAGCGCCAGGATCCTTAACTGGCTTGTACATAATGGTCATTTCAGTAAATTGGGCGACATAACTATTCATAATTTCCCAAGTCCCAAAATGAGGTACGATTAAGACTAAACCTTTTTTAGCAGCAAGCGCCTCATGTAGTAAATGTTCGCCATGTATTTTTTGGACGCGTTCAATATTTTTCTGATTGCTTGAACCCCAAATACTAAAAAACTCAAAATAGGTGGTCAGTTCATTACGTACTGCTTGCTTCGCAATCACTTCGCGTCGCTCATCACTCAGCTCAGGCAGCGCAATTTTTAAGTTGAGTCTGAGAGCATCATTGTTTTTACTGATTTTTAAAAGATTGACTAAGCCTGCTAAACCTTTAGCAAAAAAACGTGCAAATTTAATAGGTTGTTTGCTTACAAAACGCAGTAAACGATAAGTCGAGTTTTGCTCTTGTGCTTTAGTCATTCTTTAGAGTCAATGGTACATGTGGATAAAAACATAAAATATTATAGGCTAAAATAAACGGTTTCGACAGTTTTCTACAAATCAGTGTATATAATGAGGGCAATTTTATTCAAGTTTGGATTGTTATATGTCCGATTGGCCACCAAAACCAGAAAATGAAACGCCGAAACAACTGCCTGTACATGAACAGCCGACAGGAAACGAATGGAAACTTTTAGAGAAAGCAGTTTTAGCTTCAGTTGAAGAACAACGTCGTGCACGTCGCTGGGGTATCTTTTTCAAATGTCTAACTTTTGCCTACCTTTTGTTTATTCTGATAGCCATGACCAAGAGCTGTTCGACCAGTGGTACTGATGCAACTGCATCTAAACATATTGCTGTAGTTGATATTGTTGGTACCATTGCCGCTGATGAGCAAAGCGTAAACAGTGATGACACGATTAAGTCATTAAAGAAAGCTTTTGAAAATAAACAAAGCCAAGCGGTGGTGCTCAATATTAATTCACCGGGCGGTTCTCCGGTTCAGTCGGATGAAATCTGGCAAGAAATTCAATATTTGAAAAAAGCGCATAGCGATAAAAAATTGTATGCGGTGATTGGTGATACAGGTGCATCAGGTGCTTATTATATCGCATCTGCTGCGGACGAAATCTTGGTAAATCCTTCGAGTTTAGTGGGTTCAATCGGTGTGATTATGCCGAACTATGGGGTGAATGGTCTCATGCAAAAACTGGGTGTTGAAGACCGCACCATGACCTCTGGTCAAAACAAAGCTTTATTGTCAATGACACAACCCGTTAACCCTGCGCAGCGTGCACATGTTCAAGGTGTACTTGATAATGTACATGAGCATTTTATTAATGCTGTGAAACAAGGTCGTGGCAAAAAGTTAAAGTCGAACGATCCTGCACTCTTCTCAGGTCTTTTCTGGACAGGTGATCAGGCGGTCAAACTGGGTATTGCTGATCGTATTGGTAATTTACATACTTTAAAACGTGAACTAAATACCGATAAAGCAATGGATTATACGGTGGTACATAGCCCACTAGATGCTGTATTAGGCCGTTTAGGTGCATCTATGGGAGCTGGTTTTGCATCTTCACTTTCAAATCAAATGCAATCTGAACAGACCACGAAACTCCAATGAAACCTTTAATTCATTTTGCGCACGCCAATGGCGTGCCTTCTAAGGTCTATCAGAAATTATTTGATTTATTGTCAGATCAGTATGATGTGATCTATGTCCCTTTACTAGGACCAGATAAAAACTACCCGATTGATAACCATTGGAAAAGCTTAACTCAGCAAGTGATTGACAGTATTGTTCGTCAGGCACAGGGTCGTAAAGTGATTGGTTTGGGACATTCATTAGGATCAGTGTTGACGTTTCAGGCGGCGTTACAGCGTCCTGAGCTATTTCAACAAGTCATCATGATGGACCCGCCTTTGATCATGGGCAAAGCCTCATTTGCATTACACTTTGCGAAAATGTTGAAGTTAAAAATGGTTGATACCATGTCACCAGCAGCGCTATCTTTACGGCGTCGTGACCATTGGGAAAGCCGTGAGCAAGCAGCTGAACTTTTACGTCCAAAAGGTTTTTATAAAGACTTTGATTCAGACTGTTTTCAAGCTTATATTGACTATGCTTTAACGGAAGATCGTGTCCGTGGTGGTGTTGAACTTACGATTGCAAAAATGGATGAAGTTCATATCTTCAGAACCAATCCCTCTTTATGGTGGCTGCCTCAGTGCAAACCACAAGTGCCGATGCATTTAATGATTGCTAAAAAAGGTCCTTTTATTGGTCCAGGTTTTCCACAAATAGTGAAAAAGAAATTTGGCATTCCTTATCAAATCGTTGAGGGAAGCCATATGTTTCCTTTGGAGCGACCAGAGGAAACGGTTGCTCTGATTAAGACGCTGATTCAAGAAAATGTTTAATAGTACTTTTCAGTAGCCATAAAAAACGCCCCCTTGGAGGCGTTTTTTATTTTTAAAATTTGCAAAACTGAATTGGCTCGTGCATCAGTGTATTGCGGTAGAGAACACCTTGGTCTGTATGCTGAATCGTTTGTGTACAAATCCACTCTACCACTTGCGGGTAGATGATATGCTCAAGCGTATGTACACGCTGGGCCAAACTATTCACACAATCATGTGAACCAACTTTCAGTACACCTTGTGCCAAAGCTTGACCTGCATCAAGTTCAGCCGTCACATAGTGCACGGTACAGCCATGCAGTTGATCGCCAGTATTCAGGACGCGCTGATGAGTATGCATACCTTTGTAATGCGGTAGAAGAGAAGGGTGAATGTTGATCATTTTCCCTTCCCAAGCACTGACAAATTTCTCACTTAAAATACGCATAAAGCCAGCAAGAACCACCAAGTCCACATCCCAATCGAGCAATTGTTGATGCATGACATCATCAAAAGCTTCACGATGAGGATACTGTTTGTGCTCAATGACTGCTGTTGCAATACCTGCATTTTCAGCACGCTGTAGCGCATAGGCTTCAGGTTTGTTGGAAATCACACCCACAATTTGGCCTGATAGATTGGCATCAATCAAGGCTTGAAGGTTTGATCCACTTCCTGAAACCAGAACAGCAATTTTAATCATATGGCTTAAGCGAATATCACGCGGATTTTTTCGTCTGCGCCTTCAACTGACTCAGCATTGTCAGCGATATGTCCCATAGTGAAAGCTTTTTCACCAAGGCTATTGAGTCGTTCAACTGTTTTATCCGCATCAGCAGCATCAACAACTAAGACCATGCCTACGCCACAGTTGAATGTGCGATACATTTCAAACTGTTCAACACCACCTTCACGTTGAAGAAGTTTAAACAATTCTGGCCATTCCCAAGATGCTTCATTCACAACAGCTTGAGCTCCATTCGGCAATACGCGTGGTAAGTTACCTGGTAAACCACCACCAGTAATGTGCGCCATTGCGTGTACATCAACTTCTTTTAAAAGTTGAAGAATAGGCTTCACGTAAATACGTGTTGGTTCCATTGCAACATCAGCAAGTGGGCGACCATCAACGATTTGCGTCAAGTCAACGTTTTTCACATCTAAAATTTTACGAAGTAGAGAGTAACCGTTTGAGTGAGCACCACTTGATGCAACACCAATTAAAACGTCACCCGCTTTGACTTTAGAGCCATCAATAATTTTGCTTTGCTCAACTACGCCTACACAGAAACCTGCCAAGTCGTAATCTTCGCCTTCATACATGCCAGGCATTTCGGCAGTTTCACCACCAACCAATGCGCAACCTGCAAGTTCACAGCCTGTACCGATACCAGTAACTACGTTTGCAGCCACATCTACATTAAGATGGCCAGTTGCATAGTAGTCAAGGAAGAATAATGGCTCAGCGCCACATACAAGAAGATCGTTTACACACATTGCAACCAAGTCTTGACCAATCGTGTCATGACGGTTCAAATTCAATGCTAAACGTAATTTTGTACCAACACCGTCTGTGCCAGATACGAGAACAGGTTCTTCATAACCTTTAGGGATTTTACAAAGTGCACCGAAGCCACCTAATCCGCCCATTACTTCAGGACGAGTAGTACGCTTCGCGACAGATTTGATACGATCGACTAACGCGTCGCCCGCTTCAATGTCGACACCTGCATCTTTGTAGCTTAAACCAGTGTTTGGGGTAGAAGTTGAGTTGCTCATAATGAAGTCTCCGCATTCGCGGGGCGATTATACCTGAATATACGAAACACATATGTTATTTCTGCGCTAAAATGTTATCTTTACTAAAATATTTTTCTCAATAACGATTAAATCTGACAAAGGCGAGATTGCATGCAAGATCGTACACTTAAACGTATTTTTATTTTGGCAGGAATCGCGCTCATACTCTGGGTGCTGTATCTACTTAAGCCTGTTGTTTTACCTTTTATTGGTGCATTTTTAGTCGCATATCTATTTAGTCCACTGGTCGATAGACTGCATAAAATTGGCTTACCACGTTGGTTATCTATTAGTGCTGTTTTTATCGGTATTGGCGTTGTCATTACATTGGCATTTTGGTATTTGGTTCCACTGGTGTGGGAACAGTTGATGTATGCAAAGAACAGCATTCCTTCAGGTATACATTGGGCAAATTATAAATTCCTGCCTTGGTTATCTGACAGTTTTAATCTGGTCCCAATGGAATTGGATGTTGATCAGATTTCAGCTGCGATTATGGAATATGTACAGACCAACTATAGTGCTGACAGTATTCAGGCTATGATTGCCAAATTGGCTCAGTCTGGACTGAACTTCATTCAGATTGGTGGTACTGTTGTGCTGATCCCAATTATTGCATTCTATTTCTTATTGGACTGGGATCGCATGCTGGACAGTTTCCGTCGTCTTATTCCACGGCGATATGAAGAACAGACCTTAGTGATTGTTAAAGAATGCCATAGCGTACTTGGTGCTTTTGTCAAAGGTCAGTTTTTGGTCATGGTGCTCTTGGGTGTGGTCTATGCAATGGGCTTACAGTTGATTGGACTTGAAGTGGGCTTGATTATTGGAATGGTGGCTGGGCTGTGCAGTATCATTCCTTACTTAGGTTTTGCTGTTGGGATTATTGCTGCAGTGATTGCAAGTTTATTCCAGTTTGGTATTGATTGGATGCAATTACTCTTGGTTGGCGTAGTCTTTATGATTGGTCAGGCGGTAGAAGGCTATATTCTACAGCCGTTCTTGTTAGGTGATAAAATTGGTTTGTCTCCAGTTGCTGTAGTATTTGCAGTACTGGCTGGTGCTCAATTGGGTGGTATTTTAGGAATGTTAATTGCATTGCCTGTCGCTGCTGTGATTGTGGTCTTATTAAGACATGCACGTGAGTTTTATGAAAACAGCCCAATGTATAGTACATCTACTTATGTTGTGCAAGATTCATCAGCGGGTTCAATTACGATTGAAACCGATCAAGTCGATGTTGATATTGAACTAAAAAATCAAACGGTAAAAGCTCAGCAAGCATCTGAAAATTCAAGTAAGATTGATCAGATAGACCATAAAGAAATTTAGGATACACAAACCAGCATGCGTCAATTGCAACTAGATATTGAACCCCAACTCGATGCCCGAATCAGTGATTTTTCTGGGCCGGGATGGGGGCATGTTATCGATGCGATTCGTCAGTTACATGCGGGTTTAATGAATCGTTTTTATGTGTATGGTGGTGCAGGTTCTGGGAAAAGTCATTTACTTTCAGCAATTTGTGATTCTTATTTGGATGTGGGTAAAACAGCGATTCAAGTTTCACTACTTGAACTGTTGGATGCTCCAACAGAAGCAATTACTTCTTTAGAGCGTTTTGACCTTGTCGCTTTAGATGACATCGAAGCCATAAGCGGTGTGCCGCATTGGCAGAAAGCGGTTTTTCACTTGATCAACTACAATAATGAAGAAGGCGGCCAATTGGTGTTCTCTTCTCGTGTTGCACCGATTGAATTAAAACTTGAACTACCTGATTTACAATCTCGCCTGACGCAAGCTGTAAGTGTGAAAGTACCAAACGGAAGTTTGTATGCCGATCGTTCTACATTAGTGATGTCGGTTTTATCGCGTCGTGGGATTCATATCGATCAACAGATTATTGATTATTTACTTGCGCATGGGCCGCATCAAACCTCGGTATTATTGCAAAGTTTAGAACAACTAATTCAACTGCTAAAAGGTGAGAAAACCAAACTGAGTAATGCAAATCTCAGACAAATTTATGCGCTAATTGACGAATATCGGTAAATCATAATATTACTTGAGAAATTGTCCGAGCTGTGACAGAGTACGAAAAATTGTTAGATATTGCAGGGATTTTGCAATCTAAGAATAAAAAGAAAAGATAAAATAAAAGCAAGGAGATCGTTATGCTCAAGAAGAGCATAGGTGTAGCTACGCTATTGGTGGCGAGTCATGCCTATTCGGACAATATTAAAGTGACCATCACTGACGATATTGTCAAAAATGACACGGAATGTTCACTTCGCGAAGCTATCGACTATATTAATCAGGGTATGCCTGAGGCGGGTTATTATGGCTGCGGGGGCAAAGATGCGATTTCCACCGTCATGCTTGAGAAAAATAAAACCTATTTGCTAAATACCCATCTTGCGATCAAAAAAGATTTAACACTCAGAACAAGTTATGACAGTTCTGTGGGGGAAGAAACTGTTCAGGGTTTAAGTAATGCCATCTTAAAAATGAATGGTTCTGACAACTTATTAAGGGTTGATAATGCTGAGAATGCTTTAATTCGTGTGTTAGTAAAAGAGGTTACTCTACAGGGCTGTGCGAAAGACTGCGGTGTGAATCAAGGTGGTTTAATTTATAACAATGAATATTTAGGTCTTGAATACGTCAAATTAACAGGTGGTTTTGCAGGGCAAGGGGGTGCGATTTACAATGTCGCAACCTTGCTCGAAGATGGTACCAGTCGTAGTCTAGTTGAAATTCGCTCTACTCTGGTTGAGCAAAACCAAGCGGCACAAGGTGCTATTTTGTATGGGGACGCGCCTTCTTTTCGGATTTATAATTCAGTTTTCAAAGAAAATAAAACAACAGATGCAAGCAGTGCCAATATTTACTCTGTCAATAATGCAGCTGTTAAAGAAGATACAACCTTATCCAGTTTAGCATCACGTCTGGTCAGTAGTACCTTTGTGAAAAATACAGGTTATGTCGTTAATGTTCGAGATGGCATGGCTTTGAATAACTTAACGGTGGTGGGAAACAGTAAAGGGATTTATTTCAATCCATCTACAAACTTGGCTTATCTGGCCAATAGTATTGTTTTAGGGAATGCCGAAAATACCATCACACAAAACTGTGCTGGGGATTTAAGTAAAGCAGTTCTTCAGAACAACTTAGTCACAGAAAGTGACTGTGGCAGTGGTGCGAGCTATTATCCGAATGAGTTTTGGTCTGGTGCTTTGATTGCAGGCAGTGATGTGGTGGGTGAGTGTAAAACCATGTCTGCAGATGCTGACAGTTTATTGTGTCCTTATATTGTTCCCAACCAAAAATTTTTAGGCTATATCCGTCCACGCATTTTAATGAGTCAGACACATTGGTTAGATTCTCCAATTGTGAACAAGGGTAAAGTCGTTGTAAACACAACGGATTCTTTAATTGGCTGTGAAAATTCAGATCAACGCGGTGTGAATCGAAATACGAATAATACCTTTTGTGACCGTGGTGCAATCGAGATTGAGGTCCCAACGACTATTAGCTTAATTGGTGAAGATCTGATTGCGGGGCAAGTAGCTAAACTTTCAGTTGCAGATCTGCTTGGAGATAGTGATCTACTGTCCAAAACCGAATGTGCAAGCTTGTTCAAATCGGCTAAAGCGCCAAATGGTGAAGAGTGGCAACCCGGTTGTATGCGGGTGCAGCAGACTCAAACGGTATCGAAAGGTAAAGTGGTGATTGATGAACTAGGAAATATTACTTACACGCCAAATGGAGCATGGCATGGTGCTGATATTTTCAGGTTACAGCTGGTCACAACCACGACACGTTTTGATGAACATATTCCGTTCATTGAAGTGAATGTACAAATTGTACAGGAACCGCAAAATCATATGGAAAGTGACAAAATTAAAACCTCTGGAGGAAGCACAGGTATTCTGAGCTTACTGGGGTTATTTGCTTTAATTTTGCTGCGTCGAAAATAAAAAGAAAAGGGCAAACATGAAACACTTTAAAAAAGGACTATTGGGTGTCATAGTGGTAGCTGCTATGACATTAATGGCTGCAGAAGATAGAACAATTCATGTCAACACATTTGAGGATGAAGATAATGTAAACATGAATCAATGTTCACTCCGTGAGGCAATCAAAACAGCCAGCTTAAATAAGGCTTATGGTGGCTGTAGTGCGGGGAATACGGGTTCAGGTCAAACCGATTATATTCAGTTAGCAGCGGGGACGTATAAACTGAGTAAGGAAATTGTTCCCGAGTCTAAAGTGGTGGTTTTTGGGAAAAGCCCTTATTTAGATCGTGAGAAAAATCCCATCACTTTTAAGTATCCAGCCCTAGGTGAGTTGACTTCACGGATTGATGCAGGTGGAAAGTCACGTTTATTCAATACCATTACCAAGACCAGTTTGACGCTAGAGAATGTCATTTTAGAAAATGGTTATTCGGCAGATGAAGGCGGTGCTTTATTGGTCGGTGGAGCATTAACCTTAAATAATGCACAAATTCTAAACTCAAAGTCCGATAAAAAAGGTGGGGCACTCTATCTCGTTGGTCCTGGTGAGCATCAGGTGACTGTAAATAATAGTGTATTACAAGGCAATCAAGCGCCTGTGGGTAGTGTTCTTGCAATGCAATGTTATGCAGGGCTCTTGGATGTAAAAACCAATATAGAATTTAGAGCGAATAGTATTATTTCGAATGGTCAGATATCGAATCTGAATACATTTGATTTTTGTGGTAATCCAAAAGTTGCTATGGCGAATAATACGATTGCAAAAAATACAGCAAATTCGACAAATGGAAGCATTATTTATGCCGTCAATACCCGAGAACATAATCTGAGTCTTGAGAGTAATTTCTTATTGTCAAATAACACTATTGTAGAAAACAGTGCAGCAACTGTTTTGGATTATGACGATTTCGGTATGAAGTCGTTGTATTACAATGTGCTTGCATATAATGGAAACACATCATGCCGCTATGTCGGTTCTCAGACACTATCCGATAAATATGATGCAGGTGTGACGGCTGGTTACAATGCGTTTGATACGGCGACCAGTCAGTGTGAACTGGCAGCAAGTGCACGAATACTCGATGGTACGACAGATACTAATATTGATGTGAAAAATGTGGCTATTGGAAGTCTACTCAGTTCTTTAACTTCGCCATCGAAATATAATTTATTCCGCCCCATGTATTTCCCGAAAGTGAATAGTGGTGGAGTTGATTTACTCGATACCAACAGTAAATTGAGCTGTAATGACAGTGATCAGCGCGGTCTAGATCGTATTGTCGACGGAACATTGATGTTAGCACCTGCGGAAGCCAACAGTTGCGATATTGGGTCGGTTGAGCTACGTCGTTTAGCGGCAGCGGATATTGCTGATTTGAAAAATAGCTCGCAGGCAGAACGTCTTCAGGCGTATGAGAATAATATTAAGGAATTGGAAGAATTAATCGCCAATAAAAACACCAATCCAGACTTTTTGATCGAGTTTAATGAGGAGTTAAAGCGTTATAAAGAGCTTTTAGCGGCAACCAAACTACATCAAAAGTACCGAGCGATTTATGTCGATCCTTTCCAGTTTGTCTTGCAAGATGAGACTGTGGTCAACACTGCTGATGGAACGTCGGCTTTAAAAGAAATGAACACTGAGAATTATACCATTACTGAAACTCAGGTATTAGGTGTAGGTGTGCTCAGCGCCAAAGATGGTGTGTTGGATACCTCAAAACTCAGAGCGGATCCAACTTTACGCTGTGAGTGGAAGGATGATTTAAAACAAATCATGATTTACCGCACCGACGGTAAGCCTACAACCAGCACAGAATATGTCTATTGCCAATATAGTGTGAAGAGTAAGGCTACGCAGGCAACATCTTCGGGTATTTTAAAAGCGGAGTTTAGCAATATACAACCGATTGCCAAAACGGATGAATACACCCTGAATTATGGTGGAACTTTAAAACTCAATGTAAATCCACTGGCAAATGATAGTGATGATGGTGATGGGCCAATTAGTACAGTCGCGGCAGAACATCAGCGTCCAGCATTTCACCGTGATGCGAATGGAAAGGGCCTTGCTATTCGTATAGTACGTCAGGATGCAGGCATTAATATTAAGCCAGAACGTACAGGTTCTTGTCCGGGAGAATATGAAAAATATGTATGTTATGGCGGCAATATTGAAGTTGAAGTCCGCAATAATTTCAGTCCATTCCCTTATGAAATTGAATATGTGATCTATGATGCAGAGGCTGAAGAGTCTAAATCTGCGATGATGTATTTTACGAACACTGCTAAAAATACCAATACGGAAGCGAGTGGCGGTGGTGGTGGCTCAATGGGTAGTCTTGGGGTGCTTGGATTGTTGTCATTAGCGTGGTTTAGACAACGACGAAAAATATAAATGTAAGCATAAAAAAATGCCTCACATGAGGCATTTTTTTATGAGCGTTTCTATAGTATTTATATTCGGCTAGGCATCTTAATGTGTAGCAGTGTTGTTATGGATATATTTATTGATATATTCATTACGAATATTCACGCGTTCATCTGCATCTGCTTTTTGCATGCGTACACGTAAATCACGTCGTTCTTGGGTGCTCATCTGTTGCCAAGTGTCACGCATTTTTTGCTTTTCTTGCTCAGGTAACTGAGTAAACCAGTCCATACGTTGTTGCAGGGCTGCACTTTGCGCATCGGGCAGTTCTTTTAGTGACTGGTAACGTTGAATCAACGCACGCTGTTCTTCTTCAGACAACGACTCCCATGTTTCAGACACTTGGGTATCTGCATCTTTAGAAAAAATCCAAAAACGATCAAAACCTGCAAAACTGGTTTGTAAAAAACCTAGCGTGCAAAGTGCGAAAGCGACACGTTTAGCTGCCATGTGGAACAGTGTCCTCACCTAAAACCAATAACATTTCTAAATCTTCAACCATTTGAGGTGAAAGTTTAGGAGTTGAAACCACTTGGTTATGTGGCTTTTCATCAAGGGTTATAGAGTTCGGAAGTACGACAAAGCCAGCAATAGCCGCAGCTAAAGCAAAACCAGACATTTTCCAAAGGCCATAACGTGAGGACTTTTGATCTTGAATGTCATCAAGAACATGTTGCATCACCACGGGTTTGTTTTTGTGGTGTTGCGCGAGCCCATCAAGTTTGGAGGTTACTTGCTTTAAGAAATCATCTTTCATTCGGATGATCCTCCTAGATGTGGATTCAAATGTGCGAGAGCATTGCGTAAGCCTTGAATCGCACGGTGGTAATGAGTTTTAACGCTGCCTTCAGAGCAATTCATGATTTGCGCAGTGGTTGCAGTATCAAAACCTTCCCATGCACGTAACATAAATGCTTGCTGCTGACGAACCGGAAGACCAGCAATGGCTTCTTGAATTTCATCCGCAGTGACAGCTTGACTTAAGAAGTCTGAAGGATTCAGCGCTCTTTCATCGACCACCTCATTGACTTCAAAATCGTCATCATCAAGACTGACTTTTTTGAAGAAAGAAAACGGTTGTGCTCGACGTGCTTCTTTACGACGCCAATCCTGTAATTTATTGGTTAAAATGGTATAGAACAGGGGATACCATTCTTCCGTAGATCGATCTGAATAAGATTTGTGTAATGAAATAAAAGCTTCTTGCACCAAATCCATGGCGATACCCTGCTGGTTTTGGGTGGCAGTTTCCATCATTACTAACGCACGACCAGTCACTTCTTGCATGAAGTTTTTTAGGCGAGACTCGGCGGTACTCTTTAGAGTACTAGAATCCTGCGTTTTAGACTGTTTGGGTGCTAAATCCATAGAGATGGAAAATCCTGTCATCGGATACCCACCATTATTTCCTCGATCATGTGCCTATAACGTTGGAAATAATGGTTTGGTTGACAACACAAGTAATTATTTTTTCTAGTGTAATCTATTTTTTCTGCTGAGCCGACTTTAGTTAATATAACTTAACGATTTTCAAGTCGTTGACGCACCATTTCAAAAAAGCAGATTGAACCCGCAATAGCGACATTGAGAGATTCTTGGCCACCAGGCTGTGGGATGCTTAGTGCTTGAGCATGTGCTAAAGCAAAGTCAGAAACTCCTTGGCCTTCATTGCCTAAGATCCAGACACAAGCTTGTGTTAAATCTTTTTGATATAAACTTTCAGCCTGATGTGAGCTGGTCACATACACTGGAATTTCAAAGCGTTCGAGTACATCTTCGATGGCAACGTTTTCATAGGTGTTGAGTGAGAAGTGTGCACCCATGCCTGCGCGTAATACACGTGGTGACCAGAGTGCAGCAGAACCTTTGGTACAAATAACTTGCTTAATACCTGCTGCTGCTGCAGAACGGAGTAGTGTGCCTACATTGCCTGGATCTTGAATGTTTTCCAAAATCAAGGTATCCAAGCTAAAGTCTACACTTTGGCTTGAGCTTGGTAAGTCTACAACTGCCAAGAAGGGCAAAGTGGTCCCCAATGTGCTTAAGTCTCGATATAGGCTTTCAGCAATGACAAAAACAGCACCTTCATATTCATCTAAAATATCGCAAATATCAGGGTGTTCGAGTGCATTTTCAGTGGTGAAAATAGAATTGAGTTTCTTCTTTTTTTCAACCCAAGCTAAGCCTAAGTGTGTCCCTTCAAGCACAGTTTGACCTTGCTTTTTACGGTAGCTACTTTGCTCTATTAAACCGCGCAGATGTTTAATCTTTGGGTTGTCTTTTGATTCAAGAAAAACGATTGACATGGGAGAGACTCATGCGCATAACGCTTCAGATGGCTATGCGCATTTAAAAAAAATTAGTTGTGGTAGCCGGTCACTAAATCGACTTCGTTTTTAGAACCAATAATCACAGGGACACGTTGGTGTAGGTCAGTTGGTTCGATGTCTAAAATACGAACGCGACCCGTTGTTGATGCACCGCCAGCTTGTTCAATTAGCATACTCATAGGGTTTGCTTCATACATTAAACGCAGGCGACCTGCTTTTTTCGGATCTTTGAGGTCGTATGGATACATGAAAATCCCGCTACGGCAAAGAATACGGTGAATGTCGCCCACCATACAAGCCACCCAACGCATATTGAAGTCTTTCTCACGTGGACCTGTTTTACCTGCAAGAAGTTCTTCAATATAACGTTTTACTGGGTTTTCCCAGTGGCGTTGGTTTGATGAGTTAATGGCATATTCTTTGGTATCTGCTGCCACTTGAATATTTTCAGAGGTGAGCAAGAATTGTTGAGTTTCTGGGTCAAAGGTAAAGAACACCGTACCTGCGCCGACTGTTAGTGCCAACATGGTTGATGGGCCATAAAGTACATAACCCGCAGCAACTTGTTGGTTGCCTGCTTGCATAAAGTCTTCAGCTTGTGTCACTGCATTTTTTGCAGGCAAGATTGAGAAAATAGTACCCACACACATATTGATGTCGATGTTGCTTGAACCATCAAGTGGGTCAAATAAAACTAAATATTTGCCATTTTCTTGAGCTGGCGTGAATTCATCCAATTCTTCAGACGCTAAACCACCAACTTGTGGGTGGATTTTTAGAGCATCAATCAAATAATCATTTGAAATTACATCCAGTTTTTTCTGTTCTTCACCTTGCACGTTTTCATGCTGCGCGCTACCTAAGACACCAGCTAAAGCACCTTTTTGTAAAGCTTGATCGATGGTTTGGCAAGTAGCAGCAATGGTGCTAATCACTTGTGCCAATTCAGGCGTAAGATTTCCCGTTTGTTGTTCTAAAAATTGGGACAGATTGAGATATGACATAAGGGGGAGGACTCCACTAAAACTTGAATACGTAACAAAATCAACATTGCGCTATATTTTAGTCGAGAACGAGACAAAAGAACAATTAAACTCGACTATTTGCTTCGATTTTACCCTTGCAAGTCTTGTGGAAAGTGCTATGTTGATGGAAGGAATATCAGGTAAAAATAGGAGCACAACAATGACAACGCAAAAATTTGATGCGACTCCAACGCCGAGCGAAGGGATTAACTTAGATGATATTTCAGACGATAGCGTGAAAAAAGCGTGGCAAGACTACGAAGCGAAAGCTGAGTATAAAAAGTTCAATAAACATGACATGATTGAATCTATGCAACATGCTGAAGAGTCTGATGAAAATCCCAAGCCTGAACAAGTTTAAGTCATAAAAAAGCGCTCATCGAAAGGAGCGCTTTTTTTATTTCAGTTGTGATACCAGCATTATTTTAAAAGTGGTGGTACTGCTTCGTAGTTAATTTCTACGCGACGGTTTTCTTTCCATGCATTTTCGTCATGGCCTGCATTGATTGGCATTTCTTTACCGTAACTAACAGCTTCAAGTTGGTTTGGACTCACACCTGTGGTGATTAAGAAACTTTCAACCGCTTTGGCACGACGTTCACCCAATGCCATATTGTATTCACGTGTACCGCGCTCATCGGTATGACCTGTTAACGCTACACGCGAATTTGCATTTGCCATTAAGAACTGTGCATGGGCTTGTAGCGTTTGGTAATCATCATTGCTGAGGTCGCTACTGTCATAGTCAAAATGTACAACGCGTTTTGCTAAAAATGCTTTGTTGGCTTCAGTCACGCCTTTTGCTGATGCACCTGCAAGATTTTGTGCATTTAAAGCAGCATCTTCACTTAGACCTTGAGTATTGACTGTGGTTGAGCCATTTGGGTTTTGGCCTGCTTCAATTGTTGCAGCAGGTTTGCGGCTCGCACAACCTGTAGCCACAAGAGCAGTCGCTAAGATTGGAAGGGCTAAAAGTTTGATCGATTTCATTCTTCATCTCCATGAAAATTGATGATTATTAAATGACTAGTCATTAAAAAGTTATTTGGGTGCCCAAGCAGGTTCACGGACTTCACCTTGTTCACTTGGTAAATTCATACGGAAACGGCCATCCAGTGACATGATCGACAACAAACCACGTGAACCTTCACGCGTTGCATAGACCACCATCTGCCCATTTGGTGAGAAACTTGGTGATTCATCCAAACTGGTTGGCGTTAAAATATTGGTGACACTTGAGTTTAAATCTTGAATAGCGACTTTATAGTTACTGCCGCTTGGACGGTGGACCAGTGCTAGTTTTTTGCCATCGGCACTGAGCGTACCACGTGCATTGAATGCGCCACGGAAGGTCAGACGGTTATAGCTGCTATTTGCCAAGTCATAACGGTAAATTTGTGCAGAACCGCCACGGTCAGAAGTAAAGATAAATGACTTACCATCTGGTGCATAACGTGCTTCAGTATCAATGGCACTGTCATTGGTCATACGTTGCAGTTGACGGGTTTCCAAGTTCATTTGGTAAATTTCTGGGTTGCCATGCATAGAAGCGGTGAACAACATACTTTTCCCATCTGGTGAGAAGCTTGGCGCACCATTTAGACCACGGAAGCTAGCAAGCTTTTCACGCGCACCTGTGGAAAGGTCTTGGACATAAATTGCAGGGCGTTTGGTTTCAAATGAAACATAAGCAATTTTCTTGGCATCTGGTGTCCAAGCAGGCGATAGAATGGGGTCGCGTGAGGTTAAAATTGTACGTGGTTGCTCACCATCAGTATCCGCGATTTGTAGTGTATAGCGTTGTTCCGGTGTAGCTGGATTGCGTAGCACATAAGCAATACGACCGCTAAAGTCCCCAGGAATACCAGTTAAGGCTTGATAAATGGCATCACTAATCATGTGTGCAGCAGAACGAACGCGTGATGCTGGAACGGTTAATAATTCATTTAAAAGATATTGTTGTTTTTGGACATCATACAGTTGGTAATGAACCTCGTAGCTACCATTTTCAGTGGTTTTTACTGTTCCTGTAACGACATATGGAACACCAGCTGCTTGCCAGTTGGCTGCGTTCGGATTATTCATGCTGGCTGTTGCAGGTAAATTTTTTGAAGCGCTGGTAAATTTCCCTGAGCGGTTTAAATCTGTTTCAATAATAGGATAGAGGCTACTGTCATTGCTAAAAGGTACGATTGCAATTTTAGGCGCTTCTTCAGGTGCTTTTGCAATTTCTAAATGAAGCTGAGCATGCACTTGAGTCACTAAGACTGGGCTGAAAGCAGTTAAAATGGCTAGGCTAAGAAGGTGTTTACGCGTCATTTCCATCATTCGTTATTTACTCAAACAAACGGCTTTTATTGTGGGTTTAATTGTTCTACATAATGGCATGATTTTCTAATATTAAAAGCATGAAATTATGACTGATCTGTTATAACACTGTGAAAAATGAGTAAGAATTAAGTCGTTGAAGCGTAAATGCTAAAACGGGTAGGTAGATATGTGTGATAACGGGGGAGTGGCGATTTGCTTGTATTGAGTGAAATATCGACTGAAATTAAAAATGTTGTAATGGTTGTTATTGAAAGCTAAAACAGATTAAACGTATTTAAAATAAGTCATTTGAGTACTTAAAAATACTGTGAATATGGCTGGAAAAATCCCCCTGGCTGTTCAGAGGGATTTGAGTTATTTCGCAGTAAAGGATGAGGTAAAGCTTTGTGCTTGCCGGCGTGCTTCTGGATCTGAAGGCATTGGATAGGGTGCCGCAGAACGAACAGCTGCTTCAACGCTGGCTTTCATGTCAGGGTCACTGGAGCTAACGATCACAGAGCGTACAGCGCCACTATCTGAAAGCGTGACACGTGCAGTCGCGGTTTTACCCGTTGAACCTGCTGGGGTATCCCATGCACGCTTAATTTTATTTTCAAAGTCGCGCTTAGCTGTTGAAGCAATTTGCTTTGCTTCAGCTTTCTTTTGCGCGGCTTCTTCGGCAGCTTGTTTTGCAGATGAAGCACGTGCTTCTTCAGCCGCACGCTCTTTCGCTTCAGCATCAGCTTTACGTTTTGCATCAGCTGCAGCCTTGGCTTTTTCGGAATCAGCTTTGGCTTTTGCATCAGCATTTGCCTTAGCTTTATCAGCATCAGCTTTACGTTTCGCATCAGCGTCAGCTTTGATCTTCGCAGCATCTGCTTTAGCTTTAGCATCGGCATTTGCCTTGGCTTTCGCATCAGCGGCGGCTTTCGCTTTGTCCGCATCAGCTTTACGTTTTGCATCAGCTGCAGCCTTGGCTTTTTCGGAATCAGCTTTGGCTTTTGCGTCAGTAATTTGTTGCTGCTTTTTAGCGAGATCTGCTTTCTTTTGTGCGTCAAGCTTCGCTTTTTGTACTGCCTCTGCTTTTTTCAATGCTTCTAAGTTTGCTCGGCGTTTGGCGTCTGCTTCGGCTTTCGCCGCTGCATCTGCTTTGGCTTTCTCAGCATTTTTAGCTTGCTCCGCTGCACGGGCAGCAGCACGTTCTTGCTGAGCTTGTAGTTTTTCAGCTTCTGCCTTTGCACGTGCCTGAATCTGCTGCTGTAATTCAGCTTTACGCGCTGCCGTTTCAGCAGCTTTGGCATCCGCTGCTGCTTTTTGAGCGTCGACCTTTGGTACAACGGGTGTTATAGGTGGCGCTGTTGGGATAACAGGTGCAGGCTCTACAGCGGGCGGAGCAGTTTGTCTGATTTCTTTGGCGACATTTTCATGTGCTGTTTCCGTAAACTCTGTTTCTTCAAGCGTAACAGGCTTTAAGTCCTCAGGTTTGATGAGCACAGTTCTAATTTGCTTCGGTGGCTCTGGTGGTTTACTCATACCAAGATAAAGTAAGCCAACAACAGCAATCACATGGATACCAAAGGTAAATCCAAGCGCGATGGCTTTTTGTTTAAAAGGTGGCTTTTTAAAATCTTTCATAAATTACTTTAATGGCTCTGTGAGTAATCCAACTTGGCTGAGACCCGCTTCTTGTAGACTGTTCATGAGCGACATGACTTCGCCATAAGAGCGCGACTGTTCACCTTCCACAACAACGGTTAAAGTTTTATTTTCAGCCTGAGCTTGTTGCTGTGCTTCACTTAAAATAGACGTCAATTCAGATAAAGCCAAAGGTTCAGCTGAACTGTGTGTTTTATATTTAAGGAAATAGCGACCTTCTTTATCTAAGCTGACCATTGCAGGTGCATCTTTTGATTCAATGGGGTTGCCATTGGCCTGAGGAAGATCGACATTGATGCCGCTGGTAATCATGGGTGCGGTGACCATAAAAATCACTAATAATACGAGCATGACGTCAATATATGGGACGACGTTCATCTCACTTTTTAGTGGTTTTTTAATGCGCTCGAAGCGCCCTGAACGTTGAATTGCCATTAGTCATGTTCCTTAGTTTCACCCAAAGACTGACGTTGTAATAACGCAACCATTTCTTCTGCAAATAAAGCACGATCGGAGTAAACCGTTTCGCCTTTTCCGGTGTAATGGTTAAATGCCAATACTGCCGGAATCGCTGCAAATAAACCAATCGCTGTAGCAATGAGGGCTTCAGCAATACCGGGTGCAACCGTTGCAAGGGTGACTTGATCTACGTCTGCTAAACCGATGAATGCATTCATGATGCCCCAAACGGTACCAAATAAGCCGACATACGGGGCAACAGAACCAATGCTGGCCAAAGCACCTAAGCCTTGTTCAAGTTGGCTTTGGTCACGACTTAGACCGACGCGTAAAATACGTTCTGTGCCTTCAATGGTTTGTGCTGGGGCAGCATTGCGTTTTTTGAGTTTTAAAAACTCGCCTAAACCTTGATAAAAAATATCCTCAAGGCCGACACGTTTGGAATTAAGTTGCGCATTGTTATACAGCGTATTCAGTTCAGCACCCGACCAAAAAATTTTTTGGAAATGGTCATCGTCTGCCTGTGCTTTTTTATAACTCATGTGTAACTTGGCAATCAGATACCAGCTAAACAGCGAGGCCAAAAGTAAAGCCAGCATTACCAGTTGTACGACTGGGCTTGCTTGTAATATTAGATCTGAAACTTGAAGAGATGATTCGAGTTGAGTTGCCATAGTTACTACATGTGCCAATAATTTTTTTAGTCTTGTCCTAATTCTTTTAGAATCAGTTCGCGGATTTCATCGGGAAGTCGACGTGGTTTCATTTCTGAACTGATACATGCCAATTCGACCTCACCAGATGCAAGCATGATTTCACCACGATAAATATTTTGTTGCAACACAAATGACGTAGCCTTACACGAAACAACACTTGCTGTAACAGTAATTAAATCATCCATTAAAATTGGACGTGAATATTTCACATTAATTTTGTGTACAACGAAGTTATAGTCTTTTTGATGCCAGTAATGATCTACACCAGAAGCTCGTAACCACTCTGTACGGGTACGCTCCATAAAGCGAATATGATTGGCGTGGTAAACAATGCCACCTGCATCAGTATCTTCAATATAGACACGAATGTTGAATTCAAATTTATTCGCCATGAGAGTATTCCGTTTTTCCAGTTGTACGAGTCGATTTAGATTGACTTGGCGCTTTTATATTTAAGGACAGGGTCTTAAAATTGGTGCACGTCAAAGTACTAATGCGTCGCAGTTTAGCATTATGAGATTTCACTCCAATGGCACAAGATGTCAAATATTGTGATTCATGACTGTTGGGGGAGTTGAACGCTGTATGGCTATAAAAATATAAGGATAAAGGAATGAATGGTTATTTTAAGCTGCTGCTTATTTTGGCTGTGGCATTTGCGCTGTGGACATATTGGCTTAAACCTGAGCAAGGAAGCGGAAGTTTAGAGTTATATTCGCCGACTGAAAATGTACAGCAGGTTGAAGGCTACACGATTACTTCCTTAGAGCCATATGCGGGAGAGTTTCGTGTGTTGGCGCGTGAAAACTATAGGATGGGTCGTGAAGCAGAGCTAAGTCCTGTGGATTTTGCTTTGGGTTGGAACGAGATGGCGAAGCCTGAAGTCTACAAGCAACTATCTATTACACAAAGTAATCGTTGGTATTATTGGCGTTATGAGAACAATCCACCCATTCCTCTAAATGACATTGCGTCGAGTAGTGCCAATACGCATTTGATCCCAGCCAATAAAGTTGTTGCACAAAAACTTGCAGATATTGATGTAGACGACATGGTTTATTTAAAAGGGCAACTGGTTGAAGTTAAATCGGCTGATGGTTGGACGTGGCGCAGTTCACTGAGTCGGACAGACACAGGGAATGGGGCGTGTGAGTTAATGCTGGTCGAAGAGGTGAGAGAAATTTCCTCTTTATAAATTGTCGAGAGGGGATGTATAGCCAAGGCTTGTGATGGATTCTCGTTTAAAAAAAAGATAATGTTATTTAAATATTTTATAAATGCATACCCAGTATTGTATTAAGAAGCTGACTAATAGAGCGACTAGGTATAACTTTATTAAAACGTGAATAATAACTTAAAATGGCATTAAATTTGCTTTTAGCGTTATGTAATTAAATTAGGGAAATTTACATATGTCAACGCGTTTAGCATTATCTATAGCTGTCACATCTGGTCTTTTAGCACTTTCATCTTTCACTTTTGCTGATGACTTTCAGGTTTTAAAACAACTAGAAAATAAGCCAATGTTATTAAAAAAAGGTGAATATCAAGGGAATTATTATGTTCCAAGTACATTAAAAACAATTACATGGGGCTATTTACCAAATAAGAATGCTAAACCTGTATTAACAGTTCCATCGGAAAGTACAGTGACCTTTGATACTGTTTCACATGAAGGATTGCTTGAAGATCAGGGGAGAGATGCTGAAAAGTATTTTTCATCGCATGGGGTTGAATCTGAAAATGTTCTAGATGAAGCAAAATTAATTACGCGCTCCAATTTAAAGCATGATTTTCATAAAGATGGTCCACACATCATCACAGGTCCAATTGCAATTGATGGTGCAATGCCTGGGGATATTTTAAAAGTTGAAATCTTAAAAGTTGAACCACGAGTTCCTTATGGTGTGATTTCAAATAGACATGGAAAGGGTACATTACCTGAGTTTCCAAAGCGTAAAAAGATGGATGGAGCTTCAGCAAATAATCCAGATGCATACGGTAATGTTTCTATCTTTACGCCAATTGAAAAAAATAAAAATGGAGTTTGGGAAGGTGTTTTAAAAACTGATACAGGCCCATCAATCCGCTTTCCTTTAAACCCATTTATGGGAACTATGGGGGTGGCTGCAAATACAAGCGAACCTGTGCATTCAGTACCCCCATCATTTTATGGAGGAAATATTGATATTAATGAGTTAAGTGCTGGGGCAACGGTGTACTATCCTGTACAAGTGCCAGGTGCACTGTTCTATACAGGTGATAGTCATTTTGTTCAAGGAGATGGTGAAGTTTCCTTGACTGCTCTTGAGGGATCAGCACGGGCAACGTTTAAAATTACATTGTTAAAAGCGGGCAAGGATAAAGTACCTGGTAAAACCATTAGACAACCTCTAGCAGAGAATGCGGAGTTTTGGATTACGCCTGGTTTAGACGAAGATTTGGACGAAGCAATGCGTAAATCAACACGTGAAGCGATTCGCTTTTTGGTTGATGAATATGGTATTTCAGAAGAAATTGCATATGCTTATTTAAGTGCCGCTACAGACTTTGAGGTATCCCAAGTGGTTGATCGTACCAAAGGTATTCATGCCATGATCCGTAAAGCAGACTTTAATGAGTTTAAAGAAACAAAGAATAGATAGTGAACCAAAAAGAAGGCGGCATTAAGCCTCCTTCTTTTGCATTAAACAGGCGTTTTAGGGTTTATCCTTCGGTTCAGGCGGTGTCATACCAAACTGCAAATACGCCATATTGGTGGCAATACGGCCACGGGCTGTCCGCATGACATAACCTTGTTGAATTAAATACGGTTCAATCACGTCCTCTAATGTACCTGAGTCTTCAGCCATCGCTGCTGCCAAAGCTTCTACACCACCAGGGCCGCCATCAAAACGTTCAAGTAACATACTCAAATAACGACGGTCTAAAGTGTCTAAACCATCTTTATCGACATTGAGCATATCGAGGGCACGCTGAGCCATATCTTGTGTCACTTCACCAGTACCTTTGACTTGCGCATAGTCACGAACTCGACGTAGTAAACGGTTGGCAATACGCGGCGTACCACGTGAACGACGTGCAATTTCTGCTGAACCTTCACGCGTAATAGGCACATCCATCAAATTGGCTGAACGAGTCACAATATGCGTTAAGTCAGTGACTGAATAGAATTCGAGGCGTTGCACAATACCAAAACGGTCACGTAAAGGAGAGGTGAGGAGTCCAGCACGTGTGGTTGCGGCAACTAAAGTAAAAGGTGGTAAGTCGAGCTTAATTGAACGCGCCGCAGGACCTTCACCAATCATAATATCGAGTTGGTAGTCTTCCATGGCTGGGTAAAGAATTTCTTCAATCACGGGGGAAAGACGGTGGATTTCGTCGATGAACAGCACATCACCTTCTTCAAGGTTGGTCAGCATGGCTGCCAAATCCCCAGCCCGTTCTAGTACGGGGCCTGAAGTCGACTTGAGGTTTCCACCCATTTCACGGGCAATAATATTGGCAAGTGTGGTTTTACCTAGTCCCGGTGGACCAAAAATTAAGGTGTGATCAAGGGCTTCACCACGACCACGTGCTGCGCCAATAAAAATTTCCATTTGTTCACGAACCACGGGCTGACCGATGTAGTCATCGAGTGAGGTCGGGCGGATAGCGCGGTCGATATGATCTTCGGGTTTTTCGGAACCACCGATGAGACGGTCTTGCATATATTATTTAAACTTTAGGTGAATATGCTTTGTAGCAAAATGTCAGAAAAGAAAGTATATACCTTGGCGGAGTCTTTCCATTTTCAAGCGAAACTCAGGAATAACCTGCGGTTCGCCTTACTTTTTTTTTTGGCAAAAGTAAGCAAAACCACCGTCATTCGCAAAACTCATCGAATGAAAGTTCGTATCGACTATATCGCAGAAACATTGATGTGCAAATGTCTCCTGACTCGAACAGTTGCGAATGACACTTACGTGTATCAAATGTCGTGTTGATTGAAGCGCTTTATTTATTCATCGATTTGAGTGCAGCACGGATGATGTCGCTCGCTTCAGTAAAATCACCTTTTGCAGCATTGACCAATTTCTGTGCTTCTAAAGGTTTGTACCCTAAAGACTGTAATGCAGCTTCGGCTTCTGCAACGGCAGAGTTGCCTGAGAACTGGATTTGTTCAACGGTTGAATTGCTTGGCACTGTACCTGAAGACATCGCTTTAAAGCGATCACGTAACTCAATCATCAAACGTTCAGCAGTTTTTTTACCCACGCCCGGTACTTTAACCAGTGTATTTATATCTTCATGTTCAACGGTATGAATCAGCATATCGACGCTGAGCGTGGATAAGATACCTAAAGCCATTTTAGGGCCGACACCGTTGACCTTTAATAGGGTGCGAAAAATGATTTTTTCTTGTTGATGTAGAAAACCATAGAGCAGTTGAGCATCTTCACGCACGGCAAGGTGCGTCCATAAGGTAATGTTCTGGCCTTTTTGTAGTTGGCAGAAGGTCGTCAGTGGTGTATCAATTTCATAACCGACACCATTTACATTTAAAAGTACGGTGGGTGCTTCTAGTGCGAAGACTTCACCAATAAGACATCCGATCATGTTGTGTGATTCACTTTTTTATCAATGGTTGCATAGTAGTGAGCATTGCGCAGAAAGGCAAAAGACTCATGGAAAATTGAGTTCGGATTGATGGCTTTATCATCAAACTGGATGTTGATGACTTATTTAAATCAATCCTGCCTTATTGCCTTGTAACTCTTGAGACAAGTTGTACGCTTGGTGGTCTGAAAATTTAGAAATAATATCTAAGACCTGCATGATATTTTCATAGTGGTTGCTACCAAAGTGCGCACCAGAACGACATAAAATAGCCATTAAGCGTTGTTCTTTAAAGCTCAATGTTTTATGCGGTGTAGTGAGCGGAATAAAGGCATCTAAAATGTTTTGTAAACTTTGATGGGCAATAATTTCTAAACCCGCTTTTTGTGGGTGTTCAAATATTTTATCGCGTGCTAAATCCTTTGCACGGTTAATGCCTAACTCAATATCAACAGCGCAGTATTGCAGTAAGCTACCCGCCAGTTGTCCGCTTAAAATTTCAAAATGATGCTTAGCAAAAGCCGATGTGACTTCTTCAACCAGACGTTTCATAACTCGTCCGCGTAGGGCTGCAATTTTTTGCTGCCAAGTCGTATCTGGCATCGACAGTTCAGTTGGTGCGCTGTATTCACCCAGCAAGCTTAAAAAAATCGGTTCAACTTCTTCATAAGACAACATGTTTAAAATAATGCCATCTTCAAGGTCAATCAGGGCGTAGCAAATATCATCTGCAGCTTCAAGTAAATAAGTCAGTGGATGACGGCAATAATGATATTCACCCAGTTGAATCAGTCCAAGTTGCTCTGCAATTTGTTGCAGGATTTCTTTTTCTGCCTGATAGCAACCAAATTTGGCACGTTTACTGGCAGGAGTATTGCCTTGTGACTCGATGGTTTTAGACAACCATGGATATTTTAAGTAAGCCCCCAGTGTTGCATAGGTCAGACGCATGCCACCATCATTAGGGTGATAGTCAATTTTAGTCAGTAAGCGTAGACCTTGGGCATTACCTTCAAATTGACGCACATCGGCTTGTTCTTCTGGGGAAAGTTTCTCTAAAAAGTTTCCATGTGATGCATCGTCGAACCATTCACGAATAGCATATTCACCCGCATGACCAAACGGTGGGTTCCCAATATCATGTGCTAAACAAGCCGCTTGAATAATGGCTCCAACATCGGCAGGGGAAATCCACATTGGTAGTTCATCTTTGATTTTTTCCGCTGCCAGCATGCCAAGAGAGCGGCCAATACAGGAGACTTCAAGCGAATGCGTTAAACGGGTGTGAATGCCATCGTGTTGAGTCAGAGGATGGACTTGGGTTTTTCGGTTCAGTTGGCGAAAACTTTGAGAAAAAATAATTCGGTCATAATCTTTGTGAAATGGGCTACGTGCCAATTCGGTATTTTGTTTTTTACTTCCAATACGAACTGTTGAGAGCAGTTCCAACCAACGCATTTGCATCATTTATCGTTATTCAGTAAGTCATTGGCTTCATCATGCCAAAAAAGTGTGACGAGCTCTAGAGGGCTGCGACATAAGTTGTCTTTTAATTTATGACTTTTGGTTTTCCCTATACTTTTCACCATTATTTTGAAAAAAAATGGATGATGAAATCATATAAATTCATTTCAATCATCTGCCATTTATTTCGTGCTGAAAGGGGGGAAACAATCATGATTGTTCTAAATTCCACTCTGTTTTGATCAAGTATGACTAATTAGACCTAACTATATTGATTTTTTAAATAAACTAACTACGGGCGGTATGCCAAAACTCCTGTGTAAGTGTAATACGATTATTTCTTTAGGGGAAATACCTTGCCTACACGAATAATCTTATATTTCAGATCAAAACTATGATCAATATTCAGCACAAATTGATGCGGAAGAATTATATAAAGATTTGAAATCAGTTATTTTATATCTTGAGTGTAAACGACTATTGATTTTCCACAATGGATGGGATCCAGAACCTATTTATTATGAGCCTGAGAAAAATATGAATAAAAGCTTATTATTAGCTATCAGTATCTTATTATCCGCTTGCAGCCAACCTAATCAAAATAAACAGATGACTGCATCTGAAAAAGTTGAATCAAAAGTTTCTCAAGTTAAACCAAACTTATCGGTTGAAAATAAAGTGATCCAAGATTTACCTATCGCTACTTTTGCCTTTCAACAAGAGGGCGATCAGTTCATTGCTAAAAATTGTATTTGGACAGATGCCCCACGCGCAGAGGGGAAAAATTATTGGGCGATTTTGCTCAGTAATGAAATAAATGGTAAATCTAAATTTACCAAAGAAGAGCTTCAATCCGAAAAAGTTAAAATTGGAAAACCAATTAAAAACTGTAATGGTGGCTCAGAGGATGAAAATCAAAAATATTCCTATGAAATTGATAGAGAAGGTGATTTAGTTAATTTTGTATCATTGAAAAATGATCGAATAGTACAAAATTCTGATCACACCTTTAGCATTGACCTGAATAAAAACGGTACACCTGAGCAAATCTATGTTTGTTATAACATGGAAAGTTTAGATGCATTTTTTATCGAACCAGCTTTTGATCATCCTTATTTAAAGCGAGTGAATGTGCAACTTTCTTATGCAATAGATGGTGAAATTGATGAAGAGCTTCAATGTGGGAATATGTTTTATAAAAAGAACGGCATCATTGCTAAAGAAGATCCGAAAACAGGCGAGTACATATATTCAGTCAAGTAAATCAATTGTTACTAATCATGTTTAGCAGCGAAAGTCAAAGAAATTCGGACATTTAAAACCACGATTTCAGCATATTTTAAGTCTGATATGACTAGCTCAAAACTTGCATTCACAGTAGAATATGCGCTCTCTTCAAGTCACATTGAGGTAGGTTGTCTAGACCTGCCCGTGGAGCCAAAAACAGCATGTTTATCGTTGCCGGTGCACCTGCACACTCTTCTTTTAAGCAAACACAACTTTTAACACGTCTATCGTCTATTAGTTCTGTTCAATCAATAGAAAGCCAATGGGTTTACCTTTTCGACCAAGCGCTCGACGAGCAACAACAGCAATCTGCTTTGCAGCTATTAAATGATGGTGCAACCTTCCAAGTTCGCGAAGCGACAAGTGATGAAGTTCAAGTCCTTGTGACACCACGTGTAGGCACAATCTCGCCGTGGTCATCAAAGGCAACGGATATTTTTGCCAACTGTAATACCCCGATACACCGCTTAGAACGCGGTGTTTTGTTTACTTTAAAAGGTATTTCTGAAGTATCGGATGCAGTAAAACAAGTTTTACATGACCGTATGACTGAAAGTGTGTTCAATCAAATTGAAGACGCTGCTGCATTGTTCTCTGAAACTGCACCAAAGCCTTTAAATGCAATCGACATTTTAGGTCAGGGTAAAGATGCTTTAGTAAAAGCGAACTCTGAGTTTGGTTTTGCACTCTCTGATGAAGAAATTGATTATTTAGTTGCTGCTTTTAACAAGCTCGGTCGTAATCCGCACGATATTGAACTGATGATGTTTGCTCAGGCAAACTCAGAGCACTGTCGTCATAAAATTTTTGGTTCTGAATGGACAATTGACGGTGAAAAACAGCCATTGTCATTGTTCCAAATGATTAAAAATACTTATAAAGAATCACCGACAGATGTATTGTCAGCATATAAAGACAATGCTTCGGTGATTGTTGGTTTTGATACTCAGCGTTTCTATCCGAAGAAAGATGAAGCGACTGGTCACCACGTTTATAAATACAAGAGCCAAGCCGCTCACATCCTGATGAAAGTGGAAACGCATAACCACCCAACAGCGATTGCGCCATTTGCGGGTGCTGCGACTGGTTCGGGCGGTGAAATCCGTGATGAAGGCGCAACAGGTCGTGGTGGTAAACCAAAAGCAGGTTTAACTGGCTTTACGGTGTCTAACTTGAACATTCCGGGCTTTGAACAGCCTTGGGAAGAAAACTACGGTAAACCATCTCGTATGGCATCTCCGCTTCAAATTATGATTGAAGGCCCATTGGGTGGTGCTGCGTTTAACAACGAATTTGGTCGTCCTGCTTTAAATGGTTACTTCCGCACTTTTGAACAAAATGTGAATGGCGATGTGAAAGGTTTCCATAAGCCAATCATGATTGCTGGTGGTTACGGTAACATCCGTCCAGACCATGTGGAAAAAGATGCAATTCAACCAGGTGATTTGCTGATCGTTCTTGGTGGGCCTGCAATGCTGATCGGCCTTGGTGGCGGTGCTGCATCTTCTGTAGACAGCGGTAAACTCGGTGAAAACCTAGACTTCGCTTCTGTACAACGTGAAAACCCTGAAATGGAACGCCGTTGCCAAGAAGTGATTGATGCATGCTGGCGTATGGAAGACTTCAACCCAATCGTGTCTGTGCATGACGTGGGTGCAGGTGGTGTTTCGAACGCAATGCCTGAATTGGTGAATGACCACGAACTGGGTGCGATTCTTGATTTGCGTAAGATTCCTTCGCTTGAGCCAGGTATGTCTCCAATGGAGATCTGGTCAAACGAAGCGCAAGAACGTTATGTATTGGCGATTCGTCCAAGTTCTTTAGAATTATTTGAATCATTATGTGCACGTGAACGTTGTCCGTTTGCCGTTTTAGGTGAAGCAACAGAAGCGCGTCAATTGACAGTGAACGATCCATTGTTTGATAACAAAGCCGTGGATATGCCAATGCAAGTCATGCTAGGTGGAACACCTCGTATGAGCCGTTCGTATGAAACGATTGAACGTCAAGGCGACGACTTTGATGCATCTAAAGTCATAGATTTGAAAGATGCAATTTACCGCGTTCTTAAAAACCCAACTGTTGCATCTAAATCATTTTTGATCACCATTGGTGACCGTTCAATTACAGGTATGGTTGCACGTGATCAGTTTGTAGGTCGTTGGCAGGTTCCTGTTGCAGATGCAGCAGTAACCACAACAAGCTTACAAGGCTATACAGGTGAAGCCATGGCGATGGGTGAACGTCCACCTGTTGCCTTGTTAAATCCTGCGGCATCTGCACGTTTATCGGTTGCAGAGTCGATTTCAAATATTATGTCTGCAAAAATCGACCAGATCAGTGACATTAAATTGTCTGCAAACTGGATGGCGGCGGCAGGGCAAAAAGGTGAAGACCAAGCTTTATTTGAAGGTGTAAAAGCCATCGGTATGGAAATGTGTCCTGCACTCGGTATTGCAATTCCAGTGGGTAAAGACTCATTGTCAATGCGTACGACTTGGAATGATGAAGGCGAAGACAAATCGGTGACTTCACCGATGTCAGGTGTAATCACAGCCTTTGCTCCTGTGACTGATGTACGTAAAACCTTAACGCCTGAATTGAAAAATGAAGAATCAGTACTTGTCCGTATTGATCTTTCTAAAGGTCAGTTCCGCCTAGGTGGTTCGATCCTTGCTCAGGTCTATAAAGCGATTGGTTCAGTGACACCTGATGTAGATAGTTTTGATGACTTCAAAGCATTTTTTGCCTTGGTTCAAGACTGGAATAACCGCGGCTTAATTAAGGCTTACCACGACATCGGTGATGGTGGTTTGCTTGCAACTGTTGCGGAAATGATGTTTGCAGCACGTCTTGGTGTGGCTTTAGAAGATCAATCAACTGAAAGTCTATTTGCAGAAGAAATTGGTGCAGTGCTTCAAATCAGCGCGTCTGATTGGGCAACACTTGCAGACGAAGTTGCGGCATCTACATTACGCGATGCAATTGCGGTCATTGGTACGGTAAACAACACCGATCAATTGACTGTAAATGGCTTAGTGCTTGAACGTGCAGACTTGCAAGTGGCGTGGACTGAAGTGTCACATCAGATTCAATGTCTACGTGATAACGTGGAAACAGCGGATCAAGAATTTGCATTAATCACGGACAAATCACATGCAGGTATTATTGCAAAACCTACATTTGATTTGAATGAGCCAATCGAAGCGCCGTACATCAACGAACGTCGTCCAAACATGGTGATCTTACGTGAACAAGGCGTAAATGGTCATGTTGAAATGGCTGCGGCATTCGACAAAGTTGGTTTCAACACTGTAGACGTGCACATGAGCGACTTACTTGCAGGTCGTATCAGCCTAGATGACTTTGAAGGTCTTGTGGCATGTGGTGGTTTCTCTTACGGTGACGTCATGGGTGCGGGTGGTGGCTGGGCGAAATCAGTTTTGTTCAACCCAAAACTTCGTGACCAATTTGAAAAATTCTTCAACCGTGACGAAACGTTCTCTCTTGGTATTTGCAACGGCTGTCAAATGTTGTCGCAATTGGCTCCACTGATTCCGGGTGCTGAAGCTTGGCCGCGTTTCCACCGCAACACTTCTGAGATGTTTGAAGCGCGTGCAGTTAACGTTCGTGTTGAAAAATCGAACTCTGTATTGCTAGAAGGTATGGAAGGTTCAATCCTGCCTATCGCAGTTGCACATGGTGAAGGTCGTGTTGTGACAAGTGCGGATAACTTGGCTGCATTAAATGCAGGTAATCAAGTGATCTTGCGTTATGTTGATAGTCAAGGTAACCCAACTCAACACTATCCAATGAACCCGAATGGTTCGCCAGAAGCGATTTCAGGTGTTACATCGAAAGATGGTCGTGCAACGATTATGATGCCACACCCTGAACGTAACTTCCGTGCTGTACAGCATTCTTGGAAGCCTGAAGAGTGGACTGAAGACGGTGCATGGTTACGTATGTTCCGTAATGCACGTAAGTTCATTGGTTAATCTGAAGTCTGTGTTTTGAAAGCCACCTTCGGGTGGCTTTTTTATTGAATTGTCTTTTTGTTTTTTTAATTTTTATTTCTCCCGTTGAAGTTGGTTTAGATTTTGCTTTTATATTTGTGTGAAAGTGATATTGTGTAATAAATGCACAAATATCATGCAAAATAGAAGAAAGATGGATCACTAAACAATTTCAGTATCAACACTCATGTATGAGGTGATGACATGATTAAAACAGTTACATACGAAGCAGTCGATAAGTCTGCGTTGCGTAAAAAAGGATGGAAGTTGTTTGCTGTGATTTTGAGCTTGCAATTGATCTTTTTGATTTTGGGTTATGCATTGCAGATGTGATTTTGAGAATTAAAAAACCGCCGTGAGGCGGTTTCTTATGTATTATTTGTTGAAAAAATAGTTCAAAATTATATAAATGAAAATAATAGCTGGAAGAATATAAAGTGGTTGAGATGTTCGATTTTTAATAAAAGTAGGAGAGTCATTAATTAATTTAGATTGTTCTAATGTGCTAATTTTTTCTTGAGCATTTAATTCAAAAACATCTAGAAGTTCAAATTCATCTAGTAGCCTATTAGATAATTCATTCTCTAAATTATTATTAATTTTTCTTTTGTGATAATTTGATGATGTTCTGATTGGGGTGCTTGCATCAATTTCAGATTGTAATGAAAATAGAAAGTTGCGACCTAGGGATCTATAATTTTGAATTTCTACAGCCGTTAAAATTATTGAAAAGTCACTATAAAGATATGGTCTGGAACTTTGGATGCAAAAATAAAACTCTTTATTTTTTTCTAAAAGTGCCCAATTTTCTGAATAATCTATCAGTTTCATAGTATTTGGATCATCAGTTGAAATTTTATCAATGTGATACAAAAAATTTAAACAAGTAATGTATTCACTTAAATAAAATTCCTGACTAATAATTTCACCTCTTTCATATGTATTTAGTTCCCATTTTTCATCTGATATATTTTTAATAGAAATAGCTAGATCAGATGAGTACCCAAAATAGAAATAGTCTTTTCTTACAGTTTGTAAGCATTTTGATATAGGATATAGAATACGTTGAAGGTCAATAATGTTCATGTTTTTATGGGTGTTTTTTAGCCCAATAGGTGATGTGAAGTTATTCTACTATATAACTTAGAATTTGATAGGTTATTTATAAAATGCTCAAACTGATCTACTATGTCCCCGAATCTCATCTTGAAACCACTAAACTTGCGATTTTTGAAGCAGGGGCTGGTGGCATAGGAAACTATGAACACTGTGCTTGGCAAGTTTTAGGCACAGGCCAATTTAAACCTGTAAAAGACGCAAATCCATTTATAGGTGAGTTGGATGCTTTGGAGCGAATTCCAGAGTGGCGGGTGGAAACCATTGTTCCAGAGGGAAAGGCTTCTGCTGTGGCAAAGGCTTTAACATTAAGCCATCCATATGAAGAACCCGCTTTTGAGTTTATTCAGATGGTCGATGTTCTTTAATGGTGAATCTAAAAATATATTTGAGACACGTTAACGGCATTCGCAACGGTTTGAGGCAGGACTTAATTTATCAGATAAAGTTTCTGCGACTAAATAGATAAACGGCGGAATAGAACGAGTTTTGCGAATGACAATGGTTTTGCCTACTTTTCCCGAAAGAAAAGTAGGCAAAACCGAAGGTTAATCCTGAAATTAAAACTTTAATGAAAGGATTCCATTGAGAAAACTAATATTAAACCTTCTGAATAAATAACTCACGATCAAAACGGTACTGCGGGAAAAATACACCGTCTTCTGCACGCTCACCTGCACCAATCACCATCACAGGGTATTGCTGATCATTTAGATTTAACAGTTTACGCACTAAAGGCTCATCAAAACCTTCCATCATACAACTATCGAAACCATAAGCCCGTAAAGCTAGCACTAGGTTCTCACAAGCTAAAGCTGTGGTTTTACTTGCCCAAAGCTTAGCATCGGCTTGATTAAATGCAGTTACAGGCAGTTGTTTGTCTAAGCTACGTGCAATTTTGAAAGCTACTTTCTTAAAGTTACCAAGTGCATTTAAGTAACCTGTCTTATAGTTATAAGGAATGAACTTATAATATTTCTGTACAGCCGCAGGCGCTTCAGGAAAAGGGAACTCGGTAATGTTGCGTTTTGCCATTTCATCATTACGGTCTGTACGCGCGACACACACGATCAGTTCGGACGCAGTTTTTGCCGCAAGCTGATTTAGGCAAGCTTTGACCAGTTGTTTTTTCTTAGTTGGGTTCTGCACCACATAAAAAGTCCAAGGCTGTAGATTTGATGAGTTGGGCGCAAGCAGTGCCAAATCTAAACAGTCATCAAGCACATCAGCTGGTATTTCTTTCTTGGTAAATTTGCGAACCGAACGGCGGCTTTGGATGACTTTTTTAAAATTTTCGACATCGATGTCTTGTGGAGCAGGCTCAAAATAACGCTTTTTTTCTGTAGTGTTTGACATAAGAAGTTTTCCGAATGGGTTTTTAAATATGTTGGGACGGAAAATAAAAAAACCACTGTGTAATATGCAACACAGTGGTTTTTAGTCATTCAACGATCAAGGATTAGTTGAACTGGGTGAAATCAGGTTTACGCTTTTGCATAAATGCTGATACGGCTTCCATCATTTCTGGAGAGCCGACACGATCCATGAAAATTTCAGCTTCATGATCAATCCAAGCCACAATTTCATTTACATTGTGCTTCATCAATGCCTTAGACTGCACTAAAGAGGCTAACGGTAAAGCAGATAATTGTGCCGCTTTTTTAGCTGCTGCAGCATACACATCATCTTCAATACTGTTCACAAGGTTTGCAGCAACTGCAGTTGCACTGTCAAACTTCTGAGCGGTCAGCAGTAATTCAGCAGCTTTGTGATAACCTGCTTGTTCTACCAATAATTTGCTTGAAGCACCTTCTGGAGATAAACCAAGGCTAACAAATGGAATCTGGAATAGAGCAGTGTTGTCGCTATAAACCAAGTCACAATGTAACAGGATCGTTACCCCAATACCAATCGCCACACCACGTACAGCCGCAATCAACGGTTTAGAAAATTTTGCCGCAGATTTAAGTAAAATAAATGGAGGGCCTTCAGCCGCAGGTGCTTGACCTTTTTGCGCTGCAGATTTCATAAAATCTTGCATATCGTTGCCTGCAGTAAAGTCCGCGTCTTCACCACGTAGAATGACAGCACGAACGCTATTGTCTAGATCTGCTTCATCTAAAGCTTTTGCGATCCATAAATAAAGTTCGCCATACAACGCATTCTTTGCTTCAGGACGGTGAATGGCTAATGTCAGTACGCCATTGTCTAATTTTGCATTCAAATGTTGATGAGGTTGTTGAATACAGCTCAGTGTCATCGTACTATCCTTGCTAGAAAGTTTGGTTTAATTTTATGGGCTCATTATGTCGCATAATTTTATGATCGACACAACTGACCAGTTCATAAAAAAGTAAAAGATTTATGCCATATACATTTGATTATCTCGTATTCATTGGTCGCTTCCAGCCATTTCACTTGGCACATATGCAAACCATCAAGATTGCTTTAGAGCAAAGTCAAAATGTCATTTTAGCTTTAGGCTCTGCGCAAAATGAACGAAATACCAAAAATCCATTTTTAGCATCTGAACGTGAAGAAATGATTTTATCGAACTTTTCAGAAGCACATCAAAAACGGATTCACTTTGTACATGTAATTGATGTTTATAATGATGTTAAATGGGTGCAATTGGTAAAAAAATTAGTGAATCATGTAGTCACACCTGAGGCGAAGGTTGGACTGATTGGCCATTTTAAAGATGATTCCTCGTATTATTTACAGCTTTTTCCTGAGTGGCAAATGGTTGAACTCGATAGCCTACAAGATGCGATGTCTGCAACACCCGTTCGTGAGGCTTATTATCGAGGCGATATTTTAGAGCAGGCGTTTCCATTGGGGACCAGTGAGTTTTTACATAAATTCCAACAAAGTGAAATATATAAACAGTTACAACACAAATTTTTAACTCAGGACCTATCCAATTTAGACTAATGTTCTCAGTCGAATAAAAATATTTCGACGAGGATCGAGTTCCATGGATAGAAAACAACAGACGAAACAGATTGCACGTTATGCGGTCATTAAAAATGCTTTGCTGATTGCAGGTGTTACATTTGCATTCAGCACTCAAGTGCAGGCCCAGTCATGGACATTGACGCCTCAGAGTAATGTAGGCTTTGAAATTAAATCCTTGGGTGTAACCGTTGTAAGAGCTAAGTTTAATCGAGTGCAATCTAGTATGTAGTTTGATGCCAAAGCACCACAGCATGCTTCGACGAATTTTGTCATGGATGTAAATAGCCTAAGCTTGAGTAAACCTCCATTGAAAAAAATGATTTTGGGTGAAGATTTGTTTTATGCATCCAAGTACAAAACCGCTAATTTTAAAAGCACCAGTTTTAAAGACTTGGGTGATGGTCAATATAATATTGTCGGAAACTTAACACTTCGCGGCATTACCAAGCCAGTTAGCTTTAGCACGACCTTAAAACCAAGTGCCAATAATGCTAATCTGCTGGATGTCCAGTCCTCTGCCGTGATTAACCGAAGTGACTTTGGCATGAAAAAAGCCATTGCTGGTGTAGGCGAAAAAGTGAATATTCAACTGTCAGGGCAGTGGAAAGTGCAATAGAGGTTCCATGATCTCAAAGACCTATATTCAGGTCTTGTTTAATTCATCGCTGTGTGAGCCTGTTCAATCAAGAGATCTGTTAGCAGATTTAACTGCATCGACTGCTGTTTCCAATGATGCCAATACAAAGGCAAATCGATATTGAGTTGAGGATCTACCTCAACCAATGAGCCATCCTGCAAACGCGGTTTGGCTTGATAATAGGGTAACCAACCATAGCCGAGTCCCATCGTAACCGCATCAAAAAATGCACTGGAAGACGGAATAAAGTGATGTGGATATTGAGTTGGATTGAGGCCAAACTTTTGTTGGATATACGCGGTGTGGAGTTGATCTTTTGCGTTAAAGATCAGTGCAGGAGCTGCACGTAGAGACTCTCGGTTAACGCCTTGTTTAAACCATTGCTGTGCAAAAGTAGGCGTGGCAACAAAACGATAGTTCATATCGCCAATGTATTCCGCTACGCAGCCTTTCATGGCTTGTGATTCATCTGTCACGCAGGCATTCACCAAACCAGCTTCAAGTAAGTGATGGGTTTGTGATTGGTCATCGACCTGAAAATGCACCACGATCTTTTTTTCAATTAATGTTGACTGTAGCAACGGCAACAGCCATGTCGCTAAGGAGTCGGCATTGGTTGCAATGTTGATTTGATAAAAAGCAGAGGTGTTCATATGACCCGTGAGGTTCTGAATGAAACTTTGCTCTAACAGTCGGCTATGTTGCAAATAATGTAGCAGCGATTGACCTGCTTGTGTCGGGCGGCAAGGTCTTTCCCGCACAATTAATAAATGTCCCAAACTTTTTTCTAGGCTTTGTACGCGTAAAGTGACGGCTGAAGCAGTAATGCATAGCTGTTCAGCAGCAAGGTCAAAACTTCCTGTTTCTGCTACAGCTAAAAATGCGTCGCACTGTTTATGATTCAGCATATCGGGACTCACTTTAAACTAAAAATATTTTAGTTATATTGATATTTTCTAAATAATACTTAATTTAATTAAAAATGAAAGATAATCCTGACATCATCAATTAAGTTGAAAAGTCAAAATGTTAAGTACATATGTACAAGGGCTTGCAGTCGGGATGAGCCTCATTATTGCTATTGGGGCTCAAAATGCATTCGTGCTAAAACAGGGGCTCAAAAAGCAGTTTGTTTTTTGGGTATGTTTTGTCTGTGCACTGTCGGATTCGATTTTAATTGTCTTAGGCGTTTCAGGTTTTTCAAAAGTGCTTCAGCACTATCCTGAAATTATTCAGTTTGCTAAATGGGCGGGGGCACTTTTCCTGTTTTGTTATGGATTCCAACATGCACTGCGGGCATTCAAATCACAGCAGGGCTTGGAGGCAAGTCCCATTGAAAAGCATCATCTAGTGAATATTATTTTGCTGTGTTTGGCGCTGACTTGGCTTAATCCGCATGTGTATTTAGATACGGTTATTTTACTGGGTTCTATTTCAACACAGTTTGAGCAACCTGCGTACTTTGCTCTAGGGGCTGTGTGTGCATCTTGGTTGTTTTTCTTTGCTTTGGGCTATGGTGCTCGTGTACTTATCCCCATTTTTGCAAATCCTAAAGCGTGGAATGTGCTAGATGCGATCATCGCGCTGGTGATGTGGGGAATCGCCATTTCACTGCTTGTGAAATAAAAGCTTGTGTAATAAAAAACTATAAATTAAAAAATCACAAAAAACAAAGCCCGCATTTGCGGGCTGATGTACATTAAGCTTGTAATGCTTTTAAGTCTTCTAAAACTTGTTCAGCATGTCCAGCAGCTTTTACCTTACGATACTCTTTAACCAGCTTACCGTTATGGAAAATAAAAGTTGAGCGCTCAATACCCATCACTTTTTTACCATACATATTTTTTTCTTTAATCACATCAAAGTGTTTACACAGCACTTCTTCTTTGTCGCTAATTAAATTAATGGTTAAAGCCTGCTTTTCTGTAAAATTCTGGTGCGCTTTAACTGAGTCACGTGAAACACCAATGATCGTGGTTTGTAGGGCATCGAACTGATCTTTTAAACATGAAAAACCAACAGCTTGAGTTGTGCAACCAGGCGTTGAATCTTTCGGGTAAAAATACACAATCAGCCACTCAGTCGGCACTTCAGTTAAGTTCACTTCACCCGTTGTGGCTGGAAAGTTCTGATTTGGAAGTTGGATGGTATCAGTCATGTTCTATCCTTAAATGTCACGGTGTTCTAATTCAAGTGGTAAAAAGGCATAATTTTCGTGATACAGAATATCACCTTTAACGACCGAAAGTGGATGTTTGAAAATCGGGCCATCAATCACCGTAGTGTGGAATTCACCCGCTTCGCCGCATGGATCAATACCTCTTGCAACCAGTTGATCGACATATTCAAGGCTAAGCACTTGACCTAAGTCTTCAACTGTCATGCCTAAGTTTAAGTTGACCGTAACGATGATGCTTTGAAAACCAAGCTGAATAAACTCATGCACAATGTCTGAACGTGGATGTTGCCACAGGGGCATACATAAGCTGAGCTCACTTTTATCGCAAACGGATTGATTCCATTCAGCATGTGCCATTAAATCAATATCGCCTGTGACTAAGGTTTCTGCTCCAAGAGCTTGAGCTTTTTGCAACAGTTGAATGAACTGGCTTTCATAGTCTTGCCACGTTGCGGAGGCACTGTAGATGGGAAGCCCAATTGCTTTTGCCTGTGCATGAATAATATCGAGAGACATTCCATGTGAGCGTGACTTCAGACCTTGCTCTTCTAACATGACAATTAATGCAACAGGTTCACCCATTTGCATCGCTTGGTATAAAGCAAGGCTGCTGTCTTTTCCACCACTATATGACGCAACAAATTTACGATTTTGGGCGCGTGTGTTCCATTCGGTGAGCATATTTTCAAGTTCTATCTATTTTGAACATATAAAAAAGCCTGCATATAGCAGGCTTCATTCACATTCAGTGAATTATTTTTTCGGAGCAGCTTTCATGGCTTCTTCAGTTAAAGATTTTAATTTACCTGTTAACTGTGGACCGAAACATGTTTGTAAGTCGTTATTTTGCTTTTGTACAAAAGCTAAAGTAGACGGGCTTTTCTTTTGGTTGATCGCACTTTGGATTTCCCATTTTTGTGCATTGGTCAACTTACCATCAGCTTCAACTGCACAAGTACAGTATTTGCTTACTTCTGCTGCGCTAAGCTTTTTGCTTTTTGCGGTTTCTTCTTTACAAACATTAATTAATGCCGATTTTACATTGCTGCTTTTATATGCTTCTTGTAATTTGTTCGATTCAGCAGCATTTGAAGTTGTAGCGAACAATGCAGCTGCAGACACCAATGTAGAAAGCAAAATGTTTGATTTTAAATTTTTCATAAACTGTACCTTGTCGTTACGGTATATAACGCGTTGGGTCTGCTACGCCAGCATCTGCAAAACCTTCTTTACGAAGACGGCAGCTGTCGCATTTCCCACAAGCACGTCCTTGGTCATCTGCTTGGTAGCAAGACACCGTTTGACTATAGTCTACGCCATGTTCTATACCTAAGCGAATAATATTTGCTTTGGATAAATGTAACAGAGGTGTTTCAAATTTAAGAGGTTTTCCTTCAACGCCAACCTTGGTGGCAAGGCGAGCCATGTTGGCAAATGCCTCAATAAATTCAGGACGACAGTCAGGATATCCTGAATAATCAACAGCATTAATACCAATCACAATGGCTTCGGCATCTAAAACTTCTGCTGCTGCTAGGGCATAAGATAAGAAAATCGTGTTACGTGCTGGAACATAAGTTACAGGAATACCGACTTGTTCATGATCTGGAACATCAATGCTATGGTCTGTTAACGCAGAACCGCCCAAATTACCTAAGTCGATATTAATGACACGATGTTCTACGCCTGCCTTTTTTGTCAGTTCGCGTGCGGCATCGAGTTCAGTGGTTGAGCGTTGACCATACATAAAGCTGAGCGCTGTACAGTCATACTGTGCTTGCGCCCATGCTAAACAAGTTGTTGAGTCTAAACCGCCAGATAACAAAACTATGGCACGAGGGCGCATACAAATTTCTCCAAATATAAATTAAAGATGAATAGGCAATGTATTAACGACCAGTTTCGTCATTCCAAAGCAACTTGTGGAGTTGGAGTTGGAAGCAAACAGGGAGATGGTCTTCTAATATCCATTGCGCTAAGTCACGCGCAAGTTGAGGTAAACGAGCGGCACCTTTCTCAACGGCAAAAGCAGGAGAGAACCATACTGTGCTGACTTTTTCATTGAGTTTATAGTCTTCAACTTGCTGTTTTGACCACTCATAATCCTCACGGTTACAAATTACAAATTTGATTTGGTCGTGCTGGGTTAAATGGTCGAGATTCGAAAGCAAATTTCGTGCAACTTCACCTGAAGTTGGGGTTTTCAAATCTAATACTTTTGAAACACGTGGGTCAACCTTAGACACATCTAAAGCACCACTGGTTTCTAAAGATACTGCACAGCCAAGGTCAGCAAGACGTTGCATTAAAGGCAACGCATTGGGCTGTGCAAGAGGTTCACCACCTGTCACGCAGACATAAGGGGTTTTAAAATCAAGTGTGGTTTGAATAATCTGATCTAAAGATTGGCGTTCGCCACCTTCAAAGGAGTAGGTCGTATCGCAGTAAGTACAACGTAGTGGACAACCCGTTAAACGAATAAAAACTGTTGGCAGTCCTGAGGTGTTGGCTTCTCCTTGCAAAGAATAAAAGATCTCCGTGATACGTAGACCCGCAGAAGGATCAGAAACAGGGATAGCAGAAGATCGAAGCGTATTCATAGCAAAATTAAACCACAGGTTAGAAAAACAAAAATCTCTACGGCTAGTCTTAACCGTAGAGATGAGGAACTTTAGTTCCGTACGACAACGAAAAATTATTCGTCGCGTAGTAAATCGTTCAAGCTCGTTTTAGAACGTGTTTGTGCATCTACTTTTTTCACGATGATTGCAGCATACAGGCTGTAAGTACCGCATTTAGAAGGTAAGCTACCTGCAACTACAACAGAACCTGCTGGTACACGGCCGTAGTGAATTTCGCCAGTTGCACGGTCAAAAATCTTAGTTGATTGACCAATGAACACGCCCATCGAAATCACAGAACCTTCTTCTACGATCACGCCTTCTACGATTTCAGAACGTGCACCGATGAAGCAGTTGTCTTCAATAATCGTTGGGTTTGCTTGAAGTGGCTCAAGAACACCACCAATCCCTACACCACCAGATAGGTGAACGTTTTTACCAATTTGAGCACATGAACCCACAGTTGCCCATGTGTCAACCATGGTACCTTCGTCAACATATGCACCAATGTTCACATAAGAAGGCATTAACACCACGTTTTTCGCTTGGAAAGAACCTTTACGGGCAACTGCAGGAGGAACAACACGTACGCCAGCCGCTTTAAACTGTTCCTCAGTCCAACCTGTAAATTTAGTATCTACTTTGTCGTAGAATTGAAGGTCACATGACTCAATTGGTTTGTTGTCATTTAGTTTGAATGATAAAAGTACAGCTTTTTTCACCCATTGATGAACAACCCACTCACCATCAATTTTTTCAGCAACACGTAATGTCCCGTTATCTAAACCAGCAATGACTTCTTCAACTGCTGCACGAACTTCAGCAGGACAGTCCGCTGCTGTAAAATTCGCACGGTCTTCAAACGCTTGTTCAATAATTGTTGAAAGCTGAGACATGATCTTCCTTCCAGAAAAAAAATTTTCCTGATTTTACACTAAATTGTGCAGAGAATAGATGAAAAAACAGCATAGGATCGGAAATAATAATGAATGATTGGAAATAAGTCTTTTAGAGCTGTTTGAATAGAAGCGTTAAGTAAAGAATTATCATTTAAAACAACAAGAAAGTATAAAATGTATCAAAAAATAACAAAAACAGCCTAAATCTAGAATAAAAAATAGTCAGGGGGTGTTTTAAGATGGGCTCATCAAAAAATGGTAAATGATGTAAAAAAATCTTTAATTGGAGGAGAAAAAACATGAAATCATTACGTTTAGTTGCATTCGCAGCAGCAATGTCAGCAGTCGCAGGTACAGCTTTTGCTGATGATGCAGTCGTAAAAGATGGTTATGCTTTTGACCAAAATAAATTAATTCCTACTGGTGTTCGTGCTGAAGTCGGTACAACAGGTTATGGAGGTGCTTTGTTGTGGACAGCGAATCCATATGTGGGTTTAGCTTTAGGTTACAACGGCGGTGATATTTCATGGTCTGATGATTTATCTATCAATGGCTCAAAGTATGATATGGATATGGACAACAGCGTTGGTTATTTAAATGCTGAAATTCGTCCTTGGGGTGCAAGTACAAATCCATGGGCACAGGGTCTTTATGTTGCAGCTGGTATTGGTTATATTGATAATGAATATGAGCTAGATCGTCGTGTAAAAGCAGGTGAAGGTTTCTCTGTAAACCATACAGATTTTGTTGCTGGAGCGAACGGTGCACATATTAATGGTAAAATGAACTATAAAAATGATTTCGCTCCATACGTGGGTTTAGGTTGGGCTCCAAAGATTAACCAAAACTGGGGAGTGTTTGGTGAAGTGGGTGCATACTATACAGGTAATCCTGATGCTAACTTAACATTAGTTAGCGGTGGTGCAGAACCTAACCCAACGCGTGGTTCACTTGAAGATAACATTGCGGCTGATGAGGAAAAAATCCGTACAGATGATAAACATGAATGGATGCCAGTTGCAAAATTAGGTGTAAGTTATCACTGGTAATCAAAACATAAAAAACGAGCTTCGGCTCGTTTTTTTTTATCTGATTTTAGCTAAAGCCTTTAAAAGTGATGCGCAAATTTGAGTCCAAAGATCCATGCATCATTATCATTCAGCGCTGAAAGTCCTGTAATGTTTGCCAGTGGGTTTGAGTCAGAAGATGTTTTAGACTTCTTAAAACGCAAATAATATAGACCAGCCGCGATATCAAACTCAGTGTTGTATGTGTACATGCTGCCTAGACCAATACCTTGATAACCATCACTTGGATTAAGCGTAGATGCAGGATTATTAATCCCAGAGTCCCAGAGCAGTTCCATAGTACTCAACCACTTTTTGTTCCATACGTGTGCTAGGCCAAGTTTTGCAGACCATTGATCTTCATTGTACTGAATAAGTTTGACGTCTTTGGCTTCAGGGTAAAATATCGCAACATAATCGATCACAGCTTTAAATTTGGGTGGTTGAATGACAAAGTCATGCCAATTTACCCAGCGTAGCGTCCCGTACAAGATATTTTGATAAGGAAGTCCTGTCATGAAATCAAGATTTACCGATTGTGGTGTTTTCACCTCCATCACATTGGGGGTATCTACGCCGACTTCGATAGACTCTGTTGTGGTGATTTCATGTTTAATCGCTGAGCGATAAGTCAAAGACGTTCTAAAATAATATTCAGGGATTTGATAACTAATACCTGCTAACCAGCCCAAGCTTTCATCTTGTTTAAACTCGGCATCATAGCCATCAAACACAGAATAGGCCTGACCTTTCGCTTTTAAAGAGCCTGTAAAGCTTTGATAGCTTAAACCGCCATAGATTTCCCATTGTGGGTTGAATTGGTAGCCTAAAAGCGAACTGAGATTATGACTTTCAAAGTCGATATCGGCAGATTCAACCTCATAACTTTCACCGTAAATTTTTGGGCGATAGTGATAATCGATGTCTACAGCAAAAGGCTGGTCATAAATGACAGCAAAGTTGAATTGAGGATTTAGTTGGAGTTTTAATGCAGCTCCCAGCATTACTTGTTTATTGCTTAAATTGCCTGTTGAAAAGTCAGTGATGCCAAACTGTTGCAGTATCTCTGTATGTTGAACTTGGCCAGAAACATCTGGATTAATATAAGCCAGAGAAATTTCTGCATAATTTCCACGTTCAAAAAAGGGTTGTATTGTTTGACCTGACAGTTCAAAAGCAGCAGCAAAACTTGATCCCGACGAATAGAAACATAAACAAAGTAATGGAGAGCCCAACAGATTTTTACTCACTGTTATTGCTCACTATTGTTTTTATCAGTTGATCAAATAATACACTATACCCATTTAAAGTATATGGTTTTAAAAATAAAAAAAGAGACTCTGAGGTCCCTTTTTAGAATAAAAGCGTTTTAGTCTTCAGGATAAGCTACTCTTTTCAGTGCTTTAATATCTGCATCTGGTGAGCACAGCGAGATAAATTCATAGCCATAGCCACGTAGGAGGTGACCTTTACGCACTGCAATCCATGTGGTATTGAGACCAAAAATATCGGTTGGAATTTGTTTTAAGCGATAGTCACGTTCAACGTCATAGGCCACATTATTGACAATACCAACACCCATATTAAGCTCAACATAGGTTTTAATCACATCGGCATCTAAAGCAGACATTACGATGTCAACATCCACACCTGCATCTTCAAAAGCTTTGTCAATTTTTGAACGGCCTGTGAAACCGCCGTGATAGGTAATCAGTGGATATTCCGCCAAGTCTGCAATACTAATATTTTGTTTGCTTGCCAGTGGGTGATTTTGTGGGGTAATAATACTGTGCTGCCAATTATAGAACGGCACGCTAGCCAGATTATCTTCTGTGGTCAGTGATTCAGTTGCAATACCAATATCAGCTTCGCCTTGTAGAAGCATTTCGGTAATTTCAACAGGGCTGGCTTGTTGCAAAATAAGATGAACTTTTGGAAACTCTTTTTTGAATTGATTGACAATCGGCGGTAGCACATAACGCGCTTGCGTATGTGTAGTTGCAATCGTCAAAGTGCCTTCATCGACACGGTTAAAATCATCTGCAAGACGTTTAATATTGTCTGCGTCGACCAACATGCGTTCAACAATGCCCAGTAGTGCTTGACCTGGTTCAGTTAAACCCAGTAAGCGTTTCCCTTTACGAATAAAAAGCTGTACGCCTAATTCATCTTCTAGGTCTTTGATGTGCTTGCTGACGCCTGATTGAGAGGTATACAGTGCAGCAGAGGCTTCGGTGAGGTTGAAGTTTTGTCTCACCGTTTCTCGAATAATTCTGAGTTGTTGAAAGTTCATAGTTTTGGATCTCTTTTATGATGAATGAGGCATTCAACATGCCCCATTCAATTGGTCTTAAGCCGCAGGTTTTGCAAATAAATGCAAGTTTGATGGGCTTAACCATACCGTTTGATTAGGTCTAAATTGGTGTAATTTTGCTTCTTCAGAAGTCAGTGAGATTTCAATCAGTTTGCCTTGGCGATCATGGAGCTCTGCAACCACTTTGCCTGCGATCCATAATTCTCGAACGAATGTTGCTTGGATGGCATTGTCTTGCGGCTGTGCATGGATCCTTAATTCATCTGGACGGGCAAAGGCAATTACGTCACCCGAAGGCGCATTGCGTAAAGAGTCTAATTGAATGCGGTCTTCACCAATTTGGATCGTACCTGCGTTATTTTGACCTTCGAAACGGTTTGCTTGACCTAAGAAGTCGAACACAAACGGCGTTGCTGGCTTTTCATACACTTCGCGGGGTGATCCAATTTGCTCGACGTTCCCTTTATTCATCACAATGATTTGATCCGCGACTTCTAAAGCTTCTTCTTGGTCATGCGTTACAAAGATTGAGGTGATATGAAGTTCATCATGCAAAGTACGTAACCAACGACGGAGCTCTTTACGTACTTTTGCATCCAAAGCACCAAAAGGTTCATCCAGTAACAGTACGCGTGGTTCAACTGCCAAAGCACGTGCCAGTGCAATACGTTGACGCTGGCCGCCTGAGAGTTGTGCTGGGTAACGATCTGCCAAGAACCCCAATTGGACTAAGTCCAGCAAACGCGTGACACGTTTTTTAATTTCAGCTTCAGATGGGCGTGTTGCACGTGGGCGAACGCGGAGACCAAAAGCGATATTGTCAAATACGGTCATATGGCGGAACAAGGCATAGTGCTGAAATACAAAGCCAACTTCGCGCTCACGTACGTGTACATTAGTTGCATCTTCACCTTCTAAGATGACTTGACCGCCATCTGCGGACTCAAGTCCCGCAATAATACGAAGCAGGGTGGTTTTACCACAGCCTGATGGGCCGAGTAATGCAACCAATTGACCATCAGGAAAATCGAGAGAAATGTTATTCAGTGCATGGAATGCACCAAAGTGTTTTTCAATATTTTTAACTTGAATACTCATGAGGTCATTCCTTTAAACTGTTGAATCATTATGTTTGTTTTGCTTTTCTTGGCGAAGCTCAACCCATGTTTTTAAAACAAGAGTCACAATCGCCAAAAGCGCCAAGAGTGAAGACACAGCAAAAGCCGCACTGAAGGTATATTCGTTATAGAGAATTTCGACATGCAGAGGCAAGGTATTGGTTTCACCACGAATATGACCTGAAACGACCGATACGGCACCAAATTCACCCATTGCACGTGCATTACACAGAATGACGCCGTAAATTAAACCCCATTTAATGTTGGGTAGGGTTACTTTCCAGAAGGTTTGCCAGCCTGATGCACCCAGCACAATAGCAGCTTCTTCTTCTTCCGTACCTTGAGCTTCCATGAGAGGAATAAGTTCACGTGCAACAAAAGGAACGGTGATAAAGATTGTTGCTAATACAATGGCAGGAACGGCATACAGAATTTTGATGTCGTTATCCATAAGCCAACTACCGAACCAACCTTGCGTACCAAAAATCAGTACCAGCATTAAGCCCGCGATAACAGGAGATACTGAAAATGGCATATCAATAATCGTGGTTAAGATGGATTTACCACGGAAGTTAAATTTGGCCACACACCAAGCGGCTGCAACACCAAATACCACATTCAGTGGGACTGCAATCACCGCGGTTAATAAAGTGAGTTTGACTGCGGAGAGCGTGTCTGGATGAACCAAGGCTTGTGCATAGACGCCGACTCCTTGTTTAAAGGCCTCAACGAACACCAAAATCAGTGGTAAGATCAAACAGCTCAAAAAGAACAGCAGAGCAATCGTAATCAGGGTGTAGCGAACCCAAGTTGGCTCACGTGTCGCATCACGCGATTGTAGCTTTTCGGCAAGCGCATTACTGTTGATATTCATCGTGCTGTTCTCCCTGTACGACGGCTTGCCCATGCTTGTAACAAGTTAATCAGGAATAAAATGGCAAAAGACAGCACCAACATGACGACTGCAATCGTGGTTGCACCTGCATAGTCATATTCTTCTAAGCGCGAAATAATCATGAGTGGCGCAATTTCTGTTTTAAACGGCTGGTTTCCAGCAATAAAGATCACTGAACCGTATTCACCGACGCCACGTGCAAAGGCAAGTGCAAAACCGGTGATGAGTGCTGGAAATAAAATCGGCAAAATCACTTTGGTCACAATCTGTAAACGGTTAGCACCTAATGCTGATGCTGCTTCTTCTAACTCTGTTTCCAAGTCGCTGAGGACTGGTTGCACAGTTCGTACCACAAACGGAATACCAATAAAAATCAGTGCCAATGTAATACCAATTGGGGTATAGGCCACTTGAATCCCTAAAGGCTCAAGATACTGACCGATCCAACCTGTAGGCGCATAAAGCGAGGTGAGTGCAATACCTGCAACAGCTGTGGGTAGGGCAAACGGCAAGTCAACCAAGGCATCTACAATGCGTTTACCCGGAAAACGATAACGAACCAAACACCATGCTAGAAGGAGACCAAAAACCACATTAATAAACGCGGCGATCAGGGCTGTACTAAAACTGAGCTGCAAAGATTTTAAAATACGTTCTGAACTTAAAATTTCCCATAACCCATCCCAACCAATGCCTAAAGATTTAATAAAAACAGCGGACAATGGAATAAGAACGATTAATGACAAATATGCTAGGGTAAAGCCTAGAGAAAGACCAAATCCTGGCAGCACTCGGGATCGCTGCGACATGATTACTCCTCAAAGAGAGAAAGCTGACCTAAAAAGAGTCAGCTCAAATAAAACTGAATTTCGGCACAAGTATCATTTGCAGCGTTTAAATTGCAAATTTAAATAAATACTTGCTTTCATTGTAAAAACTAATGTTTTTTAGCACATTTTCTGAAATCAAAAAATCATAAATTTCAGGGAATGGCCCAAAACCTGACGCAACATTAATATGTCCGACTTGGCCTAAGTTCTTAGGCCTAATTTTCCATGCTTTTGCCAGTTGCAGCGCATCTTGAAAATTGAGCCAAGGATCATTTTCACTGATGATCATTTGGGTAGGAACTTGTAGCTTGAGTTGGTGGAAATACTGTTGATAGTCATTTTGGCTATCACGAGCAAAACCAGCATCACCAAAGCGAGCAGGGTTGGCCGGTGCAACCAAAACTAAATTTTTGATTTTTTGATTTAGCTCAGGATGCTGTGCTAAAGCAGCGACTGTCGTTAAACAGCCAAAGCTATGCGCCACAATTTGAATAGGTTCCTGAATGGCTTGAACCGTTTTGATAAATTGTCCAATCCACTCATGGAGTACGGGTTTATTCCAATCCTGCTGCTGTACACGAGAGCACGACTTGAGCTGACGTTGTAACCACGATTGCCAGTGGTCATGTTCACTTCCACCCACGCCCGGTACAATTACAGTATGAATCATGTCGATGCTCCCTTACAGCTATTTACTGGACTTGGTTTTATTTCGTCGTATTGGCTTTCACAATTTGGTCAAATACACCACCATTTTCAAAGTGCTGTTTTTGTACCTTGGTCCAACCGCCAAATTCTTTATCAATGGTCACTAACTTCAACGGTTTGAATGTGGTTGCATATTTTTTCAAGACAGTTGCATTACGTGGGCGATAGAAGTTTTTTGCCGCAATTTCCTGTCCAGCAGGTGAATACAAATAGTTGAGATACGCTTTAGCCAAATTCAGATTGCCGTCTTTTTCCGCATTCTTTTCCACAATGGCAACAGGTGGTTCCGCCAAAATAGACAGCGAAGGCGTCACGATTTCAAACTTACCTGGTTGTTCACGAATTGCTAAATGTGCTTCGTTTTCCCATGCTAAGAGAACATCACCGATACCGCGTTCAGCGAAGGTTGTGGTTGCACCACGTGCACCTGAATCCAGCACTTTGGTATTTTTATAAATTTTACGCACGAATTCTTGTGCTTTGGCATCGTTACCCGCAGGTTGATGTTTCGCCCAAGCCCAAGCGGCTAAGTAGTTCCAGCGTGCACCACCTGAGGTTTTTGGATTTGGTGTAATAATGCCAACACCCGGCTTCACGAGGTCACCCCAGTCTTTAATGCCTTGTGGGTTGCCTTTACGGACGAGGAACACGATAGTCGAAGTATATGGTGTTGAGTTATTGGGTAATTTCTTTTGCCAGTTGGTCGGTAAAAGTTTTGCTTTTTCAGCAATTACATCGATATCTGCTGCAAGAGCAAGGGTCACCACATCGGCACCTAAACCATCAATCACTGAACGAGCTTGTTTGCCCGAGCCGCCGTGAGACTGTTTGAAGTTAATGTCTTGTCCTGTGCGTTGTTTCCAATAAGCGCCAAACTGTTTGTTGACATCTTCATACAGTTCGCGTGTTGGATCATACGACACGTTAAGGAAATCTTTTGCTGCAACACCAAAAGAAGTGACTGAAACTAGCGCTGCTAGTACCCCAATTTTTAACTTAGATAAGCTCATGTGAGACCTCAAATTTTAAACGTTCTTAAACATTAGGCAAGAATACTGTGAGTCTTATTGCTAAAAAAATAATAAAAAATGAATTTTATATGAATAAAAAAGAAAAAGAGTTCAGCTTAGAATTCATTAAACTAAAGCAGAAAATTGTTTCAGGGTAGATTGGCATGTATTGCTATAAAAATGCACAAGAAATCAAACAAATAGAATTATTAGATCGTGCATTTCACTATGGAGATGGTTGTTTTAGTACAGCGCGTATCCGTGAGGGTGTGATTGAGCTAGAGTCTCTACATATAGCACGCTTGAAATTGGCCTGTGAAAGACTGTTGTTGTCAGCAGATTTAGCCTTTATTCAGCACAGCATCGTGCAATTAAAACAAACCAATGCACACTTAAACGGAACGCTGAAAATTATTATTAGTCGGGGTGAAGGGCAGCGCGGTTATAGTTTGCCAACACATTCTGCTGACATTTGGGTTTTTTTCTATCCGCAAGCATCAGAGGCTTTGACATACAGCGAAATTGATTCAGGGGTACTGCAATATGCGATGGGGTTAAGTATGCCGCAAATGGTGGGTGTGAAAAGCTTAAACCGTTTAGAGCAAGTCTTACTCAAGCATGAAGCAGAACAACACGGTTGGTTGGAAGCTTTGGTCACAGATGTGCAAGGTTCTGTCGTTGAAGGTGTGAGCAGTAATTGTTTCATTCTGCTAAATGATCGATGGATTAGTCCCGAACTTCGTTATAATGGCGTGCATGGTGTCATGCGTGCCGAAATATTGGCACGGATGCAGCAACAAGGAATGAGCTGTGAGCTGAGAATGATTGATATGGAAGAAATTCCACGCTTTCAAAGTTTATTTTTCTGCAATGCCTTGAGTCCTATGAAAATAGCCAAAAGTCTGAATCATCAGTATTTAGATGTTCAGCCGTGTATAGATTTGTTCCATCGTCTTCAACTTAATCAGATGCAGTAGTATGTCCGCAGCCAAAACCAAATCGAAAAAGAAAACGCAACCACCCAAACGAAAAATGAAAGGGTTGTTATTGATTGCTGTGAGCATCATTGTTTTATTGATGATTGTACTGTGGTCGAGTTTGTTTAAATCTTATCCTGTCGAGGGTAAAAAACAGTTATTGGCAATTAACTCTGGCGATACCTATTCCGGTTTTATTGACCGCTTAGCCAAAGAAGACATGGCTAGTTTTCCCATTATTTTAAAGCTTTATCAAAAAATATTTATTCATGACACGTTGAAAGCCGGTGTTTATGAAGTGCGTGAAGGTATGAGTATTCGCCAAGTTTTGGATATGATTTCCAATGTTGATAATGCCGAGATGAATCGTATATTGGTGATTGAAGGGACGACCTTTAAACAGCTGATCGAGGCATTGAAAAAGGATGCATTGGTTAAAAAGGAAGTCTCCAATTTACCCATGGATCAGCTTTTAAAAGCATTAGATATTCCGTATACGCATGCTGAAGGACTTTTTGCCCCCGATACTTACTTCTTCGCCAAAGGGGAGTCAGACAAAAAAATCTTAACGGATTTATACAAACGCCAAATGAAAGCTTTAGATGAAGCGTGGGTAAACCGTGCGGCAAATTTGCCGTATAAAGACAAATACGAAGCCTTGATCATGGCCTCTATCATTGAAAAAGAAACCAATGTTGACCGTGAACTGGAGCAAGTTTCGGGTGTGTTTGCGCGTCGCCTTCAACTTGGCATGCGTTTGCAAACGGACCCAACGGTGATCTATGGTATGGGCGATAAATACACAGGCAACATTACCCGTCAAGACTTGCGGACCCCAACAGCCTATAATACTTATACCATCAATGGTTTACCTCCTACACCAATTGCTTTGCCAAGTAAAAAAGCCATTGAAGCCACTATGCATCCAGACAGCAGTAAAAACATCTACTTTGTTGCAACGGGCAATGGTGGGCACACATTTAGTGAGACTTTAGAGCAGCACAACCAAGCTGTAAAAGAATATCTCAGCGTTTTAAAAACCAAGAAGGATGAATAGATGTTTATTAGTTTTGAGGGCACAGAAGGTGTCGGTAAAACCACACTGATTCGCAAAATTTATGAGCATCTAGAACAACAAGGTCAGCAGGTTGTTTTAACGCGTGAGCCAGGTGGTACACCAATGCTGAGCAAATTCGCTCGCTATTATTGTCAGTCAATCATGAAGAGTCGATGTCGAATGATACTGAACTGCTGCTGATGTACGCGGCTCGTGCACAGCACTTAGAACAAGTGATCGTGCCTGCTTTAACGAAACATAAAACCGTATTGTGTGACCGTTTTACCGATGCCAGCTTTGCTTACCAATGTGCAGGACGTGGTTTAAGCCAGTCGAAGCTGCAACTGCTGAATGAGAACTTTGTCAGCCATATGCCTGATATTACATTTTGGCTCGATGCCCCGATTGAGACAGGCATGTCTCGTGCGCGTGAACGGGGGGCTTTAGATCGTTTTGAACAAGAAAAAGTCACTTTTTTTGAAAAAGTCAGAGCGGGTTATCAGCAGTTATGGGAGCAGTATCCTGAGCGAGTCAAACGCTTGGATGCAACACAGTCACCCGAGCAGGTTTTTGCACAAGCGTTGCAATACTTAAACTAAAAATAAGCCTGAAAAGTTATTTCAGACTGTAGTGAAATGCATTTTTCTTTTATAGTCAGTGACAAAGGACTGTATGTTGAAGGAAAAATGAAAAGTAATGTAACTGAGATTGTGGCTTTTTTAGAAAAGGAATTTCCGCAAAGTTTAGAAAAATGTCGTATCGAATCTGTCACTGAGCGTGCCGCAACAGTGGTGTATCAGGTCGATGAGCGCGATTTGCGACCGGGTGGGACGGTTTCAGGCCCAACCATGATGACTCTTGCAGACTATGCATTGTATATTGCTATTTTAGGGGAAATTGGGCTGGTCGGTTTAACTGTGACCACCAATTTATCGGTCAACTTTCTAAGTAAACCCGCAGCTTCAACAAATATCCGCGGTGAATGTAAGTTAATGAAAGTTGGCAAAGCATTGGTGGTTGGGGATGTGTGGTTGTATTCAGTGGGTAAGGATGAACCGATTGCACATGTGGTGGGAACTTATTCTATTCCACCCAAATCCTAAAAAATGACTGAATAAAAAAGCCTGACGAATCAGGCTTTTTCAATTTAGTTATTCACTAAAGGGGTTTCAACTTTAAAATTTAAAGGGGTGAGTACGGTTTTACGCAGTTCATTCGACAGTTCAGGGTAATCTAAAGTGTAGTGTAAACCACGCGATTCTTTACGCTCCATAGCACAGCGCACGATCATTTCAGAGACTAAAACCAAATTGCGCAGTTCAATTAGATTTTTGCTGACTTGGTAATCTTGGTAATACTCGGTAATTTCCCGCTTCAACATTTCAATGCGGTGTAGCGCACGTTCAAGACGTTTCGTAGTACGCACAATGCCGACGTAGTTCCACATGGTTTGACGGAGTTCATCCCAGTTTTGCAAAATCACCACATCTTCATCAGGATTCATCACTTGTGAGTCATCCCAAGACGGAGCAGTTGGGGATTGGTAACTTGAATCAAAACTTTTTTCGATGTGCTCTGCTGCACTCATGCCATACACAAAACACTCTAACAGTGAGTTACTGGCCATACGGTTAGCGCCATGCAAACCTGTGTACGAGGTTTCCCCAATCGCATAGAGACCTGCAATGTCAGTTTGACTGTGTTCATCAACCACCACACCGCCACAGGTATAGTGCGCAGCAGGAACAACAGGAATCATTTCCTTGGTAATATCGATGCCGAGTTCAAGTAAGCGTGCGTATAAGGTTGGGAAATGTTCTTTAATGAAACTTTCGGGCTTATGGCTAATGTCGAGCCAAACGTGACGAATACCTAAGCGTTTGATTTCATAGTCAATCGCTCGCGCCACAATGTCACGTGGAGCGAGTTCTGCACGTTCATCAAAGCGCAACATAAAGCGTTCACCATCAGGTAAACGTAAATAAGCACCTTCACCACGCATTGCTTCAGTAATGAGGAAAGAACGCGCTTGTGGGTGGTATAAACAGGTTGGGTGAAATTGGTTAAATTCCATATTGGCCACGCGGCAACCTGCACGAAATGCCATGGCAATACCATCGCCCGTTGCAATGTCTGGGTTCGAGGTATACAGATAGGCTTTCATGGCACCGCCACACGCCAGCGCGGTGAAAGGGGCTAAAAAGGTATGTACTTTTTCAGTCTTTTCATCGAGTGTATACAGGCCTAAGGCACGATTTTGTTCTTCCAAGCCCAGTTTTTGAGAGGTAATTAAATCGATAGCGATGTAATTTTCAAAAATGGTGATGTTGTCTTTTTCAATCGCACGTTCAACTAAAGTGGTGGAAATGGCACGACCTGTAGCATCTGCGGCATGAATAATACGGCGTTGAGAATGTCCACCTTCACGCGTTAAATGCAATTGCTCTTGATCATCAAGGGTAAACTGCACGCCGTGTTTCAGTAGAAAATCAACAGAAGGTTTACCGCCTTCAACGGTTTGCTTTACGGCCTCGGTCTCACACAAGTGAGCGCCCGCAATCATGGTGTCATCAATGTGCTGTTCGATGGAATCCGTTTCATCTAAAACAGCGGCAACGCCACCTTGTGCATAGAAGGTACTTGCATCGGTCAGGTTTGATTTTGCAAGAACAGCAATATTGAAATGTTGAGGCAACGATAAGGCTAAGCTCAGGCCTGCACCGCCACTTCCCACAATAATCACATCAAAATGATGTGTTGTGTTTAAATTAGACATGTCCATCAGCTAATTTGGAAAAAGTTCGCTAATGACAGCGCTTTTTTCACGAAAAGGCAAGGGTAAAATCTCTACAATTGATGGGAAATATAAATAAAGAACGTATTTTTTAAGCAAATTTTAAGCTCTTGTTTATACAAACATAATAGAACATATTATTACCCAAGATAGACAAAGATTATGCTAAAAACGCTAATACATAAATTGATAACAAACATATAGGTCAATACTTGATATGAAAAGTCGCGCGATACAAACTGGTTTTTTTGCTGTTGCATGCACAATGGCTACGGTGCAAACACAAGCAGCACCTGTTGATTTCTCAAACTTGGTTGAGCAAGTCAGCCCTGCGGTAGTGAGTGTAAATGTGGTTAAAAAGATGACTCAAGAAGAGTTATTGCAGCAGCAAATACCTGAGATTTTGAAGCGTTTTTTTGGTAATCAAGTCATTATTCCGCAGCAGCAAGCGCCGCAAGAAAAAACGGCTTATGGCAGCGCATTTTTTATTAGTAAAGATGGGTATTTACTGACAAACCACCACGTCGTAGAAGATGCATCGAAAGTCACGATTATGTTTAATGACCGTCGTGAACTGGATGCGACTGTGGTAGGTAGTGATGAACGAACTGATGTGGCCTTGCTTAAGGTGAATGGTACAAATTTTCCATCACTCCGCGCAGGCAATGTTGATCAACTACGTGTAGGCGAACCTGTGCTTGCGATCGGTTCACCGTTTGGTTTCGACTATTCGGCTTCAGCGGGAATCGTGAGTGCGAAAATGCGTAATATGATGGGGGAGACATCGGTACCTTTCATTCAAACCGATGTGGCTCTCAACCCTGGAAATTCAGGCGGTCCGTTATTCAACCAACAGGGCGAAGTGGTTGGAGTGAACTCGCGTATCTTCAGTGGTACGGGCGGTTATATGGGGCTGTCTTTCTCGATTCCCATTGATGTCGCAATGGATATTGCTGACCAACTTAAGAAAACAGGTAAAGTTACGCGCTCTTATTTAGGCTTCAATCTACAAGATCTAGACCGCAATTTAGCAGAGTCTTATAATTTGCCGAAACCTGAAGGTTCATTGATTACCAATGTTCAGCCAAATTCACCTGCGCAGAAAGCGGGACTAAAAGCAGGCGATATTATTTTAAAATTCAATGGAACGGCGATTTCACGTACCTCTGAGTTATTGAACTATTTAAATCGTACCATGCCAAATCAAACGGTACAGCTTGAAGTATTGCGTGATGATAAAAAGCGTAATATATCGGCAACATTAACCACTGCACCGGATGACACACCTGCAAAATCCGATGCAGCTACACAAAGTAAAGGGCCCGTGTTAGGTATTGCTATCCGAAATTTAGCACCTGCTGAATTGTCACAACTCAATGTGAAAGGTGGTGTGTTGATTCAAGAAGTGAAACGTGGCGGTGCAGCAGCACAGTCAGGTATGGCGGCTGGTGATGTGGTCACTCACATTAATAGTAAAGTCGTAAACGACACCAATGATTTTGTCCAAGCGGCATCTGAGTTGAAAAAAGGTCAGGTTGCCCGCGTTGGAATCATCCGACAAGGCACACCAGCCATTTTAGGGATGCGCATCCAATAAGCGAAAAAAAACCACTCTTCGGAGTGGTTTTTTATTTTTTGCAATTTGATGATGCCTGTTATTTGCGTACACTGCCATCTTCATAAGGATATTTAGATTCAGTAGAGTGTTTATGAGTAGTATTTTTGACTTAAGACTTCAGGTACAAGCAGAACATATCGACCAGTTAGGCCATGTGAATAACGTGGTTTATATGCATTGGATGCAGGATGTTGCAACAGCACATATTGATGCACTGGGTTTAGGCTTAAAAGAATATATCGAGTTAAAACATGCCATGGTTGCGGTTGAGCATCATGTGCAGTACCGAAAAGCTGCATTTAAAGAGGATGAAATAATCTTACGCACATGGTTTGACGATATAAACGCATTATATTCATCACGCCAATATGTGTTTTATAGACCCAAAGACAATAGCATTTTATTTGTTGCTCAAACCAAGTGGGCTTGTGTAGAGATTGAAACAGGACGCGCGAAACGTATGTCACCCAGTTTTACCCAAGCTTACCAACCGCTTGCAAAAGATGTGAATGCCCTAGATTTTTCAATGGATTATTCAAAAAACCCAGTGAAAAGCGAAAACACGTAAAAAAGCGTCAGAGTTGTGAAAAGGAAGCGTATTAATATGGATACTTTAAAAAAACCATCTGTTATAATCCTTCGCAATTTCTATTCGGCTTTTGTTGTGCATCGAAATTTGTCTGCATAACGCTTTATTTTGTTCAAGGTAGCCCATGGCGCAAGCTAAAAAATCTGTTGATATTAAAAATATCCGTAATTTCAGTATTATTGCTCACATTGACCACGGGAAGTCAACGCTCGCTGACCGCTTTATTCAAACCTGTGGTGGTTTGCAAGATCGTGAAATGCAAGCACAAGTACTTGACTCCATGGAACTTGAACGTGAGCGTGGTATTACCATTAAAGCTGCGTCGGTTACTTTGTATTACACCCATCCAAATGGCCAAGAGTATCAATTGAACTTTATTGATACACCAGGGCACGTCGACTTTTCATATGAAGTGTCACGCTCATTGGCGGCTTGTGAAGGTGCATTGTTGGTTGTAGATGCAGCACAAGGCGTGGAAGCACAGTCAGTTGCGAACTGTTACACCGCAATTGAGCAAGGTCTCGAAGTCCTTCCTGTATTGAATAAAATTGATTTACCACAGGCTGAACCTGAACGTGTGATTCAAGAAATTGAAGACATTATTGGTATTGAAGCAACTGAAGCGCCAACCTGTTCGGCAAAAACAGGTCTTGGGATTGATAGCGTTTTAGAAACCCTTGTTAATGTCATTCCTGCACCTACTGGTGATCGTAATGCGCCATTACAAGCTTTAATTATCGACTCTTGGTTTGATAACTACTTAGGCGTGGTTTCTTTGGTACGTGTGAAAGAAGGTCGTGTGCGTAAGGGCGACAAGATGTTGATGAAATCAACAGGCCAAACGCACATTATTACTTCTGTGGGTATTTTCAATCCTAAACATACTGAGACAGACATCCTTGAAGCGGGTGAAGTTGGTTTCGTAATTGCAGGGATTAAAGACATTTTTGGTGCGCCAGTCGGTGATACGATTACCCTTGCCAACACACCAGAAGTCAAAACCTTACCAGGCTTTAAAAAAGTGAAGCCACAGGTGTATGCAGGTTTGTTCCCAATTGATTCAAGTGAATTTGAGCCGTTCCGTGAAGCTTTGCATAAACTTCAGATCAATGACTCGGCGTTATTCTTTGAACCTGAAAGTTCAGATGCTTTAGGTTTTGGCTTCCGTTGTGGCTTCTTAGGCATGCTGCACATGGAAATCGTACAAGAGCGTTTAGAGCGTGAGTATGATTTAGACCTCATTTCATCTGCACCGACCGTGATTTATGAAGCGGTGATGAAGAATGGTCAAACGATTTATATCGATAGCCCATCTAAAATGCCAGATGGTTCAACAGTCGAAGACTTACGTGAGCCGATTGCTGAGTGCCATATCCTTGTACCGCAAGAGTATTTGGGGAATGTCATGACTTTGTGTGTGGAACGCCGTGGTGTTCAAAAAGACATGAAGTTTATGGCGAACCAAGTTTCAATTACCTTTGAAATTCCAATGGCGGAAGTGGTGATGGACTTCTTTGATAAATTGAAGTCGTGTTCACGTGGTTTTGCATCGTTAGATTATAACTTTGTACGCTTTGAAAGTTCATCATTGGTAAAAGTCGATGTTCTAATCAATGGCGATAAAGTGGACGCCTTGGCAATGATTTGTCACCGTCAAGATGCGCGTCACCGTGGTATTGCATTGGTTGAAAAAATGAAAGATTTGATTCCACGTCAAATGTTTGATGTGGCAATTCAAGCGGCCATTGGCGCACAAATTATTGCTCGTTCAACCGTAAAGGCAATGCGTAAAAACGTATTGGCGAAATGTTATGGTGGTGACGTTTCTCGTAAGAAGAAACTGCTATCGAAGCAAAAAGAAGGTAAGAAACGCATGAAGCAAGTGGGAAGTGTGGAAATCCCACAAGAAGCGTTCTTGGCTGTGTTGAAAGTAGAAAGATAAAAAGGTAGGAATATAAGCCCATGGATTTTGATTTTAATTTGATACTTGTTCCTGTCACACTGATTTTCTTTTTGGTGTGGTTGCTCGATAAATTTATATTTAAACAACGAGCGACGAAAGGCAAGGGAAATGAAAATTTTGTCATTACGTGGGCTTATGATTTCTGGCCAGTCCTTGCGATTGTTCTATGCTTACGTTCATTCTTTTATGAACCTTTTAATATTCCTTCGGATTCGATGGTCCCGACTTTAGAAACTGGTGACTTCATCTTGGTCAACAAGTTTGACTATGGTGTACGCCTGCCGATCGTGAATAAAAAAGTGATTGATGTGGGTGAGCCTGAGCGTGGCGATGTGATAGTCTTCCGTTATCCACCGCAACCGACGATCAGCTATATCAAACGTGTAGTTGGTATTCCTGGCGATCACATTGTTTTTGATCATGGCCAATTAACCATTAATGGTCAAAAAATTGCTAAAGTGTCTGTAGAGTTTAGCCGTGAAAAAGACAGTTTAGATACGCCTACTTCGATATATCATAAAGAAACCATTGGCAAGCATACCTTTACCATGCGTGAGTTAGAAGGTGTTAATGTTGCACGCCAAGCACCGTACATTAACTTTGTAGAAAATGGTAAATACTCTGCTGAAAATGGTTTATATTGGGAAGTGAAAGTAAAAGAAGGTGAGTACTTTGCGATGGGGGATAATCGCGATCAAAGTGCTGACAGTCGTTTCTGGGGAATGGTTCCTGAACAGAACCTAACAGGTCGTGCATTTTATATTTGGATGCATAAAGAACCTGGCTTTAAGTTGCCGTCATTTAACCGTAACGGTAGCATTGACTAATATCGATTCGGAAAATAAAAAATGCGCAAGAATCAACAAGGGGCATCTTATATCGCCATTTTATTTGCAATCATGGGGTTTGCATTTATGGCGAAAGTGGCAATTGCAGTTTGGGCTCCCTATTTTGATGATCGGATGATCAATAGCCAAATTGAGGAAGTGTTTCAAAGCAGCCCGAAAAATATTCAGCCCGCGGAGTTTGAAAAGCAACTTTCAAAACGTCTGGAAATGAATGGTATTCGCGATGTGAAGATTAAAGAAATTATGCAAGTCACCAATACCGAAGGGTTGCAGGTGAAAAAGGAGTATGAGGTAAGAAAACCCTTCTTGCTGAATATAGATTTAGTATTAAAGTTCGAGAAAAGTTTTGATCAAAGCTCAGTCCAAGCTAAGTGAAGCCCGCTTAGCGAGCCGTATCGGTTATCAGTTTAAACAACCTGAGTTACTTCAGCTTGCACTGACCCACCGATCGGTGAGCCACAAATACAACTATGAGCGCCTAGAGTTTCTAGGCGATTCTTTGTTAGGGATGATTATTGCAAATTATCTCTATAAAGCTTATCCAACTGAGAACGAAGGCCGTTTGACGCGTATGCGTGCAACCTTGGTTCGTCAGGAAGCTTTAGGTAAAATTGCAAATGATTTAAAACTGAGCCAGTCACTCATTTTAAGTACAGGCGAGTTAAAATCAGGTGGACATCATCGCGAGTCCATTCTTGCGGATACAGTTGAATCGATTATTGGTGCAATCTATATGGATTGTAGTGATTTAACGGTGTTGGAGCCGATTGTGTTAAAATGGTACGAGCCATATTTAGACCATATCGAGCCAACCGATCAACTTAAAGATCCTAAATCTCGTTTACAAGAATATCTTCAGGCACGAAAAAAAGCGCTCCCTGTTTATGATGTAGTGGATATTCAAGGCGATGCACCCAATCAGCATTTCAAAGTGGAATGTAAAGTGGATGGATTGTCTGTTGTAATGGGTGAGGGCACCAGCCGTCGTTTTGCTGAACAAGCTGCCGCGGCGGACATTTTAAAACTTTTGGAGCAGTAATCTGCCATGTCAAATTCTTCCGATCACATCGATGCTGATCACGAGTCGCAAAGCGACAGTAATGATTTAATTAGCCAGTTTTTTAGCGAACAAGGCACAGAAATTCCAACGGATTTTCGTAGCGGCTTTGTAGCAATTGTCGGTCGTCCAAATGTAGGTAAGTCTACGTTGATGAACCATTTATTGGGTCAAAAATTATCGATTACTTCACGTAAGCCGCAAACTACACGCCATAAGATTGTGGGAATTGATTCACGTGAAAAATCTCAAGCGGTATTTGTTGATACGCCAGGGATGCATAAAAAAGAAGTACGCGCCATCAATAAAATGATGAACCGTGCTGCGTCTTCTGCATTGCGTGATGTCAACTTGGTATTGTTTGTTCTGGATGCAGACAAATGGACTCAAAACGATGAGCTCGTTTTGGAAAAACTCAAAAATGCTGAGATGCCAGTGATTCTTGTGATCAATAAAATTGATACACTTGAAAATAAAAATCATGCATTACCGTTAATTCAAGAACGTGCAAAATTAATGAATTTTGCTGAGATTGTTCCTGTTTCTGCACTCCGTGGTGCAAACTTAGACCATCTGCGCGATACCATCGAAAAATATTTACCTTTCCAACCACCGATGTATTCATTGGATCAACTGACAGATCGTTCTGAGCGTTTCTTGGCATCAGAAATTATCCGTGAAAAGATTATGCGTCAGTTGGGTGAAGAACTACCTTATGATTTAACCGTGCAAATTGAGTCGTTTAAGACTGAAGAAGCAACGGTGAATGAAAAAACAGGTCGTCCAAAACCAGCGTGTACATACATTGATGCAACGATTTTTGTAGACCGTCCAGGCCAGAAAGCGATTGTGATTGGTGAAAAAGGCGCCAAGCTTAAAAAAATTGGTATGGATGCCCGTATCGATATGGAAAAAATGTTTGAACAAAAGATCATGCTGACGCTTTGGGTTAAAGTGAAAGGTGGCTGGTCTGATGATGAGCGTGCATTGAAAAGCTTAGGTTATAGCGATATCTAAGTTTTAATAAAACAAATTTTTATAGGGATGGTGTTATGGTCAAAGTGTTCGCAGTAATGGCTTGTATGTTGTTTTTGCAAGGTTGTATACACAAGATCGTCACTGTTCCTGTAAAGATTGCGTATAAAACCACAAAAGGCGTGGTGAAAGGAACCGCAGCAGTGGTTGGTGCTGTTATCCCAGATGGGGATGATGAAGACAGCGAACAGAATGATAAAGATAAAAAAGATTAGTTAATTTCTCATGCGCAATGAAGTACTGCATGGTTATTTAATTCACCATAGAAAATACCGTGAACGTAGTCATATTGTGCATTTATTTACCCAAGAGCATGGGCGAGTTGATGGTATTTTAAGACAAACCCCGCCGCCACAATATCAGCCGATTTGTTTACAAGCTTCGGGTAAATCTGAACTCAAAAATTTTACAAAACTTGAAATTGTCAATCAGCCGATTTTTTTCTTCGGGGATGCTTTTTTTTCAGGTTTTTATCTCAATGAGATCCTGCTCAGGCTGTGTCCGCTCGAAGTACAAATGGAGCAAAGTTTTGCTCAATATGCACATACGCTAACGCAATTACAGCAACTGGCGCAGCAAGCCGATCCTAATCAATTTTTAAAACAAATTCTAAGACAGTTTGAGCATGAACTGCTGGAAGATTTGGGCTATGCCTTAGATTTTTCGACCGATGCCAATCAACTTGAAATTCAGGCATCACTCAACTATATATTCCAGCTGAATGAAGGCTTTATTCCTACTGCACAAGCTTCGCGAGCGACCTTAAACGGACAGCAAATTTTAAGCATGTGCCAATATGAAAAGGGTAGGGATTTTGGTTTGGAACAGTTACAATTACTGACCAAGTTGTATCGACAAATGATCAGTTCATTGTTGGGCGATCGCCCCTTAAAAAGTCGTCAGTTGTGGATTCAGAACACTCAAACTCAATCGTAATTAGGAAATGAATATGGCTGCATTACTTGGTGTAAATATTGACCACGTGGCAACTTTACGACAAGCGCGTGGGACTTCTTATCCAGATCCAGTCAATGCAGCACTGATCTGTGAGCAAGCGGGTGCAGAAGGTATTACTTTGCATTTACGTGAAGACCGTCGTCATATTCAGGACGATGATGTGCGTCGTATGCGTCCAGTGCTTAAAACACGTATGAATTTAGAGTTGGCAGTTACAGATGAAATGATTGCGTTTGCCAAAGAAATTAAACCGCATCATGTGTGTTTCGTTCCTGAAAAGCGCCAAGAAGTGACGACTGAAGGTGGTTTGGATGTGGTTGGACATTTTGACGATGTCAAAGCGGCGACTCAAGCCTTGTCTGAGATTGGCTGTGATGTGTCCTTGTTTATTGATGCTGACTTTGCACAAATTGATGCAGCGGTTGCTTGTGGTGCACCAACCATTGAAATTCATACAGGCGCTTATGCTGATGCAGAAACACCTGAAGCTCAGCAACATGAGCTTGAACGTATTGTCAAAGGTGCTGAATATGCGGCATCTAAGGGTTTAGTCGTCAATGCTGGGCATGGACTCAACCTTGAAAATGTAACGCCAATTGCGCAAATTCCACAGATCCACGAATTAAATATCGGTCATTCACTGATTGCCGATGCTATTTTTGTGGGTTTGGAACAAGCCGTGCGTGAAATGAAAGCAGTGATTAAAGCTGCACGTTAATTTTAAAGTTTCTAAGATTTGAATATGTCGAATATCAATTATGATGAACTCATGAAGCCCGTCATGGACTTCTTGGGCTGTGAAACACCAAAAACTTGGTTGGCTGAAGCACTGAATAATCTTGATGTGCTGATGCAAGACCACGCGAATTGTGAGAAGAAAGCTGCAGGCACAGCGATGAACCTGATGTTTCGCTATAGCTTTTTTACAGATTTGCAAGTCAAGCTTGCACAACTGGTTCGTGAAGAAATGTTGCATTATGAGCAAGTGCTTGAATTTATGAAAAAGCGCGGGCTAGAGTGGAGCAATCTGAGCGCTGGTCGTTATGCGGGTGGTTTACGTAAAGAAGTGCGGACTTATGAGCCTGAGGCTTTAATTGATATTTTAATCATTGGTGCCTTTGTAGAAGCACGTTCATGTGAGCGTTTCTACGCGTTAGCACCTTTGGTGGATGATGAATTAGGTCGTTACTATCGCTACCTTTTGAAGTCTGAATCACGCCATTTTGAAGACTATTTGGCTTTGGCTTTAGAGGTTGCGCAAACGGGTAAATTGAAGAACCCGAAAGAAGATATTCAAGCGCGTATTGATCATATCCGTAACGTCGAAAAAGAGCTAATTAGTACACCTGATGATGTGTTTCGTTTCCATAGTGGTGTGCCTGCGGAAGCGGCTTAGGAATATACGGGTGAATGCTATAGTTTGTAGACTGTTCGAAGTTGTAGATCCTCAGTGTAGATAACCCTGACTCATTAAAAGCCCAATCTTTATCGATTGGGCTTTTTAATTAGAGATGGGTAGATATGATGTATTGAGAGCTGTAATTCCTTTCCACAAAATCGCGAAATATGAGTCAGTGGAATGAGTTATTTGAGTAGGTGTGCTTAGAATTTTGACGATGATTTCTTGTACTTTTTTATATCTTTCACGTTCCACCATTGCACATCATGAAAAATGGTTACATCAGAAAGAGTATTTCGCAAAGTCTCAGGGACATGACTTAATTGGGTGGAAAAATCTATTTTCTTAAAAAATATTTTTAATGATTGGCTGTGGTGGGTGAATAAAAATTAAAAATAAGTTGTCATTTTACTCATAATGATTACATCCAGTAGAAATATCTTTATAAGCAGGATCACTAAAACTAAGCTGGTATTCCCAATCTTTTTGCCCTTTCCATTTTTTCATTTCAGTTGTTGTGATCGGGAAGTGATCTGGACGAACATCCACATGTGTTTTAAATGTGCTCATGATTTTTCTTGTGAATCATTTTTTAGTGTTTTTAAGATAAGTTATTTTTCGAGAATAGTTTAGTTCTGGCTTTCTGTTGAACTTAGCTGGAGGATTTACACCTTAAGCGGTAAAACATTTAATGTGTAGAAAAGAAGAAAGCCCACGACTTATAGTGTGGGCTTTCTTGAATTTGGCTCTCCAACCTGGGCTCGAACCAGGGACCTGCGGATTAACAGTCCGTCGCTCTACCGACTGAGCTATTGGAGAATCTGCATGCGATTATAAGGACATTTCATAGTGGGTCAAGTCTAAAATGTCATGTTGCTGTTATTTTTATATTGGATGCTTTTTATTTGAACAAAAAAATCATTTTCAAAAAAAAATCGTATTGAAGTGCTTGCAATGTGGAAACGTCATTGATAGTCTGATTTCAACAACAGAGCGTTTAAGTGAAAACTTAAACAGTGTGGATTTATAACCAACTTGCCAGCACTAAAATGGCTAAACAGGAGAAAGCGAATGAATACGCTTACTATTTCCGATATTTTTGCAAACCTAGCTGATTATCAAAATCAGTATCTTTCTATTATTTCAAACCCTGAACAATACTATACCCCTGTAGAGTCTGCCTATATTGATGTTTGGCCAGTCGGTTGTACAGACTTGTATTTGGGTGATTTATTACAACTTTGGTTTAGTGAGCGTTGGCTGGTCAATAGTCCTTGTCAGTTGCTTTCAACACAGTCGACGACTACTCTTAAAAGGACTGTGCAGCGAGAACATGATCTGTATTTGTATCAGTTGTCAGGCAGTGCTTTATTAGGTAATAATCGTTCAAAAGTCTGGTCTGCTGCTGAAGGTAAAAGTTTAGACGTGAGTTTAGACAGCGCATTTAAATACTATTGTATTTATAAAGGAGTTGAGCGTCCTGATGCCTCAAAATTGCAGACGCTGAAGACCTTTAAAACCGCAATTTGATCTGTCATGCTGAAGTAAAGTTTACTTTGGAGTAAAAAAGGCACTGAAATTTATCAGTGTCTTTCGTTTTTAGGGACGAATAATCATACAGGTGGCTGTGGCATGGGCATAGAGCTTACCGTCTTCATCTACAATTTTACCTTCAGAAATGCCTAAGTTCTTACTGATGTTGATCACGCTGCCGACGGCGAGTAGTTCTTTGTCTTTTGGAATTGGTCTACACATTTTAATATTCAGATCAATGGTGCCATAGCCAACACCTGCTTCAAGCATAGTATGTACGGCACACCCCGTCACTGAGTCGAGTACTGTTGCTGCAAAGCCACCATGCACGCCACCAAGCGGGTTTAAATGGCGATGATCCGCTTTTGCTTTAAAGCTAATTTTTCCTTCTGAAACTTCAAAAGGCTGCATGGGAATGGTTTCACTGATACTTGCGGGTGGAATTTTTCCTGTACACATGGCTTCTAAGAGTTGTAGTCCTGTCATTTCTTTCGGATTCATCTTGTTCATTCCTATATTTATCTATGAGTTCCTTTTTGGAACTTGTTATCTAATTAAGCAAAATTCACTCTTTTCGTCAATATTGAGCATTGGATTGATCAGTACAAAATCAACGGAATCGTAATCATGGATTGAGCTCATGCTATGAACATATTGTAGGGAAAAGATTTAGGATGATTCATTTTGATAATTTGAGTGTTGATAGAACGGAGCGGCCTAGACGTGAGCATTGTTTTAAAATGGTGCACAAAATTTATACACTCTTTTGTTTTTTATTTATATATAAGATAAACAAGGTTTTAGTCATTTTACACAGTCTTCACATGAAGAAGGAACTCACAATGAACGTGTCCTGTTTATGCGGTAAAACTAAGTTCCAAGCCGCACTTAAAAATCATGATGTGCATGCTTGTCATTGTTCTATGTGCCGCCAGCAGTCGAGCGGGGTGCTCATGAGTATTGATGTCGAACCTAGTAGTTTAAAGTTTGACAATCAAGAATATTTAAAATTATTTAAGTCGTCGGATTGGGGGGAACGTGGTTTTTGTAGCGAATGTGGCACGTCGCTTTTTTGGCGAACTCAGGACGGCAGCTATTGCAATATCAATGTATTTGCGATGGAAGAACAGCCAAAAGATTTAAAACTTACAACAGAAATTTATATTGATAATAAGCCTGATTTTTACCAATTCAAGTATTCTACAGAGCAGCTCACTGAAGCGGATGTAATTGCTTTATTTTCACCAGATGATGCTAAATAATAAGGTATTCAGGTTGAATCATCTGAGTTGCACATTGATATTGCTGATAAATTTCATGAGAAAAACTCTCTAGATTTAATAAGATATATTCGATATATCTAAAGCAGGCTGTTGAATAAGGACGCTCAAACATGCTGCTTAAAATTTCCATTGCAATGTTGGCCTTTGCAGCCAATTCGGTGCTATGTCGTTTAGCGTTGGCTGAGCAGCAGATTGATCCGATGAGTTTTAGCTTGCTTCGGGTCTGTAGCGGTGCAATGGTGTTATTTCTACTGTATATGCTCTCTACTCATAAGGCCAAAATAGAGTGGAGTATAAAAAATGGATTTTTTCTTGCCTTATATATTGTGGCTTTTTCACTGGCCTATTTGCATATCGATGCGGGTGTAGGTGCATTACTACTGTTTGGGACAGTGCAGTTAAGTATGGTCAGTTATGGACTGTGTCATGGTGAAAAAATCAATTTGCGACGCGGTTTGGGATTGTCGATTGCTATTTTAGGTCTTTTGATTTTATTGCTCCCAGGAGCTTCGGCACCTCCTTTGGGTTATGCTGCATTGATGGTGCTTTCAGGCATAGGTTGGGCGATGTATAGTATCGCAGGTAAAAAGATGCATAATCCTCTGGCCAGTAGCTTGGCAAATTTTGTAGTGGCGATTCCTTTTGTTGTCTTGGTCTATTTATTTTTTTACACACAGAGTTTTATCCAGCCAAAAGGTATGCTGTTGGCACTCTTATCTGGTGGTTTGGCATCAAGTGGGGCATATGTACTTTGGTATGCCATAGTGAAGAAAATTGATCGGGTCACGGCTAGTAGCGTGCAATTGTCCGTGCCATGTTTGGCGATTCTGGGTGGGGCATTGTTTATTGGTGAAGCGTTGAGCTTCCGAATCATTATTTCTGCGACGATTATTCTGGCAGGCATTGCCTTGGTGATTTCGGCGTCATCTAGCAACAAAGACGTAGATACAATAGATTCTGCTGGTACTACACGGCTCTAAAATTATTTAAATGGGCTTAAGAGCAAATTTTTCAGATTTTGTTTAAAAATAAAAAACCCGCGAAGTTCGCGGGTTTTTCTAATCTAACTTTAAAGGGTTAAATTATTTTTCAGCAGCAATTGAAGCAATCGCAGCATCTACGCCTTCGATTGAATCAGCCGCTTTCTTGATACGTGCAAGCGCATCTACAAGTACTTCATCAGCAGTTGCATAAGAAATACGCATGAAACCGCCTAAGCCGAATGCATCACCAGGAACTACGGCAACGCCAGTTTCTTCCAATAACCATTCAGAGAATTCTGTGCAAGATTTTAAGCCTTTCGCACGAATTAATGGACGGATGTTTGCATATGCATAGAATGCGCCATCAGCAGGTAAGCAAGAAATACCGTTGATGTCGTTCAAACCGCTAACAACTAAGTCATGACGGCGTTTGAATGCTTCAATCATTGGCTCAAGAACGTCTTGAGGGCCATTCAACGCAGCTTCAGCAGCAACTTGTGAAATAGAAGTTGGGTTTGAAGTTGATTGTGATTGGATTTTTTTCATTGCGCCAATAAGCTTAGCAGGGCCCGCTGCATAGCCAATACGCCAGCCAGTCATTGCATACGCTTTAGACACACCGTTTAACACGATTGTGCGGTCATAAAGGTCTGGTGCAACTGTTGCGATGTTGTAGAATTCGTCATCCCAACGGATTGGTTCGTACATATCGTCAGAAGCGATGTAAACTTCAGGGTATTTACGAAGAACGTCAGCCAAAGCTTCTAATTCAGCTTTAGTGTAGATCATACCTGTTGGGTTTGATGGGCTGTTTAAAACCACTAAACGAGTTTTGTCTGTGATCGCAGCTTCAAGTTGAGCAGGTGTGATTTTGAAACGTTGTTCTTCACCACATTTTACAATAACAGGAACACCTTCAGCGATAATCACCATGTCTGGGTAACTTACCCAAAATGGTGCAGGGATGATCACTTCATCACCTTTGTTTAACAAAGCTAATGCTAAGTTAAAGAATGACTGCTTGCCGCCGCAAGAAACCAAAATTTGGTTTGCAGCATAATCAAGGTTATTGTCACGCTTGAATTTTGCAATAATCGCTTTTTTAAGGCCAGGCGTACCATCTACAGCGGTGTACTTTGTGAAACCGTTGTTAATCGCTGCAATTGCTGCATCTTTGATGTGTTGTGGGGTGTCGAAGTCAGGTTCACCTGCGCCCAAGCCAATAACGTTCTTGCCAGCCGCTTTTAATTCAGCAGCTTTGTTGGTAACAGCAAGAGTTGGGGACGGTTTGATGGCATTCACACGATCAGAGAGACGTACGTCCACGGCAGTATTCCTTCTTATAGGGTTTAAAAAATAAAAAGCACACTATCTTAGCTTAAAAAACTCAAGCAAGGCGTTTAAAAACACAGATTTTCTGCAAAAAACATAAAAAAAATTCAATTTTGAATTAATGATTTCAAAAATGTACAGAATTAGGAAGTTTCTCGCATCTTTATGAAAAAAACTTTAAAATAAGCGCAATTTGATGAGAGTGATGGTCATGAGTAAGCAACAGCCTACTTCAAAAAAACCTTTGGTGAATCTCCCATTCCCAATGCCAAATGCAGAACAAAGTGCTGACGATGTTGCACATAATCAGGTTCGTCCAAAACCTGAACAGTATGCAGATCGTACTTGGATGCCACCACGTGGCACCCGTCGTTCAATGGGTAAGCGTTGATTCGCCATTGAGATAAAAAAAGCGCCCTGTTTAGGGCGCTTTTTTATTGATCATTCGCTGGGTTATAATTGGTAACCCGTCGATCATTTTCTGCATAGTAGGTTTTTTTGTGCTCATACATCGCAGTGTCGGCACGTTTAAGCATATCTTCAACCCGTTCATTTGGCTGGCTGGTGGCAGTGCCAATCGACACACTAATAGGTTGATGATTATTAAATTGGTTATCTACCATTAAAAGCTCATGCAAACTTTCAATACAATGGTTCAATGCGGCTTCATCGGCGGCAGGTAATAGCACCACAAATTCATCACCACCGATCCTTGAAGCAGAGTATTGCGTGTTTTCAATTAACTGATTCAGGGTATTCCCCATACGGCGTAATAAGCTATCGCCTTGATCATGGCCGAGATTGTCATTGATGGCTTTCAAGCCATTCATGTCTAGGAAAATACAAGACACAGGGCGCAGGTTGTTGCGCTCAAGTCGGTTGATTTCAGTGCTGTAGAAAGAGCGGTTATAAAGTTTGGTTAAGACATCATGTTTGCCCAAGTACTCAAGATAATTTTCGGCTTTTTTGCGCGCGGTAATATCGGTGAGTGCCAGTTGTACCATACCCCAATCGTCTTCGAAGCCCGGAAACACGGCAAAATGTAACAGCACATGGCGAATACTTCCATCGAGTGCATAATTGACCGCTTCGCAGTTATGTTGAATATTGCCATCCCATAGTTCGAGCAACTGATGTCGAAAGGTCTGTTGGGTTTCGTTTTGAAAGACTTTATGCAAATTTTTAAGTAAATGGTCTTTGTCACGTGCAGCAAACAAATCGAGTGTGGCTTGGTTTACATCTGTAACCATGATGTCTCTGAGGCATTCATTAATAAAGTCATTGTGGACATCAAGGAAGGTTTTAAAGTCACTGATCCCCAAACGACGTAAATGATCTAAACGTGCTTTGACTCGGCTAAAGTCCTCAACCCAAAGCGAAGTAGGCGAGTATTGAAAACGTGCCTCAGCAATTAAACGACTTTTTTCTTCTAAACGTTGTGCATTGGCATAGGGCGTGATGTCTTCCGTAGTGATCAAAACCAATGAAAGATCGTGTTCATGACCAGGAAGTACTGTCCCGCGCAGTCGAATGTCAAGGCGATGGCCTGTAAGCGTATAGTTTACAGCAGTATTTTCAAATAAGGTCTCACCATTCCAAAGTGCGACCAGCTCATTTAAATGAGTGCTTGACATATCTGCTTTAAAAATTTGCGCAAGGTTCGCAGTTAAATCTTCAAAACTTTCGGCTTCAAATTGTTTTAAGGTTTGCGGGTTGACATGCAGGACTTTAATTTTATGCGCACAACTTAAAATACGTGATTTGTCTTCCAACAGAAAAGACGCAATATCTTCAACACCTTCACTCCGCCAAAGATCGAATTGTTTTTGTACTTCACTAAAGTCTTCTAACCACATGGCAATGGGAGATAATTCAAAAATAGGAGAGTCCAATAATTGCATTTATATCTCGTTTTTATGTTGGAATTTAAAGCAGTATAAGCGCTAAAAAAACTTTTTAAAATAATGTGATAAAAAAAGTTATTTTTAAAATTAATGTGAGTTTATGGAGGGATTCAGTCAAAAAATGCATATTTATTGCTTATGGAAAGTGCATAAGCTCCAATGGTTTTGGAGCTGAAAAGAGTGTGTATGCTGATATTGATAAGCGCTAAATGCTTTGAGGTCGATAGCGAAAAGTTTGTGATTGTTGATATTGATGGTCGCGCCAAAATAAATTGATCACCAACAGGTTTGGAATTAATACCATGAAGAATAAATACATCAAAAAATTGCTTCGTTGTTGATGATAGATCTGCATGAAGTCTTGGCTACTGATGGTTGTGTTGTCTGTTGTGACCGATAACACTAAAACTTCTGGGTAGATAAACTGACGGCTGTCTGTGTAATAACTAATACTGACTTTTTGTTGTTGAAAGTTTTCTAAGAGTGGGCAGCTTTTAAAGCGATCCATAAAATTACAGACCAGTCTTAGTGGTTGCTGTTGAGAGGGTTCATTTAACACAACATCTTCATAATGTGATTTATTGCGCCCAGAGCCCACAGTGTAGCTATTTAAGAGAATTTGGCCCTCGACGTGTTGTGGGTTGGGTATGTGGTTTGCAATACGCACAGCTGAATAGTCGGTAAATTTGCTGAGACTGGAAAGTGCAAAAACATTAATGATGAAGAAGGGCGCCGTCATGAATAAAATATTTAAAAGGAGGTTGTTCTTTTTCGGTTGTTCGCTCTTTGTCTTTTTGAGGAAGGATAAGCATACAATGAAGATAAAGTAGACTGGGGATAGATTTATAAAATTAAAATCCTGAAACTGAGGCAGTTGATAAAATGCAATCAGCATGACAACGGCAATAGCCATACTGAAAAGTGCATGCTTGTTTCTTTGGGATTTTAAAGCTTCAAGCTGTCTATTTGTTCTCATGATTTATTTAAATTTTTGAAAAGTATGATTATGATTCAGAGTGTAAGTGAACTTTTAAAAGTTAAAAAGGGAAAAGTAGGAACAATACCGTCACATTTTTTGTCGTAGTTGGCGATTGGGAAGATTCAAATAACTCTATTATTTTTAACTAAAAAAGCCAATCTGATGGATTGGCTTTTTTGAGAAGACTGGATTTAACGTGAGGCTTTTCGCGCACGATGTTCAGGCTTCGGTGGTGCGATTTCTCGTGTGCCTTGCCAAACCTCAATGAAGTCTTGTTCATTGATATTATAAAGTTCCAACAGCGCTAGAATGGCACCACCAAAAAGCATGCGTCCCTCAGCGTTGGTCTCAAAATCAAATATTTTCCCAGACAGCGCATGTAAAATATCTTCAATTTCAAAAACACGATCACGACCATTACTGTCGGTTGGATACATGCGTGTGTTGAGAATAATTTTGGCTAAACTTTTTTCATTATCGGTTAAGGCCAAATGCTGAATCAGCATGTCATCATTTTGAGTGCTGAAAATCACAGCATCGTTAAAAATAGTATGCAAAAATTTTTTACTTAGGCGTGGCAGAGTTCTTTCCACAAATGGGCGAAATGATGCGGGGAAAATAACATTATGAGAAATGCCTTTAAACATAGGAGCAATTTCTTCAACTTTATAACCCGCAATACCACAGCCGATAGAGGTTAGAAAGTAAGTCATTTTAGGGTGATTTTTAGTATAGATTTTAAAGTCATCAATATAGTGTTGAATTTGCGAGAGCGGCATTTGCTGTAAGTGTTCGTTCATGGTGGGAATGGCATAACTTTGCCCTGACCATCCACGTCCGACGCCTTTGATTGCGCCAAAGTGCTCAAGTGCAGTTCGGGCAGCGCCATCCGCATGTTGACCTGCCATGTTACTACCAAACACAAATACGGTATGTTCATCTAGGTTTTTGACGATGCTTTCGTCATGATATTGGTATGTCATAGGCTCTGATTTTTCGCTCTTCTTCACTTCATGTTGCCCTTGAAATACGGGGGGGTCAAGTGAAAAATCTTTGTAATATTTTCAGTAAATTACATTAAAAATCTAAAAGCAAGAATTGCTCTGGATTGAATCTGTTAAAATAGACGGTTGAAGAAGCAAATCTTGGGATATGTCTGTGAGTGAGAAACAACCTTTTGATTTAGTCACCAATTACCAACCCGCAGGTGATCAGCCGCAAGCCATCGAAAAGCTTGTTGCTGGAATAGAAAAGGGCTATCACGACCAGTTGTTACTTGGGGTTACCGGTTCTGGTAAAACCTATACCATGGCCAACGTGATTGCACGGACGCAACGTCCGACCATTGTCATGGCACATAATAAAACCTTAGCTGCACAGCTTTATGGTGAGTTCAAATCTTTCTTTCCGAACAATGCCGTCGAATATTTTGTCAGTTATTATGACTATTACCAACCTGAAGCCTATGTCCCATCTTCAGACACATTCATTGAAAAAGATTCTGCGATCAATGACCACATTGACCAAATGCGTTTATCTGCAACACGTTCTCTCTTAGAACGTCGCGATGCAATTATTGTTGCTTCAGTTTCTGCTATTTATGGTTTGGGTGACCCTAATGCCTATATGAGCATGTTGCTACATATTGTACAGGGCGATCGTATCGCACGTGATGACGTCATTCGTCGTTTGGTGGAAATGCAATATAGCCGTAATGAGCTTGAGTTTTTACGCGGTACCTATCGTATCCGCGGTGAAATTATCGATATTTTCCCTGCCGAATCGGATCAGCATGCGATTCGAATCGAGTTGTTTGATGATGAAGTAGATTCGATTCGTTGGTTCGATCCACTGACAGGCAAACTTGTCCGTAAAGTTCCGCGCGTGACAATTTACCCAAAAAGTCACTATGTAACACCGAAAGATAATTTAGAGCGCGCCATCGGCACGATTCGTGAAGAGTTAAAAGAGCGTTTAGGTTTCTTTCGTGCACATGACAAATTGCTTGAAGCTCAGCGAATTGAGCAACGTACCCGTTATGATTTAGAAATGATGCAGCAGTTGGGCTATACCAACGGTATTGAAAACTATTCACGTCATTTGTCAGGTCGTCCCGCGGGCGAAGCACCACCGACCTTATTTGATTATGTTCCTGACGATGCCTTACTGATTATTGATGAGTCACACGTGACTGTGCCGCAAATTGGCGCGATGTATAAAGGTGACCGTTCGCGTAAAGAAAACTTGGTGAATTATGGTTTCCGTCTCCCTAGTGCTCTAGATAACCGTCCAATGCAGTTTGAAGAGTGGGAGCGGATTACCCCAGCTACAATTTATGTCAGTGCAACCCCAGCCAAATACGAGCTTGAAAAAGCCGAGCAAATAGCTGAGCAGGTGGTTCGTCCTACAGGGTTGATTGACCCTGAAATTGAAGTACGTCCGGTATTGACTCAAGTTGATGATGTCTTGTCTGAGATCAATATCCGCAAAGATCTAGATGAGCGTGTCTTGGTTACCACCTTAACTAAACGTATGGCAGAGGATTTAAGCTCGTATTTGAAAGAGTATGGGGTCAAAGTTGCTTATCTGCATTCAGATATTGACACTGTTGAACGGGTGAAAATTATTCATGATTTACGTTCAGGTGTCTACGATGTTCTCGTCGGGATCAACTTACTACGTGAAGGCTTGGACATGCCTGAAGTGTCTTTGGTGGCGATCTTGGATGCGGACAAAGAGGGTTTCTTACGTTCTGAGCGCTCTTTGATTCAAACCATTGGTCGTGCAGCACGTAATGTAAAAGGCAAAGCGATTTTATATGGTGATCGGATTACCGATTCGATGCAAAAAGCCATCGATGAAACAGCCCGTCGCCGTGAAAAACAAATGGCCTTTAATGAGCTGCATGGCATTATTCCGCGTAGCACCATCAGACAAAATAAAAAGGATATTGATACAGGCGAAGTGCTGACAGATGATCAAGTTGAAAGTGGTATCATAGATCAACACCAAACCCTCAGTGCAGATGAACAGCACTTGCTGTCCGATCCGAAACTTCTTGCCAAGTACTTAACTAAGCTGGAAAAAGAAATGTTAAAAGCTTCTAAAGAGCTACAGTTTGAGCAAGCTGCACGTCTACGAGATGAAATTTTGCGCTTAAAGGCGCAACTTCTAACCTAAGTTGCATTTACATAACGCTACAGTAATTTGGGCAAAAAGCATTATTTTTTAAAGAGATGTTTATTTTTAGATCATAAATTCTGAAATATTAAAGGTACAGTTTATGTCTGCAAATCTTCCAAAGGCGGGGTTTACGCTTGCCAAAATTGCTGTAGGTGGTGCTGTTTTAGTCGGGTTAGGCATGGCAACCATGGCTTACGCCCAAAGCAAACCCTTAGCCGTGGTGGATAAGGTTGAATTAGACCGTTATTTGGGTGTTTGGTACGAAATTGCACGTAAGCCCATGTACTTTCAAAATAAATGTGGAAGTAATGTCTCGGCTACCTATACCCTGAATGAAAATGGCAATGTGACAGTAGATAACCGATGTTATGCTCAAGATGGTAAGCTGATGCAGTCCATAGGTGAAGCATTTGTACAAAACCCACCTTTTAACAGTAAGTTGAAAGTGAGTTTTTTACCTGAGGCGGTGCGTTGGTTACCTGTGGCACGGGGGGATTATTGGATTTTAAAAATTGATGATGACTATCAAACGGTTTTAGTGGGTGAGCCACGCCGTAAATATATGTGGGTGCTTTCTCGCTCGCCACAACCAGACCAAAAAGTTATTAATGAATACTTAGAATATGCAAAGTCAGTGGGTTATGATTTGAATGATCTGATTCATACCAAACAATTGCAAAAGTAAAATTTATTAAGCCTTGAAAGCCATGCTGAAGCATGGCTTTTTTAGTTTCATATACGTATTTTAAAACTTGAATAATAAAGCTTTATCCAGTCGAACGCTTTATAATCGGCGCTTATTAAAATCGTGTAAATCAATGTGGAGTGAAGGATGTATAAAGGTGTTGCACTATCGGTTTTAGCATCCGTCACTTTTGGTATTTTGTATTTTTATACCTTTTTTTTAAAGCCCTTAGATAGTGAGCAAACTTTTGCTTGGCGTATGCTTTCGACCTTACCCTTTTTAACCGCATTCATGTGGTGGAGTGGCGATTTAAAACTCATTTCGGAGTTGTTTAAGCGTATCTTTAAACAACCTTGGATGTTTGCTTGGTTATTGTTCAGTTCGGTTTTATGTACCACGCAGTTGTGGCTATTCTTATGGGGACCCATGAATGGTCGTGGTCTACAAGTATCGCTTGGCTATTTTTTACTGCCTTTGGTCATGGTGTTGGTTGGTTGCATCCTTTACAAGGAAAAACTATCCCGTTGGCAAATGGCCGCGGTAGCCTTTGCTGTGCTTGGGGTAGGACATGAAATTTGGCGTATTGGTAGCATGGCATGGGAAACGGTTTATATCGCTTTGGCTTATCCTTTGTATTTCTTCCTGCGCCGTGTTTGTAAAACGGATCATTTGGGTGGCTTCTGGTGGGATCTGTTTTTAATTTTACCTGTCGCGTTTTATTTGGGCTTTGTGCATAGCGATAGTTTGGCTTTGATACAAGAGTTTCCACATCTGATTTTGGCGGTCATCGGACTGGGTTTCTTAAGTGCAATGGGACTCGGAAGTTATATACTCGCGAGTCGTTATTTACCTTTTGTGATCTTTGGTTTGCTGAGTTATTTGGAGCCTGTTTTATTAGCAGGAGCATCAGTTGCCATGGGAGAGCGTATAGAGCCAGGTGAGTGGTTTACCTATATTCCAATTTGGTTCGCAGTCTTATTGCTTATTATTGAAGGTGTGTTGCATTTATATAAACAGCAACAAAATAAAAAACAGCTCGAACGAAATATTGAGCATTTTGAAAAAAAGCAACATTCAGACTAATTTGATGATGTTCGGAGCTGTCATTGCGCTGGAATTTGGGCGATAAGCAAGTTCCTGATTTGTTTATTGCCCTTTAAGAATAGTTGACTGTTTGATAAAACATCATTTGTGTAACTGTTTATTTTTTATCTAAAAAATATTTTTTTAATTTTTATACTGCAAAATCATAAGACTAAATGCAATCATTTCTTAAATTAATAATGAATATACGACAAAAAACATCATGCATTTACAGCTTTCGATTCAAACTTGGCGCTAAATCCTTTACAATTGTTGGGTTTTAAAATTTATGCTTAGATTAAATTAATTAGAGGACGTATCTGTGAGCAAAGAGACTATCATCGCCCTACACGCAGAACACCAAGGTCGCTGGAAAAACCGTGAAGAAATCGCGGAACAAATGATCGCTTTGATCGGTCAGCTTTACCGTGAAAAAAATATTGTGGTTTCAGTGTTTGGACGTTCTTTAGTTAACCGTTCAGTTATCCAAATTTTAAAAGCGCACCGTTTCACTCGTATGATGGACGTTGAGCTTTCAGTTGTACACACGTTCCCAATTCTTGAAGCGTTGGCTAAAATTGAAAATATCGGTACTGCTGAAATTGATCTAGGCAAATTAGCCGTTGCATTTAAAGAGCAAGGTGGCGATGTTGATGCATTTGTTGCAGCCGCTGTTAAATCTGTAGAAGGTCGTGCGACTTCAGTAGAAGGTCGTGACGTTGTCCTTTACGGTTTTGGTCGTATCGGTCGTATTCTTGCACGTTTAATGATTGGTCAGTCTGGTCTTGGTCGTGGTTTGAACCTAAAAGCGATTGTGGTTCGTAAGTCATCTGATGGTGATTTGGAAAAACGAGCGTCTTTATTACGCCGTGACTCAATCCATGGTCCATTCTCTGGTACGATTTCTGTTGATGAAGAAAACGAAGCAATCATTGCCAACGGTCAATTCATCAAAGTGATTTATGCGTCGAACCCAACTGAAGTTGATTATACCGATTATGGTATTAGCAATGCGTTAGTGATCGACAACACAGGTAAATGGCGTGATGCTGAAGGTCTTGCTCAACACCTTAAGTGCCCAGGTGCTGCACGTGTGATCTTGACTGCACCAGGTAAAGGCGACATGAAGAACGTTGTATTTGGTGTGAACCAAGCAGATATTCTTGATGAAGATACCATTATCTCTGCTGCAAGCTGTACAACCAACGCAATTACACCAACACTTAAAGTGTTGCATGACAAATACACAGTGTTGAATGGTCATGTTGAAACAGTTCACTCGTTTACAAACGACCAGAACTTAATCGACAACTACCATAAAGCAGACCGTCGTGGTCGTGCTGCAACGTTAAATATGGTAATTACTGAAACTGGTGCAGCTAAAGCAGTTGCGAAAGCACTTCCAGCACTTCAAGGTAAACTGACAGGTAACTCTGTACGTGTTCCAACACCAAACGTTTCACTTGCGATTTTGAACTTAACTTTAGATAAAGAAGTTGATCGTGATGAAGTGAACGAATACATTCGTAAAATTTCAATCAGCTCTAGCCTTCAAGGTCAGATCGGTTATACCAACTCGACTGAAGTTGTATCATCTGACTTTATCGGTTCACGTACAGCAGGTGTATTTGATGCGCAAGCAACAATCACTTCGGGTAACCGTTTAACTGCTTATGTTTGGTACGATAACGAAGTTGGTTATAGCTGCCAAGTGTTACGTATTGCAGAGCAAATGGGCGGCGTAAGCTATCCAAAAATTCCAGCTGAAACAAATGCATAATTTGTAATAGCGACTAAAAAGAGCCTCAATTGAGGCTCTTTTTTTTGCGCTGTTGTTGTGGATGAGGCCAATCAGGTGCGTTGGGGGTGACATAAGTATTGGCTTGAGTGCTAAGAGTTGCCAATGTTTAATCCCTACTAATTTACTTAGAATAATTAGAATACTGTGTAGAATAGGGTGATAAAAAATTATAGAGTCTGGTTGGTATACCGCCCTCAATGACTTTCTAGGCTGACAAAAGGATGATATTTGTCAGATAAAAAGAAAATAAAACAAAAGGAATTTGAATTTGCAAGTGAAGCATGTGCTAAGTGGATTGGCATTCATTGTGTTGGCATCTGTATGCGGTGTACTTATCGCTATTTGGACGTTTAAACACTTTAATATTTATATTCCCTTAGAAAATCAAAAAGTCAGTATTGATCTGCAAGAGCCTTTACAAGCCGAGGTTAAAATTCATGATGCCTTAGATGTGGATGTCACAGGGCGTGTCAATGCAGAAATTCCGATTCGTGAAAACCTGAATATTCCCCTGACCCAAACGCTGACTCCACGGGTGTATTTTGATAATCAGGTTCCGATTAAAACCACCATTCCAGTGCGTGAAACCTTGAAAATTAATCAGAATATGCCTGTAGATACCAAGGTACAGGTGAAAGTCATGGGACGAGATGTGACTTTACCTTTAAAAGGAAATATTCCCATTCAGTTGGATGTGCCGATTCATATCGATGTGCCACTTGAACAGCAAGTACACCTCAAATTTGATGCGCCTGTGAAAACAGTACTGAAAGAAAATCTACATATTCCAGTAAATACAGTGGTTAAGACCAATATTCCAATACAGGGGCATTTAAAGGTTCCCATTAAAACGGCATTGAAAGCGTCGGTGGATGTACAGAATACATTGCCAATTGAAATTAAGCAGGGGGAGTTGAAAATTCCACTCAATAGCTTGCAATTACTGCGTGAAAAACCTCAACCTCAAGAACACGTGAAGCCATAGGGGGGGGAGTATGCGGATATTCCAGTCTGTGAAGCAGCTTGTATTGAGTTTTGTGTGCATTGTAATTTTGGTGGCTGTGCTGTTTTGGTTGTACCTGAATATTCAAGCCAATATGCAAGTGTCTGCGAGTGAAGCCCAAATTCAACTATCAGACTCCTTACCGACAAAAATCCAAGTGGGTAATTATTTAGAAACCCAATCCGTTGGGACTTTAGATACGCAACTGAAAATCGATCAGAAAATCAACCTACCTTTGACTGGGAAATATTTGGCAAATTTAGAGTTTGAAGTAGAAGTACCCGTTTCAGTATCTGTTGATTATCAAACCGAGGTACTCATTGATCAAAACATGCCGTTGGAGACAACTACAGATCTAATTTATCAAAATAAACTATTGCCTAAGTTCCCACTCACTTTAGATATTCCGATTAAGCTGGCTGTACCATTTCATTTAAAGCAGGACTATCAGATCCCAATCAAAATTATGTTTAATGGCTTGGTCTATTTTGAGTTCAATGAGCAAGTACGACTGCATGTGTTGCATCAGTTTGCGCCACAGTTAAATTTGAATGACCCAATGACTATGCGCAAAATAGCAAGCTTCAATGCCACCATGTACAACATAGGGCGAAGTACGACTGCGAATTTGGAGATGAATATGACACTACCCCTGAAGAACATTCATCCATGAAAAACACCACCAATCATTGGTGGTGTTTGAATGTGAAGATTAAATGATTGGCTTAAAGTGCGGCTTTAATCGAATCTTGAATACTGGTGGTCTTATGTCCAATCAATTGTTCTAGGTCTTTACTGTTGCTGTACATCGCGCCTTTGGCGGTCTGCACATCAGCATCCACAATCACATCAATCAAGTATGATGGGAGGTTGGCTTGAATTAAGCCTTGACGCAGGTCATCGGCAGACAAATTTTGATAGATAACTGGCTTATGAGTTGCCTGACTGATGAATTGAGCCAAATCAGCTTTAGTAAAACTTTCAGAACCTGCCAATTCATAGGTTTTATTCTCATGACCTGTTGAAGTTAAGACTTTGGCTGCAGCTTCAGCATAATCTATACGCGATGCTGAGCTAATTCGACCGTCTTGAGCTGCGCCAAAAAGCGTCCCAATTTCAATGGTATGAGCAACACCTGCAAGGTAGTTTTCGCTATACCAATTATTTCTTAAGAAGGTATAAGTGATTCCACTGTCTTGAATAAGTCTTTCGGTTTCACGGTGTTCTTGAGCTAAGCCGAGTGGAGAGGTATCTGCACGAAGTAGGCTGGTATAAGCAAGATAAGGCACGCCGGCCACTTTCGCAGCATCAATCACTGCTTGGTGTTGAGGCGTACGACGACCAATTTCATTGGCTGAAATGAGTAATAACTTATCTATTCCTAATAGAGCAGGAACTAATGTTTCAGGGCGGTCATAATCAAACTCACGCAGCTCAATACCTTGCGCTTTGAAATGTTCAGCTCTATCAATGTTACGAACCAGCACAACAATATTCTGGGCAGCGGTCAGCTGCAAAAGTTGCTCTATAACGAGGTTGCCAAGTTGTCCTGTTGCGCCTGTGATTGCAATTTTCATAATTCACCTATGTTGGTTGTTTTCTATACTTGATGGTTGTATCTTAATCTGTTAACTTACTAAATGTAAGTACGTACCAAAAAGTAAGTAATAAACTAAATGGAGAGAAATGATGCACACCTATGCGACAAGCAAATTGTTAGGTCAAGTTTTATCCACGGAGTGTCCATCTCGTGAAATTTTGGAGCATCTTACGAGTAAATGGTCGGTACTGGTGTTGCGCTGTTTAAGTGATGGCGTACATCGTTTTAGTGAGCTCAAGCAGCGTATAGAAGGAGTGAGTGAGAAAATGCTTTCTCAGACACTCAAAACGCTTGAGCATGATGGCTTTATTCTACGGACGGTCTATCCTGTGGTGCCGCCCAAAGTAGAGTACCAATTGACGATCTTGGGTTCTCAAGCCGCTGAGAAAACCATGTATTTGATTGGTTGGATTGAAAAAAGTTTGCCTGAAATTCTAGAAAGCAAGGAGCGAGTAGCGGCTTTAAAATAAAAGATGACAAGTAATGTGGATTGGTTGTGTGAATCCTTAATTACACTTTAATAGTGAATCCCTCAGGAGTGCGGAAGTGGATTAGAGCTGGTTCAAATTTCAGGCTGTGAAAAGGGCTTGTTATTAAACAATCTCCTCTTTTGGTGCGCTATTTTGATGAGAAAATCCTTCTTGGAGTAAAAGTTGAGTAGGATTGAATAAAATGAGTCAAAGAGTGATCTAACGACTAAATGGTCAGCATATTTAAATTAAAAAATGAAGAAAATCAGGTGAAAAGTGTCAAAAATTTAGATTTTGGTATTTTTGTGACTAAATTTCATGTTTCGCTGAATAATTCTATTCGAGAAATTTTGTAAAATATGGCAGAATATGCGGTTTTAAAGTATTTAGAGGATTGGCAGCATGCGCTTTGTTGATGAAGCAGTCATTACCGTAGAGGCTGGCGACGGTGGCAATGGCGTAGCCAGTTTTCGCCGTGAAAAATTCGTACCTTTTGGTGGTCCAGACGGTGGTGATGGTGGTCGTGGTGGTAGCGTATTTATCGAAGCTGATGATAATACCAGTACCCTCGTAGACTTCCGTTATACTCGCCGCTTCCGTGCGGAACGAGCTAAAAATGGCCGTGGCGCGAACTGCGCAGGCCGTGGTGGTGAAGACACTGTATTAAAGGTTCCTGTAGGTACAACTATTGTTGACACTGACTCGGGTGACATTATTGGCGACTTGGTTGAAAGTGGTCAGCGTGTGCTTGTTGCAGCGGGTGGTGATGGTGGTTTGGGTAATACTCACTTTAAATCATCGACGAACCGTTCGCCACGTAAGTGTACCCACGGTTTTAAAGGCGAATTCCGTGAAATTCGTTTAGAGCTAAAAGTATTGGCAGATGTCGGTTTGCTGGGTATGCCAAATGCGGGTAAATCGACGTTTATTCGTGCCGTATCAGCAGCAAAACCTAAGGTTGCAGACTATCCGTTTACCACGATGATTCCAAACCTTGGTGTAGTCGATGCAGACAGTCACCGTTCATTTGTTATGGCGGACATTCCAGGCTTGATTGAAGGGGCTTCTGAGGGGGCAGGTCTTGGTATTCGTTTCTTAAAGCACTTGGCGCGTACGCGTATTTTGCTTCACATTGTGGATGTTCAGCCGATTGATGGTTCAGATCCTGCATACAATGCAAAAGCAATCTTGGCTGAGTTAGAGAAATTCTCTCCGACTCTTTCAAAGTTACCTATCGTTCTAGTGTTAAACAAAGTTGACCAACTTGCAGACGATACGCGTGATGAATGGTGTCAGCATATCTTAGATGAAATGCAGTGGGATGGCCCTGTATTCAAAACTTCAGGTTTGATGTCTGAAGGGACAAAACCAGTTGTGTATTACCTGATGGATCAAATTGAGCAACAACGTGAACGTGAGCTTGAAGATCCTGACTATGCAGCTGAAGTAAAAGCATTCCGTGAGCAGCTTGAAGCTGAAACACGCGAACAAACTATTGCCGCTAAAGAAGCATATCGTGAAATGCGTCGCCAACAACGCCTTGCAGGCCTGTTGGCTGATGATGATGAAGATGATGATGAAGATGACGGCGAAGTGGAAGTGTTTTACGTACGTTAAGCTCGTAATGAGTAACTGAGGACAAGATGATAGAAGTGGTAGATGGGCAACGTAAGCTCGAAGCTTGTAAACGAATCGTTGTTAAAATCGGATCATCTTTACTCACAGCAAATGGGCAAGGTTTAGATATAGATGCAATTTCGCATTGGGCGAAACAAATTGCAGATCTACACAATGCAGGACATGAGATTATTCTGGTGTCGTCAGGAGCTGTGGCTGAAGGTATGGTTCGTATGAAGCTAGACAGCCGACCCACCGATCTACCCAGTCTTCAGGCGTGTGCTGCCATTGGTCAAATGGGCCTTATACATACGTGGTCAAGTGTGCTTGAAAAACACCACATTCAGACTGCTCAAGTGTTATTAACCCATGATGACTTGGCAGACCGTCGTCGTTATTTGAACTCATGTGATGCTTTACAGAACTTGATTGAATGGCATGTCATTCCTGTAATCAACGAGAATGACACGGTTTCGACTGATGAAATTCGCTTTGGTGACAATGATACGCTGGCCGCAATGGTTGCAGGTCAAGTCCATGCTGATTTGTTAATTATTTTGACTGATCAGCAAGGTATGTTCGACTCAGACCCACGTTCAAATCCAGATGCAAAACTGTTCCATACTGTGCGTGCTCTAGATGAGAGTTTATTTGATATGGCTGGCGGTGGCGGTAAGTTTGGTCGTGGTGGTATGTTGACCAAAGTCCGTGCTGCACGCTTAGCTGCAAAGTCTGGCTGTCCAACGCTGATTGCCAGTGGTGAAAGCGACAATGTGCTTGAACGTTTGATGGATGGTGAAATGCTTGGGACATTGTTTATTACTGACAATGACCGTATTACTGCTCATCAACAGTGGCTAGCAGCTCACTTACAAACTGCGGGTCGTTTGGTGTTGGATGATGGTGCTGTCAAAGCCATTAAAGACAATCATCGTAGTTTACTTCCTGTTGGCGTGAAAGCTGTGGAAGGGCATTTTGAACGCGGTGACGTGGTTGAATGTGTTGATATCCAAGGTGGCCGTGTTGCGGTCGGACGTGTCAACTTTAGTTCGCGTTCTGCGGAGCTGGTAAAGGGCTTGGCGTCAGATAAAGTTCACCAAGTTCTAGGTGAAGCACGTTCACTTGAGATGATTCATCGCAACCACATGGCGATCTACTGATTTAAACGCATTAAAAAAATCCCGCTTTCGAGCGGGATTTTTTTGTTTTAAAGCAAAAGTTATTTGATATAGCCTTTTTGAATGAGGGGCTTAAATAAGTAAAAGTGAATGGTGAGTGCCCATTGCATGATTTTCTCTTTATAGAGATTCCAAAGCTTTAATCCAAAGAAGTTTAAGGCAAAAGCCAATAGAAAAGCGCCGAGCATATCTAAAGGGAAGTGAACACCAAGATAGACACGTGACCATGCAACAAGCCAAGCCATGATCAAGAGAAAAATTCCTAGTTTACGCTGTGCAGAGAAGATATAAGAAAAGGCGATACTGCTAAAAATTAGCATATGGTCACTTGGGAAAGAGCCATTGGGTGCATGGTAAATGAGAGTGCGTCCGACCTCCATGACGAAAGGACGTGGGTGATAATACACATGAGAAATACATTGGCTGATCAAAATGGCGATACTGGTAAAAATAAATGCCTTCAATATCTGTTTTTTAGTGTCGTAGTTACCACGTAGCCAAAACCAAGCAAACAGTAAAATCATGCAATAGAGCAGGTCATTGGCGATGAATATGGCAAAATGAATGCTGGCATTACTGGCTTCAGGAGAAGCATTAATCCATGAAAAAAGCGATAAATTAAGTTCTGAAAGAGTCATGAAAGTGGATGATGTTTATAAAGTATGGAAGAGAGTCATAATTTTGTCATATTGTTAAAATAAAAAAGACCACAAAAATGTAGTCTTTTTTAACAGTTCAATGTAGTTGAACTAATTGGCTTTCAGTTTTAGAAATCAAATGACGTTTGAAGGTAGAAGGTACGTGGTTGCCCTACATATTTTCCGCCTGTTGAGTCAGTAGAACGTGTGAAATATTGTTTATCAAACACGTTTTTAACGCCACCCGCGATTTTTAAACCGTGGAATTGCTCACCAAAGTCATAGGCTGTACGCACCGCAAAGGTAGAGTAACCTGGGATGTCTCCATATTTACCATCGACCGTTTCTTCTGTCTGGTAATATCCTGCAGGTAGTGAGGTATCTGGATTATTTGGAGAGTGTTGTTTAGATTGCGCAAACATATCTGCATTGACACTCCACTGATTCACTTTATAGCCTAAGCCAACATTTGCTGTGTGGCGTGAGTAGAACGGAAGATCTTTACCTTCAAATTCTCCAGCTTCAGCCACGGCTTTGGTGAAGGTATAGTTGCTATAGAGTTTTAAGCCCTCTAGTGCATCGCTTAGATAGCTAAAGTCATATGCTAGACCAAGTTCTACACCTTTATGACTAGTTGCTCCAAGATCCGTCCAAATATTACTATTTTGAGCACTAGGTACTAAGCTGAGTTCTTTGTCGAAATCTAAATAAAACGCGGTTAATTCTGCATTTAGACCATTGCCTAAATACTTCGTCCCAATTTCATAGTTATTGGACTTTTCAGGATGTAAGCCATCAGTTGTGCTTTGTGCAACCCCACCTTCTAAACGTGCCAATTGGTTGTATTGCTGTGGGCCGAATGAAACGCCCGCATTGGCAAAAATGTTCCAATTGTCTGTCGCTTTATACATAACCGATAGGCTGGGTAAAAACTCATCTGAATCAATTTTGGGTGAAACGGTATTAACTGCTACGCCTTGGTTATAGGCAGTAAAATTGTTATGCGTTTCAATTGATTCAAAACGTAGTCCTGGTGTGATGACCCAGTTCCCTAAATCGAAGCGGTTATCTGCATAAATTGCATGTGCTTTAGTGCCACCTTCACTCGTGGTACGTGCTTTAATTTCGGTCACAGGTGCATTCAATGCATATGTAGATGAGCGACCTGAGAACTCAGAACTATCTTCATCTAAATAACGATAGCCGATAGTGAATTCGCTATTTGAGTTGCCTAATTGGTATGCACGAGACCAGCGCGGTTCAATGGCAAATACTTTGTAGTCGCGTGGAGATGTGTCCATACGCGAAGTCGTTGCACTAACATCTGTCTCTAAGTCGCTCGTGCGAAATGAGTCAATATAATAGGTCAGCAATTCAAAGTTATTTTTTTCATCTTGATGTGTATAGCGGAAAGACACATCTGAGCGGCGGCCAGAGAAATAATTACGTGACTTATTTGACTGATAAGGGTTTTGTGCATATTTTTCGGCAGTTAAGCCTTCAGGCATTTCTCCATAACCTTCATAGTGATGTAGGTTTAAGGCAATCGCATCAGCATCTGTAATTTGATAGGCCGTTTTTAACATGACATCGTCAATGTCAGTTTTATTATTGGCTTCACGGTAGCCACCACCTTTTGTACCCGAATATAGCAGAGCAAGGCCTAAACCATTATCTAAGGTTCCGCCTACAAATAGATTCGGGCTATATTTAACTTGATCTGTACCCGAAGCATATTCGGTCGTTAGGCTGACATTACCTGCAAACTCTTGAGGAATCGCGCGAGTTGTAAAGTTAATGATACCGCCAACGTTCTGCGGACCAAAACGTACAGAACCTGCTCCACGAACCACATCTACAGATTCAATATTGCCTAATGATACTGGTGCTAGAGAAAGCTGAGGTTGTCCATAAGGCGCAAATGATAGCGGGACACCATCAAGCAGTACTGTAGAACGAGGAGATAAACGTGAGGCTAAACCACGGACCCCAATATTGAGTGAAACATCACTGCCACCAGTACCATTATTTTCTTGGACTTGAACACCAGGCACTTGCTTCAGGGCATCTTTAATTGAAGTCGCAGCAACTTCATCTAAGCGATTGCGAGTAATAATCGTACGAGCGCCTGCATGCTTTTGCACTTTCTCTGCATTGGCATCTTCTAACCAGTTGCCTTGTGCTTCAAGTTTGATGGTCGGAAGTACATTGTTGCTCGTTGCTTCAGTGAGTTCTTCTGCTTGTGCATAGGTCAAGCAGCTCATAGAAAGCCCAATCGCAATGCTGAGTTGTTTGGCTTTGAATAATCTGCGATCCTGCAGATGAAGACGTGATGAAATCATTCTTTTGTGCGCAATCCATAATAAAGAGCGCGGCTATCATATGCTGAACTTTGTTGAAATCAAATAATAACTATTATCACTTATTGCAATTAAAACACTAGAATTAATAGGCGAATTAAAATTTTCTTGATGGACACACAATAAAAAAGCCACGATAAACGTGGCTTTTGAGATGAATTTGAATGAAATCTGTTATTTAAGTTGAACAGTACCATTTGCATTCACAGTAATTTTGGATTCGCCGCCTGCAACATCTTGCATTGGTGCATCAGCTGCTGCAAATTTTGCACTTTCTGCACGCATCATGACTGGGCGAGGGTAGTAGTTGCTGGTATTAATGTTTAAGTTAACCAAGTTATAACCTGACTTACTCCATGCTTGTGCTAATGATTGCGCACGCTGTTGAAAGTTTTTCGATGCTTCAACAATCAGCTCATTTTCCACTTTCTTACGTTGTGTGTCGGACACACTAAAGCCGATTGACTGCGTTTGGAAGTTTTGCTGTAGCTCACCAATCAGCTGGCTCGCTGCTTTAAAATCGGTACTTTCTAAATTAATTTCAGCACGACCACGCCATTCTTTTAACTTTTGGTTGTCATCGTTGTAAATTGGGTAGGTGGTTTGAGAACCTGTTTCGACTTTAACGCTTGGATATTTACGAGCTAAAGCTGTGGCTTGATTCATGAGCTGCGTAATTTGTGTAGCGAGTTCGGCAGGTTGTTTGTTACTCCGTTCAATGTAAAGCGTTGCATTCATTAAATCATTAGATACTTGGCGTGTTGCCTCGGCCTGAACATTGACAATATTGTAGTTTAATTGGTTCTCAGACTGAGCAAAAACTGCTGAGCTAAATAAAGCACTAAGCGCGATTGCTGGGATGAAGAATTGACGCATTTTTATTCCTTTTTTATTTAGGAGGAGTTTTGCAACATTTGTAAAAAGCTTAAAGCCAATTTGTGGTGAATTTGCGAAAATATTGTGGTTCGATTGTAAAAAAAAGGTATAAAATATTTTTCAGAAAAACCTAGATAAAGCTAGTTATTTCAAAAACTTATTTTTCAATCAAGGTGGGTATTTTGAATTTTTGTGGCGAAGTTGAAAAATAAATAAATTCATCGGCTTTTCTTTACGTTGTCACACTATAAGAGGATAATTTAAGCTATGGTTTGGCATGATATATTTTTTTAGTAAATTTCTGGCAGATAATGTCCAAAAGCTGTTTATTTTATTGAAAATTTCTGTATCATCCGCCTCCTAGTTATGAAGTATCCAAACGCTATCTAACTAGAATTTATAAAGCGCCGAGTCAAAGGACCAAAAGTCACCCGACTTATTTCTTTCAACCCATATCAGAGATGGTAATTCGATATGAGCGTTTCTTCTGTAAACCCTGCCACTAATACTACTAACGAATACTATTTGACTCGCCAAAGTCAGATGGAATCCAATGTTCGTAGCTATCCACGGAAATTGCCGTTAGCGATAGCCAAAGCATTAGGCTGCTGGGTTACTGATGTTGAAGGTACAGAGTACCTCGATTGTTTAGCTGGGGCAGGAACATTGGCTTTGGGCCATAATCATCCTGCGGTAATTCAAAGTATTCAAGATACACTTGCAAGTGGTCTTCCTTTACATACTTTGGATTTAACGACACCTTTAAAAGATGCATTTACTGAAGCATTACTTGAACAATTACCAGGCGGTAAGGAAGAGTATTGTTTACAGTTCTGTGGTCCATCTGGTGCAGATGGTACGGAAGCAGCAATTAAATTAGCGAAGACGTATACCGGTCGTAGCACAGTGATTAGTTTCTCTGGTGGTTACCATGGTATGACGCACGGCGCTCTTGCAATGACAGGTAATCTGTCTGCGAAAAATGCTGTAAATGGTTTAATGCCAGGCGTTCAATTTATGCCGTATCCGCATGAATACCGTTGCCCACTTGGTTTAGGTGGTGAAGCGGGTGTGGATGCTTTGACATATTTCTTTGAAAACTTCATTGAAGATGTTGAAAGTGGTGTAACCAAGCCAGCTGCTGTCATTCTTGAAGCAATTCAAGGTGAAGGCGGTGTGGTAACAGCGCCAACCAAATGGTTGAAAAAAATCCGCGAAGTGACTGAAAAACACAACATTGTGTTGATTCTTGACGAAGTTCAAGCAGGCTTTGCACGTTCAGGCAAAATGTTCGCATTTGAACATGCGGGTATTGAACCTGACGTAGTGGTAATGTCTAAAGCCGTTGGTGGTAGCTTACCACTTGCTGTATTGGGTATTAAACGTAAGTTTGATGCTTGGCAGCCAGCAGGTCACACGGGTACTTTCCGTGGTAACCAGTTGGCAATGGGTACTGGTCTTGCAACGATCAAAACCATCAAAGAACAAAACCTTGCGCAAAATGCACAAGAACGTGGTGATTTTTTACAAGCTGAATTTAAAAAGCTTGCTCAAGAGTTCCCATGTATCGGTAACGTGCGTGGTCGTGGTTTGATGATTGGTGTTGAAATTGTTGATGAGCGTAAACCAGCGGACCATATGGGGTCTTTACCTGCAGATGGTCAATTGGCAGCAGCGATTCAAGCGGCATGCTTTAACAACAAATTGTTGTTAGAAAAAGGCGGCCGTAACGGCACAGTTATTCGTTTACTTTGCCCATTGATCATCACTCATGATGAATGTGTTGAAGCGGTTTCTCGCTTCAAGAAAGCAATTGCTGAAGCACTTGTTGCAACTCGAGGCGCGTAATCATGGTTGATTTTGCAGAACACCGTAAGGCGTTACTCTGCAATGATGCTGCATCTATTGCTGACTACTCGTCAGCAATGGACCAAGCGACTAAAGCAGTTGCAGCATGGTTGCAAAACGACAAAATGTACACAGGCGGTAGCATTAAAGAGCTACGCAGTGCGATTGCATTTAATCCTTCTAAAGAAGGTTTGGGTGTACAAAAGTCACTTGAACGTATGGTTGAGCTTTTCTTAAACAAAAGCTTAAAAGTCCATCATCCGCACTCGCTCGCGCATTTGCACTGCCCAACTATGGTGACCAGTCAAATTGCTGAAGTGCTGATTAATGCAACGAATCAATCGATGGATTCGTGGGACCAAAGTCCTGCAGGTTCATTGATGGAAGTTCAGTTGATTGATTGGCTTCGTCAAAAAGTGGGTTATGGTGCAGGTCAAGCTGGTGTGTTCACTTCTGGTGGTACACAGTCAAACTTGATGGGTGTATTGCTTGCACGTGATGCATGTATTGCAAAAAACTGGAAAGACGAAAACGGTAATCCGTGGTCTGTACAGCGTGATGGCGTGCCGGGCGATGCGATGCGTAACGTCAAAGTCATTTGTTCTGAAAATGCACACTTTTCTGTGCAAAAGAACATGGCGATGATGGGCATGGGTTTCCAATCAGTTGTGACCGTTCCTGTGAACGAGAACGCGCAGATGGATGTGGATGCACTTGAAAAAACCATGGCTCACCTTCAAGCTGAAGGTAAGATTGTGGCGTGTGTAGTTGCAACTGCAGGTACGACCGATGCAGGTGCAATTGATCCACTGAAGCAAATTCGTGAAATCACCAACAAATATGGCGCGTGGATGCACATCGATGCGGCGTGGGGTGGTGCTTTAATCCTATCGAACAATCATCGCGATATGTTGGATGGTATTGAGCTTTCTGACTCCATTACGCTGGATTTCCATAAGCATTACTTCCAAACCATCTCTTGTGGTGCATTCTTGCTCAAAGACGAAGCGAATTATCGTTTCATGCACTATGAAGCTGAGTATTTAAACTCTGCTTATGACGAAGAGCATGGTGTGCCTAACCTGGTGTCTAAGTCACTTCAAACAACACGTCGTTTCGATGCTTTGAAGCTTTGGATGACCGTTGAAGCATTAGGTGAAGAGCTCTATGGTTCTATGATTGACCACGGCGTTACTTTAACTCGTGACGTTGCTGATTATATCAATGCAACTGCCGGTTTAGAGATGTTGGTTGATCCACAATTTGCATCTGTATTGTTCCGTGTGGTTCCAGAAGGCTATCCAGTAGAATTGCTTGATACCTTAAACCAAAACGTTGCAGATGAATTGTTTGCACGTGGTGAAGCGAATATTGGCGTAACTAAAGTAGGTCAAAATCAATCTTTGAAAATGACGACTTTAAGTCCAGTTGCGACTTTAGATAACGTGAAGAACCTGCTTGGTCTTGTCCTTGCAGAAGCGGATCGCATCAAAGGTTCAATCGCAGATGGAACCTATACACCTGCAATTGCTTAATCGATTGTTTGTGTCAAAAAAGGAGCTGATATCAGCTCCTTTTTTATGTGTTCTAAATATTAAGGAACATAACATCACTGGCTAAGTTTCTAATTTTAATTATGTTGGAGATGCTTTATTTTTCTATGAAGTAGTTTTCGATATCTGCTTGAACTACGATTTTCAGGAAAATGAACTTCAATAGTTAAGACTAATGCTAAATATTAGGGCTTTTGATTTTCAACAGGCAAATAATTTTCATTAATGGTTTTAAGATCAAAATAACCTTAAGTATAAGCAAATCTTTCTCATCATTGATGATGTATGTGAATCTTTTGAAACAATTAACTCATGACATGGTTTGCTTAATAACCAAATGCATTTCTAACAATAAGAGCAGAAAGAGAAGGGCTTACTATAATTCTGCACTCAGTAATAATCAGATATCAATAGTCTACTGAAAGATTCAATCATATTTTTAAAATCTTACATAGGTGAGAAGATTTGGGTCAAAAGATGCGATCTGTTTACACTTTGGTTTCTTAAACTGCTAGAAAATATAAGGTAAAGCCGTTTGCTTGGAAACTTCAATTATTCGGCGTGATTTTCTAAAGAATATAGAGAGAAGGCCTTTATGAACTTTCTCCCTCGTGGAATTGGATGCTCAGATCATAATAGATCACAGCTTGATTGATTTGAGGTGATAGTCGCTTGGTTAGAACTGATAATTTACAGTAAGTTGGTATGCTTCACCTTCAGGGCGGTTTTTAACATCAAACTCGTAAACGCCACGAAACGATGCAGAAAGTGCGGTGGTTTCACTTAATTTCTTCTCATAAGTAAGGATAGGACCAATACCAAGGGCTTTACCTTTAAAACCGTCAAAACGGTCGCCTAAGTTACTTTTGTCATCCGTAGTCTGTTGAATCCATCCAAAAACTGCTCCAGCGCCTAATCCATCACTACCTACGTCACCAAAACGTTTTAGACCGAGAATGTCCATTCGGAAAAGATCACCATTTTCATAGTCTGTGGCATCGTTTTTAGTATAAATCTCGTAGGCAATGTTGGTGCTGATTTCAGCATTTCCAGTTGGGAAAATTTTAGTAAATGCAACATTAGGGACAAAGGTCCATGTATTTTGTCCTGCGTTGCTCACGATATTTTTGTCATAACTTCCAGTAGGCGCGTAGATAGAAACTCCAAATAAACCATGCATTACTGGGCTGAAGTGGTAGTTGAAGGAAACTGGGGAAAAGACCGCATCTCCAATTTTGGTGGTTGACTGTTCCGCATCTAAATTATTGATTGAGCCACGGATATCGGTATATTGGACGGGAATTCCAACAGTGGTAGCGACAGACCATTTATCTGTACTGTTCCATACGAAGATACCATTAAGCAAGTTATAAGAAACCTTGTAGTCTAAACCCGCACTAAGTTGACCAATAATCGGGACCTCTTTAGATTTTGAAATTCCCCCATCATAATAAATACTAGAGAGAGTGAGTACACCGCCATTTTCAGTGGGAAGGATGGCATTGTAAGGCTGAACTTGCATGCCTGTAATGGGGCGCCCAATACCACCCTCAACGGCGAGGGCATTTTGGACCATGCTAGTGGTTAAGAGTAGAGCAAAAGATAATCTATAAATCATGATGAACCCTCTAATTGTAATAATGAAAATGATGGTGTTGTACGGTATTTTTTTGTATCTGTATAATATATATACACACTGTCTGGTTTGTCAGCAACGCCTTTTGATCGATTTTTATATGAAATTAAAAATTAAAATCAGTAAAATGAGAATATTCAGGTCTTATTTCTTGATGTTTGATTTTAAACAGTTTTTTTGGTTTTTTAAGTGGTGTTGTAATAAAGTAGTCTTTAAAAAAATGAATTATTAAATCATGTGCTGTAGTGTGATATTTACCAGTATGTTTATAGAAAATGTCACACAACAAAGTGTAACGAATCATGGACAAATAAAAATAAACATCATGAAAGTGTCACAATGCTGTAACTTGCTTGTCATATTCTGAAATCAAAATGCAGTTATCCAAAAAAGTACAAGACTGAATAAAAAGTGGCGTACTCCAAAATGTTTAATATGTGAGATAACAAATATGCGCTTAAACCATATCGCACTTGCAGTAGTAGTTTCTGGGGCAGCTGTAGCAACTACAGCAAATGCAGCTCGTGACACCATTCAAATTGCGGGTTCTTCAACAGTTTTACCGTATGCAAGTATTGTTGCTGAAGAGTTTGGCAATACTTTCCCACAATTTAAAGCACCAGTTGTTGGTTCTGGCGGTTCTTCAGGTGGCTTGAAACAGTTCTGTAATGGTGTGGGCGACAACACCATCGATATCGCGAACGCATCTCGTAAAATTAAAGATACAGAATTAGCTGCTTGTAAGAAAGCTGGTGTCAACCAAGTGATCGAAATCAAAATTGGTTATGACGGTATTGTGTTCGCTTCAAATGCAAGCAAAGCAGCATACAAATTACGTCCACAGCACGTCTATGCAGCTTTAGCAGCGCAGTTACCATCTAACGGTAAAATGGTTGCAAACCCATATACACGTTGGAACCAAATTGACAAAAGCCTTCCAAACGAACCAATCACTTTAGTGATTCCAGCATCAAACCACGGTACACGTGAAGTGTTCCAAGAAAAAATGGTTGATGCAGGCTGCGAAACTTATGCAGCAATCAAAGCAATGGATAAAGATGCACAAAAGAAAGCATGTTCAACTTTCCGTAAAGACGGCAAAGTGATTGAGATTGCGGGTGACTACACTGAAACTTTAGCGCGCTTAAAAACCTCGCCTAGCGCAGTGGGTGTGTTTGGTTTAGGTTTCTACGACCAAAACCGAGACAAGTTACGCGTAGCTACAGTGAACAATGTTGCACCATCTGAAAAGACAATTTTGAATGGTTCATACCCAGTTTCTCGCCCACTATTCTTCTACGTGAAGGGTGAGCATTTGAAATCAATCAAAGGCTTAAAAGAATACACGGAATACTTCATCAGCAAGAAAGTATCAGGTAAAGGTTCTAAGCTTGAGCGTGCTGGTTTGATCTCAATGTCAGACAAAGAGCGTGCAGCAGTTCTTGCGAACTTCAAAGCAGGCAAAGCGGTTAAGTAATTAAGCGTAGAAACAGTCAACGGTAGGCAAGTCCTACCTTTGACGTTTTTTACTAGGATTAAGTTTTTTCAAATAATGAAAATTGAAAGAACCGTGGAGAATACATGAATCTGCTACTTATAGGTGTGTTATTGGCACTGATCGCCATAGCCTATCAAATAGGCTTAAGTCAGAGCCGTAACTTAGCAGGTAAGGGAAATAATTCTGCAAAATTACACTCACGTCCGGGGTATTACGGTGCGTTAGTGGCTTTGTGGTGTGGTATCCCTGCTTTTTTAATTTTGATTGTTTGGAATATTGTTGAACCAAATGTTTTGAATCATGTGGTGTTAAATCACGTGCCAGCACAAGTCGCTGCAACCTTAGATGCTGCTAGTACGGATGTGTTGATCAACCGTGTAGAAGCGATTGCCTCAGGTTTTGGTGTAACAGATACACCAGCCGCGTATGAGCTTGCTGCTGCGGAGCAACTGGCGAAGTTTCAAAGCATTGGTACATTTGCAAAAATTGCAGTGGTGATTTGTGCTGCACTGGCAGGTTTAGTCGCTGCGAAAAAGCGTATTGCAACTCAGTTCCGCGCTCGTAACCAAGTTGAAAAAACCATTAATGTTGCACTTGCACTCTGTTCTGGTGTCGCGATTCTAACCACGATTGGTATCGTGATGTCGATGTTCAGCGAAGCGATGCGATTCTTCCACTTCGTGAGTCCACTCGACTTTTTCTTCGGTACAGAATGGAACCCAGGTTTTAGTACCTCTGGTAATGCAGAAGGAAGCTACGGCTTACTGCCATTACTTTGGGGCACCTTAATGGTCAGTGGTATTGCACTCTTGGTTGCAGTCCCTGTGGGATTAATGATTGCGATCTATCTTGCTGAATATGCATCTTCTGGGTTCCGCTCATGGGCAAAACCAACTATTGAAGTGCTCGCAGGGATTCCAACCATTGTTTACGGTGTATTTGCACTGATGATCATTGGCCCATTCTTTAAAATGCTTGGCGAATCCGTTGGTTTACACATCAACGCAACCAGCGCACTCACTGCTGGTTTCGTCATGGGGATCATGATTATTCCTTTCGTTTCATCGCTGTCTGATGACATTATCACGCAGGTGCCACGTGCATTACGTGATGGCTCATTAGGTTTGGGTGCGACAAAGTCTGAAACCATTCGTCAGGTGGTGATACCTGCAGCACTTCCGGGCATTATCGGCGCGTTCTTGCTTGCAGCGTCACGTGCCATCGGTGAGACCATGATTGTGGTGCTTGCAGCAGGGAACAGTCCTTTATTGCATGCCAATCCACTTGAAGCCATTTCAACTGTGACCATTACCATCGTAAACCAATTGACAGGTGATACTGACTTTGCAAGCCCGCAAGCTTTGGTGGCATTTGCACTAGGTCTGACCCTCTTTGTAATTACGCTTGGTTTGAACATTGTTGCACTGTACATCGTGCGTAAATATCGTGAGCAATACGACTAATGACGACTTCTAATAGCACAGCAGATCAAGTATTTGATCCACAACATGCAGCAGAATTACGAGAAAAGCGTAAGCAAACGATCAGTAATTCATTGGCAAAACGTCACCGTAAAGAAAAAACCTTTCGTTTCTTTGGTTTCTCGGCAGTGATTGCAGGTTTATTCTTTGTCGCGTTACTTTTTGGCAGTATTTTATCGAAAGGCTTACCTGCTTTTTGGCAAAGTAGCATGAGTTTACCCGTTTACTTTGACCCTGCCATTATTACGACAGGTGCAAAACCTGTACAGCGTTCAGGCGAATCTCCAGCACAGTTTGAGGAACGTTTTATTGCTTGGCAAACTGAAATGGGCATGGTGGATTGGGATGCTTTAATCGTGAATGCCATGATTGCAAAAGACCCAGCACTTGCTTCTAAACGCGATGATTTGGCTTCTTTGTACACCAGTTCTGAAGCGTATCGCTTACGTGATATGGTGATGAAAGATCCATCATTGGTCGGTAAGAAAGAAGACATTAAAGTACTTGCCGATGCAAACGTTGATGTGTGGCTCGCAGGAAATATTGACCGTAGTTTGCCTGATGAACAGCAACAGTTGAGCCCAGAAGTTCGTCAACTTGCCGATGAAATGAAAGCTTCAGGGGTCATGGAAAATACTTTCAATACCAACATCTTCGTCAGTCCAGACTCGCGCAGTTCTCCTGCAACTTCAGGTTTAGCAGGGGCATTCATGGGGTCGCTGTTCATGATGCTGATCGTGATCATTATTTCGATTCCAATTGGTGTGGCATCTGCGATTTATCTTGAAGAATTTGCACCTAAAAACTGGATCACTGACGTCATTGAAGTCAACATTAACAATCTTGCGGCTGTACCATCAATTGTCTTTGGTTTGCTCGGTGCTGCGATCTTTATTGGCTGGATGCATTTACCGCTTTCTGCGCCATTGGTCGGTGGTTTGGTACTGAGCTTAATGACTTTACCAACGGTGATTATTACGACACGTGCATCGTTGAAAGCTGTACCACCATCAATTCGTCAGGCAGCTTTAGGGTTAGGTGCTTCACGTGTACAAACTGTATTTCACCACGTTTTACCACTTGCACTACCGGGGATTCTAACGGGTGCAATCATTGGTGTAGCACAAGCATTAGGTGAGACTGCACCGCTGTTATTAATAGGTATGAGTGCATTTGTTGCAAGTGTACCTGCGACCCCATTTGATCAATCAAGTGCTTTACCTGTACAGATTTTCTTGTGGCAAGGTAATGAGCTGCGTAACTTCTTCGAAGGACGTACAGCGGCTGCGATTATTGTTCTGCTTGCAATGATGATTGGACTCAACAGTATTGCAATTTGGTTACGTAAGAAATTTGAAGTCCGTTGGTAAGTGAGGGCAAAATATGAATACCGTTGTTAAAAATTCCTTAGATCAGGATCAAACAGTGAATCAAGAACACACTCAATTTACAAACCCGAATACGACCTCAGGTCAGCAGGGTACTTCTTTTGTGTCGCAGTTCGATACACAGACTTCTGCTAAGAAAGATCAGGCACAAGGACAAGTCAAACTCAGCACTTCAGATGTACATGTTTACTATGGCGAAGCTGAAGCGATTAAAGGGATTGATCTAAATATCTACGAAAATGAAGTGATTGCATTTATTGGGCCATCGGGCTGTGGTAAATCGACCTTCTTACGTACTTTGAACCGTATGAACGACACCATTGATAGCTGTCGTGTGACGGGTAAAGTGATGTTGGATAATCAAGATATTTATGACCCAAACCTAGATGTGGTATTGCTTCGCGCTCAAGTAGGTATGGTATTCCAAAAACCAAACCCATTCCCAAAGTCAATTTTTGATAACGTGGCTTATGGTCCTAAACTGCATGGTTTAGCACGTGATAAGTATGACTTAGAAGAAATTGTAGAAAACAGCTTACGTAAAGCGGGTCTTTGGGATGAAGTCAAAGACCGTTTAAACCAACCGGGCACAGGCTTGTCGGGCGGTCAGCAGCAGCGTTTATGTATTGCGCGTACCATTGCGGTAAGCCCAGAAGTGATTCTGATGGATGAGCCATGTTCAGCGCTTGACCCGATTGCAACAGCGAAAGTGGAAGAGCTTATTTCTGAGCTTTCAACGCAGTATACGATTGCAATTGTGACGCACTCAATGCAGCAGGCTGCACGTGTATCAGATCGTACCGCTTACTTCCATTTAGGTGACTTGATTGAAGTGAACTCAACCGAGAAAGTCTTCACTCAGCCAGATCATCAGTTAACTGAAGCCTATATTACAGGTCGTTTCGGTTAATACACACAACTTGAAATATTTGAAAAAACAGAGCCTAAGCGCTCTGTTTTTTTATGCGCGAGCATTTGGTTTGGTGATGAAATAGCCATGATGATGGACATTGCGTATTAGCGTCACATTGGACAAAAGATGCGAAGGTGTGCTGTCTGAGTGATTGACTCATCTTGTAAATGATTAAATGTGAAAGATAACGCATTACAGAATAAAACAAAAAATGGCTATTGAAAAAAAATGCCATTGACCTAATCTAGGTCATATACCGACGTATTATTTTAGAGAATATAATTTCTATGTTATTTCATTTACCGAAACTTCCCGCTGAAATTCGAATTACACATTTAAATGCGCGTATCAATGAACAACGTAAAAAAATTGCGCAAACTACAGCCTCTAAATTGGAGTTATTGCAGCTGACTCAGCAGTTAGCGAAAGAGTCACGTCATCGTAAAAAAGCCAATCAAAAAATTTATATTCTAGATTTTAAAGGTGATACTGCGGCAACAGCGGTAGAAAGCTTACGTGAAGAAATTACCTTGATTTTAGCGACAGCCAAAGCAGGGCGTGATCGTGTTGTGGTGCGTTTAGAAAGCCCAGGTGGTATGGTGCATGGTTATGGTTTGGCTGCTGCACAATTGGTACGTTTACGTGATGCAGGTTTCAATCTCACTATCTGTGTCGATAAAGTTGCAGCGAGTGGCGGTTATATGATGGCATGTATCGCCAATCAGATTATTGCTGCACCTTTTGCGGTTGTCGGTTCAATTGGTGTGGTCGCGCAAGTCCCGAACTTTAATCGTCTGCTAAAAGAACACAATATCGATTTTGAGCTGTACACAGCAGGCCAATATAAACGTACAGTAACGATGTTTGGTGAAAATACAGCAGAAGGTAAGGCGAAGTTTGAAGAAGAGCTACAACAGACGCATGTGCTGTTTAAACACTTTGTTGAAAAATACCGTCCACAACTCAATGTTGAGAAAGTGGCGACAGGTGAGCACTGGTATGGGCAAGATGCTTTAGATTTGAATTTGGTCGATCAGTTACAAACTTCAGATGCTTATTTACTTAATTTGCTGACCGATCATGATGTTTATGTCATCTCAACGCGTAAGAAACCGACTTTAGGTGAGAAGTTAGGCTTACAAGCTGCGCAAATGGCAGATGCTTTGGTACCAGCAGTCATGAATAAAGTGATGGAAACCTTAACTAAAACCAATGCAAGTTTGGTGCAAATGCGTGATCCAAAACTTTAATATTTAGTTGGCCGATTCAACTTAAAAGTCTGGTTCCGAAATATGCAAAAAGCAATTTTAGAACCAGACTTTTTTGTCTTAAGCTAAGTACGCTTTAATCATTTTTACCAGACGTTCAATCAGTTGATTCGCCTGTTCTTTGGTAATATTCAAGGTCGGCAGTAAACGCACCACAGAACCTGCAGTAACGTTAATAATAGTGTGGTATTCATCACGAGCGATGTTGACCAAGTCACCACATGCTTTTGGTAGCTCCACACCAATCATCAAACCAAAGCCACGTACAATCACATTTTGATCGGCAAGTTGCTTACGCAGTTGTTCTACGATGTAAGCGCCTTGTTCAGCCGCATTTTGAACGATGTTTTCTTTTTGCATAATGTCGATGATGGTATACACCACACGCGAACCCAATGCTGAACCACTATACGTAGAACCGTGGTTACCCGCGGTCAATACGCCTACACCACGACCTTGAGTCATCACTGCACCAATGGGGAAACCATTACCTAAACCTTTGGCTGTGGTGAGTACATCAGGAATGATGTTGGTGTGTTGGTAGGCAAAGTATTCACCTGTACGGCCATTACCTGTTTGAACTTCATCCAGCATCATCAGCCAGTTGTGTTGATTACAGATTTGACGAATATCTTCCAAATAGCTAAAGCCTTGCGGAGCAGTGTTGACCCCACCTTCGCCCTGAATTGGTTCGACAAAGATTGCGACAATGTCTGGATGGTGAATTGCGGCTTCTTCAATGGCTTCAATGTCGCCGAATGGGACACGAATAAAACCTTCAACCAATGGGCCAAAGCCTTCTTGGACTTTTTTGTTGCCTGTTGCCGATAAAGTTGCCATGGTACGCCCATGGAAAGAGTGCTCTGCAACAATGATTTTTGGATTGGCAATGCCTTGCATATAGCCAAATTTACGGGCAATTTTGATTGCGCCCTCATTGGATTCTGCACCACTGTTTGAAAAGAATACTTCTTCCATGCCAGCAACTTCCGCAAGTTTTTGTGCTGCAGCTGTTTGCCAAGGCACTTCAAACAAGTTACTGGTATGAATGAGCGTTGCCGCTTGTTCTGCAATCGCTTCTGCAATGACAGGATGAGCATGGCCTAAACCACAGACTGCAATGCCGGTTAGGGCATCGAAGTATTCAGTACCATCTTCAGTGTACAGATAAGAGCCTCGACCTCGGACAAAGCTGATCGGCTGACGGCCAAATACTGGCATCAAATGAGAGGGTTGATCAGTTTGTACAGGAGCAAGGGTAATGTTATTCATGACTAACTCTTATCTGTTAGAGGGTAAGTGAAATCCAATATTAAGCAATTATGCTTGTAGTTTTAAAGCCTAAATCTAAATAAAAGTCGAAATATTGCTTTAGGCATACTGTTTTTCTACGTTTTGGGTATAATGCGGGTTAGATTAGTTGAGGATTGATCAATGACTGAACAAGCACGCGATACCGAAGCGTTAATTCGTGACCAAATTGCAAAACACGCTGTACTTCTTTATATGAAAGGCACCCCACAGTTTCCACAATGTGGTTTTTCTGCACGTGCTGTAGAAGCGCTTAGTCAAATTGGTCGTCCGTTTGCTTATGTGAATATTCTTGAAAATCCAGATATTCGTGCTTTGTTACCACAAATTGCAAACTGGCCTACATTCCCACAGTTATGGATCAACGGTGAGTTGATTGGTGGTAGTGACATTATTCTAGACATGTTCCAAAAAGGTGAATTACAACCTTTAGTTGAACAGCATAGTCCAGCACCTGAAGCTTAATCTTCAGTTGAAAAAAAGCGCCATTGAGGCGCTTTTTTTGTTTGAGGGGAAGGGTTAATCCGCTGTAGTTACAGTGCTTACAGCTTCAGAAGTGTGTTCCGCTGCATTTTCAGTTGCAACGGTCTTTTTTTCAGCTTTTGCCTTTTTTTTGTCCTTCTTCTTTTTTTTCTTTTTCTTCGGCTCTTCTTCAAACTCAGCACCATCTTCAATGGCTTGCCAATAATCTAGCTGATCCATCACTGCCGCATAAATGGACTTCTTGGTATAGCGTCCTTTTTTGTCTAAAGTGCCGACTGGTCGAGCCATAAGTAGTTCAAGCGCTTGATCAATCGTATCTATAGCATGAATGTGGAACTGGCCATTTGAAACCGCTTCAATCACGTCTTTACGTAACATTAAATGTTGCATGTTTTGACGTGGAATAATCACACCTTGCTTACCAGTTAAACCTTGAAGTTTACATGCATCAAAGAAACCTTCAATTTTCGCATTGACACCACCAATCGGTTGAACTTGACCCAATTGGTTCATTGAGCCAGTAATCGCCCAAGACTGATCAATCGGTAGCTGACTAATTGCAGAGATTAAAGCGGAGAGTTCAGCAACTGTGGCGCTATCACCATCGACTTGACCATAGCTTTGTTCAAAGGCAAGCGCAGCAGAGAAGTGTAGGGTTTGCTCACGACCGAAATGTGCTTTTAAGAATGAGGACATCAGAAGCACACCTTTCGCATGCAGAGAGCCACCGAGCTCGACACTACGCTCAATATCTAGAATATCGCCGCCGCCTTGATACACAGAGGCTGTTAAACGTGACGGCAAGCCAAATTCAACATCTGCATAGTGAATGACCGAAAGCGCATTAATTTGACCGAGGCGGTGTCCACGCGTTTCGATGAGCTGCGTACCACGTGACAAATCCTGCCAATAGAGCTCACGTAAATAGCCTAAGCGATATTTACGATGATCTAATGCCATATTAATGTGTTGATCCGAGACCATCTTATCGCCTGATTGGAAGGCATGATGATGCGCCTCACGAATCAAATCACCCAAAGTGAGGGCATGTAGAGATAAGGAGCTTTGGTCTTCGGCTTGACGGCTAGAGTCGGTCAAAAGTGCAGAAAGTGCAGATCGATCAAAAGGAAGTAGTTTATCGGTCTGTACATAGTCTGCAATCAGTTGCATATAGGCTTGTTCATTTACTTCATTACGCTGCAACGTATCAGTAAAGTCGGCACGGATTTTAAAGACACTGCCAAGCTCAGGTTCTACTTCAAGTATTTCATAATAAATTTCAGGCTCAGCCAGTAAAACCACTTTCAAATTCAGCGGGATTGCCTCAGGTTCAATTGAGATACTTCCTGTCAGTGTCAACATATGCTCAAGTGAAGAAAGTTTTAACTGGCCTGATTTTAAAGCACGTTTTAGACCTTGCCATGCATAAGGCTGTTCAAGCAGTTGTTCTGCTTCTAACATTAAAAAACCACCATTGGCTTTATGCAATGTCCCTGGGCGGATTAAAGTAAAATCTGTAGTAATGGTGCCATGTTGAGTCAGTTGCTCTACGTGGCCAAGTAAGTTGTAATGTGTGGGGAAATCTTCAAAAATAACCGGTGCGCCAGCATTGGGTTTATGCGACACAATCACATTGGCTTGGTAGCGCGAAGGGATACGACTAAACAGGCCTGGGGTAAAGTCATCTTCTTCTTGTTCGAGCACAACCTCGACATTGTTAATAATGTCTTCAGCATAATATTTTAAATAGTCTTTTAAGCCTTCAACCTCAGTAAACTTAGTCAGTAACTGTTCGACTTTAGGTAATAAAACTTGCTTGGCAATATCGCGATTCAACACTTGAACTTTATCGCGGGCGTCTTCCTCCAAGTCGCCTAAATGCATGCCTAAACGCTCAAGTTTTTTGTCCATGTGGCGTATATTGGCATTAATTTCAGAACGTTCTTTAGAGCTTAACGCATTGATGTCGGCCTGTGTCATTTCCAATACTTTATCGTCTACATACTGGACAGGGATAAAGCAGTGCTCATCATTACGAGAGATCAGCTTGAGGTCGAGTTCTTCACCTTCTTGGGTCAATTCAATCAATGCTTGTTGCTGAACATCACCTGTTTGTTGGCGAATGGCTTCTATACGGTTGTGGTAGGTTTCAGCAGTAAAGCGACGCTCGAGCTGCTTTAAAGTGGTTTGCCATGTTTGATGTAACATGGTTTGAAATTTTACTGCCTGACCCGCAGGCAGCTCTAAAGCAATCGGTTGACGTGGGCTTTTAAAATTATAAACGTAAACCCAATCGTTTGGTGTCGGCATATTTTTGGCGTGTTGCTGGAGTAAACGCTTGACCATGGTGCGCTTGCCCAAGCCAGCTGTTCCTACGGCAAAGATGTTATAGCCAGAGTAAGGTAAGGAAATGCCTGCTTCAACTGAAGCACGTGCGCGGTCTTGCCCTAAAAAATTATTGAGCGGTTTAATACGACGCGTTGAAGCTGGAATCTTATCCAGAGCAGGTGTGTGCGTCAGTTGCTCTGCTTGAAGTTGTGTCTTTGCTAAGGTCGTTTGAATTTCGGGTTGGTCAAATGCTGAACTAAGGTTGTTTTCTGGATTTTCTTGACTATTTAATGCGGGCGGTACAGATAAAGAAGAGCTCATTTGATCGTGTTTTTGGGTCACTTTGAAATCCGAAACTAAAGATTGCGTTAGAAACTTAAAGGTATACAGGTTTAATGCAAAAGATCAAGCAAAGTCGCAGTGTTTGTCGACAAAAATAGAACATTGATTTTATAAATCAGGTTGAAACAAATTGTATTAAGGGTTTGAATAGCAACATTGGTTTTAAGACAACAAAAACGTAATGACAACACAATCTTCAGGATGGAAATCCGCCTTTACTGCATTTTTAGATCGCCGTGCGTTGATCATGCTGTTTTTGGGTTTCTCAGCAGGTATCCCAATCCTGTTAATTTTCTCGAGCTTATCTTTATGGCTAGGGGAAGCAGGTATTGATAAGAGCGCGGTGACTTTTTTTAGTTGGGCAGCGTTGGGTTATTCATTCAAATTTGTTTGGGCTCCTTTGGTCGATGAATTGCCTGTACCAGTGCTGACCAAATTATTGGGTCGTCGCCGTGCGTGGTTATTGATCGCACAACTCTTAATTATCTGTGCTATTTCTATCATGGCTTTTTCAGACCCGTCTCTTGGTCAGAGCTATCTTTACCAAATGGCTGCGGGTGCTGTGCTTTTAGGTTTTTCTGCCGCGACACAAGATATTGTGATTGATGCCTATCGTATTGAGCTTGCAGAAACACAAATGCAAACGGTTTTGGCATCAACCTATAACGCAGGCTACCGCATCGGCATGATCGTTGCAGGTGCGGGTGCGTTATTTTTAGCGGCTTATTTGGGTACAGCCAAGGGTAACTATATTTATGAGGCGTGGAAGTGGACGTATTTGGCAATGGCGGCGGTCATGTTGGTCGGGATCGCAACCACTTTATGCATACGTGAGCCACAAGTTGATCGGGTACGTAAAGAATATAAACGAGTAGATTATTATCGTTTAGTGGCAGTTTTCTTTGTATCTGTGGTGAGTTTTGTACTGAGCTATATTTACTCAGGCAAGTTAACTGAAATGCTGATCCAGCTCTGGTCGATCAAAGATAGTTTTGCACTATTTTGTTTTGAGGCTTTACGTTTTATTGGCTCTGGTGCGGTTGCATTTGTGGTGGGTTCAAGCCTTGTCAAAATGGGCGCTGTGAACAAGCAAATGGCCTATGAAACATGGGTGAATCCTGTTGCTGACTTTTTTAAGCGTTATGGCGTGAAATTGGCGTTGGTCTTGCTATTGTTGATTGGTTTTTACCGTATTTCCGACATCATTGCAGGTGTGATCTCCAATGTGTTCTATCAAGACTTAAACTTTACCAAAGAGCAGATTGCTGAAGCGGTGAAAGTTTATGGGGTGATTTTTAGTTTGGTTGGTGGTTTTTTAGGGGGGCTACTGGCGCAGCGTATGAACATCATGAAGTTGATGTTTGTCGGTGCAATTTTAGCTAGTTCAACTAATCTTATTTTTATTGGTTTGGTCAAATCAGGACAACCTTTAAATGATGTTGTGATCAATGTTGGTGAGCAAAGTTTCAAAGCTCAAGCGGATGAGACAGGTGCATGGACAATTAAGGTTCCTGTTGAGCAGCTTCGGGCAAATGAAAGTCTAACTGCAACCGCTAGTTTTCAGAATAGTACTTCACAGCCCGTCTCGGTCACATTGCCTTATATTAGTCAAACGGGTGCATCTAGGGCATTGCTGTTGCTTCCGATCACGGCTGATAATGTGATTGATCAACGAGAGTCTGAAGGAAGTATCGTAGTACGAGGTCAATACCTTGCTACACTGGCTGAAAACCAAAGTATTCAATTGAGCTTAGATGGTCAAAGCTTTGATGCAAAGTTAGACAAAGAAGGTGTGTTTAGCGCGGCAATTCCCGCGAAACAGCTCCTTGATTCAAATTCTAAAAAGCTGAATGCCGTATTGATGCAAAATGAGCGTGCGCAACAACACACTGCACTGAATTATCAGGTGAATCCTGCAGCTGAAAAATCTGCAACTTTAGATGTTGATCTTCAACCAATCAACTTGAATAAAGCGGTTGATGGACAGTTAGAAGTTAAAGGGAAGGTGATTAAGGAATATAGTTCAAACTGGCTGTATTTTGCGATTATTGTTGATAACTTGGCATCAGGTTTAGCTGGTGCTGCATTTATTGCATTTCTATCAAGTTTGACCAGTGTATCTTTTACTGCGGTTCAGTATGCAATTTTTAGTTCATTGATGACTTTAACACCCAAAATTCTAGGTGGTTACTCAGGGACAATTGTGTCCAATATTGGCTATCCAAATTTCTTCTTGCTGACCACACTCATTGGAATCCCCATTTTAATCCTAGTGGTCTGGGTAGCGAAACTTCTACGAGAGCATGCCGCTGAACAAAGTTAAAGCATCGACTTGTCTCGAATTAAAAAAGTAGCCCTTGTGGCTGCTTTTTTTATGGTTGAGGTTTGAAATATAGGACGGCTTTGCCTATATTGGGGGCTGAGAATAAATCATGAGGAAATTCCAATGCGCATGCTACATACCATGCTACGTGTAGGCAATTTAGAACAATCTTTGGCGTTCTATACTGAAGTGCTTGGTATGACTTTACTTCGTAAGCGTGATTATGAAGAAGGTCGTTTTACCTTGGCATTTGTGGGTTATGGTGATGAGGAAAATCATACGGTTTTAGAGCTGACACATAACTGGGATACGGACAGCTATGAATTAGGTAATGCTTACGGTCATATTGCCATTGCTGTAGATGATGCTTATAAAGCTTGTGAGGACATCAAAGCGCGCGGTGGTAATGTCGTGCGTGAAGCCGGACCAATGAAGGGTGGCGTAACGGTTATTGCCTTTGTAGAAGATCCAGATGGTTATAAAATTGAACTGATTCAACAAGATAATAATGCACGTAATAACTAAGCCGTCATTAGGTCATATGCAGCGTATATGCACAGTATTAATTAAAAAAATATTGAACATATCCTGTAAAAGCTAGCTTTATTTATATAGCTCAGTAAGATGAATTTACCCAAAGGTAAATTAGTCACTGGGCTTTTTCATTTTTAGAGGAATGACAGGATGTTGGTATGTTGAAATTATTGGCACTCGATCGGTTTACGTTATTGCTATTTGTTATGGTGCTCTTAGCCAGCTTTGTCCCTGTTTCAGGTCAAGCTGCCAGTGTATTTGGTGTACTGACAACGGTCGCGATCGCGATATTGTTCTTTTTGCATGGCGCTAAACTATCCCGTGAAGCCGTGATTCAGGGCATGATGCACTGGAAACTCCATGCTTTGGTTTTTGCATTTACCTTCATCCTTTTTCCCGTTTTAGGTTTGCTTGCAAAACCTGTATTGGTACCACTACTTGGGCAGGAGTTGTATTGGGGCTTTTTGTTTATGTGCTTTTTGCCATCGACAGTACAGTCTTCAATTGCGTTTACTTCGGTCGCACAAGGCAATGTGGCTGGGGCGGTATGTAGTGCGTCATTCTCAAATTTGATCGGGATGTTTATTACCCCTGTGATGGTGGCCTTTTTCATTTTGGGGCAATCAGAGCATGGTTTTGATCCAACCTCGTCTATACTTCAAATCACTTTATTGCTGCTGGTTCCGTTTGTCCTTGGACAGTTACTTCGACCATATGTCTTTCCGTATATGCAAAAAATGCCAAGCATCGTCAAAGCATTCGATCAGGGGTCGATATTGATGGTGGTGTACGGTGCTTTCAGCGGTGCTGTGGTAGCGGGTCTATGGCAAGAAGTGAGTGTCGGTACGTTAATCCTATTGATCATTGTATGTTCGGTCTTATTGACGATTATTATGTTACTTGGGTTGTTTTTACCACGTTGGTTGGGCTTTAACCGTGCCGATCAGAAAACCATTTTTTTCTGTGGTTCAAAAAAGACCTTAGCCAGTGGTGTTCCAATGGCACAGATTCTTTTTATTGGACAACCTTTGGGGATGATTGTTTTACCGATTATGATTTTTCATCAAATACAGCTGATGGTGTGTGGGATTATTGCTAACTATTGGGCCAAGCAATCTGAAATTGAAACGAAAGAATAATTGGCTATCTGATACTATATCTCGTATAATATTTGCCACTTGTTGTGCTTAGCTCTGACGGTATCCGTCTCGGTGGGCCAAAAGAATGGTCTGTTATGGTGTTGATCTGCTACTTAAAGTAGCCCTTTCCTCAATTTTGAGAGTGATCAATTGCGATGACAGCAAAACCTTCTTTAATTTTTATGGAGTAATCGACGATGCGCGCCGATATTCACCCAAAATACCAAACTTTAGTTGCTACATGTTCTTGCGGTAACGTAATCGAAACTCGTTCAGCACTTGGTAAAGAAACTGTTTACCTAGACGTATGTTCAGCTTGCCACCCATTCTACACTGGTAAGCAAAAGAACGTTGATACTGGCGGTCGTATCGACAAGTTCAAACAACGTTTTGCTGGCATGTCACGTTCTATCAAACGCGACTAATAGCAAAAGTAAGAAACGGGCATTTGCCCGTTTTTTTATGTCTATGATTTGGATACAGAATCATAGGCCCAATAGCTAGACAATATAATAAAAAGACCCCATATAGAGGTCTTGAAATTTAGAGGCTAGTATCCAAGATTTAACTTTTACTGATCCTGCACATCAATCAAATGATCAAGTTTCTTCTGGAAATAATCACCTTGAATAAAGCGGGCATCGACATTCCATGCATTGGCAAACGACGTCATATCATTCAGATCACGTAACATAATTTGAATGTTTTTCAATTGATGATATACCGCAACTTTTTCTTGCAACTCTTCCGTGTTGGCGTCGCTACTGAGCATGCGAGTTAAGTTTTCATGTAAGGTGAGATTGTTGATATCGAGTTGACGTAGGATAGATTCACTATAAATGCTATTACCAAAGTCACGAATTGAAACTTCAGCACCATATTGGCGAAGTTGGGTAATGTATTTTTGCGCTTCAGCAATGTTCTGGGTGATATCATCCTCAGAGAACTGAAGGGTAATTGGGTGGCTTAACTTACTGCGTACAATGGTAATCAGTTTGGCGATAAATTCAGGGAAAGAGCGGTCATTCAACAGTACGGCTTTGTTTAAGTTTACAATCAGTTTTGCTTCAGGATACTGAGTGATAAAATTGTGTAGCTGTTTACAGGACTCAACTAAAATCCAGCGGTCAAGTTTAATAGAAAGTTCGTGGTCTTCACTTAACTCTTTGAGGCTCGATATATCTTTCCACGTATTACCATAAATAAAGCCACTAGTAACTTCATAGGTGTATAAATTAGTGTCTTCTTTGTCGTAAAGCTGTTGATATTTAAGATGAATCTCGCCACGCTCTAATGCAAGATGTAAGGCTTTAAGCACCGTAGGTTCATTTGCTGTTTTTTGAGTGTCTAAAGTATCGCTGACTGTAGGATTAATCAACTCAATTACAGGCGTATCAATACTGGCTTTTTGCTCAATTTCGCAATCGTCTTGATTGGTCGGTAAAGCGGTTTTAAAGGCTGAGCACAATAAGTTTTCAAACTGGTCTTGATTTGAAATTTCACCTTTCAATAAAGTATAGCCAATGCGCAAATTTACGGGATAGCTATTGTTTTCTACGGTAATGAGTTGTGGTTTGGTGAGCGCATTTAAGGCAATCAGCTTAGATTCAAGTTTGGCCTGTGATTCTGCTTGGAATAAACCAACGATGGTTTGCCCACCCGCCTTAAACAGAGGAATATGAGTCTGTTCATTTAAAAAACTGTAAATATTGTTAAAATAATCACGCGTGGTTGCCCAGTTGGCTTTAAAAATTTCATCTGGACAAGAGCTGAGTGCAAAGCTAACCAAAGCATTCTGATCAGAAGGCTGTTTGGTCATAGCACGGTTAATTTGTTGATACGTATTAGGTTTTATTGCGTGTTTTTCAGTGTTGACCGATGGAGCAGCAGGTCGTTCAGATTCGACTTCAATCGTCAGTTGGAGCGCATCCTCTTCAGGTGCAGCTAAAAATTCAACCTTTAAAGGATTTTTAGCTTGGGCATTATTATTAAGAGTAGCAACTTCAAAAGCACCTAAATCAAACTGACCTTGTGAAATTTTCTTAAAACGTACTTTGAAATCGTTTACATCTTTCGGCTGGAGAATATCAAGCAGGGGTTGACCAATAATATCATCTTCAGAGCTTAAGCCGAACAGTTGTAAGTATTCAGCATTGGCTGAAACATGAATCCCTTCTTGAATTAAAGCGATGGCTTTATTGCTTTCTTCAACTAAAGCCTGTGCTTGGCTTTGCGCTGTTTCAAGCTCATTCATGAGTTGTTGTTGGCTTTGCAATAAACGACTTAATGACAGCGCACGCAGTAGACCTAAGTAAAAGTTATCCGCTTCTTCTAAGTCCAAAATATCATAGACCCCTTTACGAATAAAACTTGCGTATTGGGTTGATTGATATTCATCTGGCTTTAATAAAATCAGTGGTAAATTGACTTGGTTAGAGTTGCGAATCAAAGTCAGTGCTTGTTCATACTTTAAGTCATAGGCGCGACCAAAAATCACCACGTCCCAAGGCAGATGAAGCTGTTTTTCAAAGTTTTGCAAGTCATCCAGTAAGGTGGCATGGACTTGATGATCGCTAGAAGTTAAAAGGTCACGAATTTGGTTATAACGGATCTGATTATCATCAATAATGAGTAAACGTGTTTCCGTACGTTTTAACTTTTTAGATAATAATGGATTTCTCACTTCAATGCTTCCCATAAATCGTGATTCTTAATAGCATTCATTTGCTTTTGAATAAAACTTTGAACCAATGGCTCTTGTTGGTCATTCAATAATTCATAATCAAAACGAATAAAACTTTGTGTAATTAAATGTGCTTTTACTAAATAAATTTTAAGATCTTCATCACCTAAGCGTAAGTGTATAGTTTGTTTTTCTCGGTACATATTCGAACCCGGCACAATGAGACTGGTCTGTACTTCATCTAGCTGGGACGTTTGTACCAGTAACGCAGGCTGATAGTTCTGAGTGGTTCGGTCTGTTTTTACCATAACAGCACATGGGAAAAGATCTTGCGCTAAGATTTCTAAACCCAGTTCCAAGCTTTTTTCACTCGATTGTTTAATCCAGCGAATCACACCACCGCGCCATTGGCTATGCGCATTTTCTTGGACCAAAATAAACTCACCTGTTTTTAAATGTGCAGGTGTTGGTCCAGTCCAGCGGATACGGTAACCATTCACACTAATATCTAAAACTTCGGCAGGGTAGATTTGTTTCGATTCACGATCAATCATACGAGCAGAACTCGTCTCCACAGGAATATTACTGTTCATGGAGTTGATCACGTGACTTTCATTCTGAAAGTTGTAGTTGCCTTCTAGCTCTAAAGTTTCATTAAAGTTTTTGCCTTTAGACAAATAGAAATGTGCGACCGACAGGCCAAAACAAATTTGTAATTGAGCAGAGTATTCATAACGCTCATGCTTACGTTCAATATTATTCGTCAATAAGTTATGAATGTGAAAATGCAGAGCAGGGGTAAGGAAAATCTTCTCATCGCGAGACAGTGGCTCAGCACGTTTGGTTTGCATCTCTGAGAGATGATCAAGCAGGGCTTGTGTCGAGATAAAAATATTTGGCTGAATGTGACTGTTTTTTTGAGAATTATAAGTTGGTGGATAATCTTTTGAAGCATCGACAATATAGCGAGATAAGGTGGTTTCTTTAGGTAAAATTTGAATCAGTTTTGCCCAATCAAAACTACACAAAAATAGCCCTTGAATTTCACCTGGACGGATTTGATGGGTATTAAAAATATCTAATAGAATAAGCTGCGCATAGGCTTGGCTAATATTGTTGAGCTGATGCTGCGTGCCTTGTATTTGATTAATGTTGGTCAAATAGAAGTTATTTTGAATAGCAGAATCCAAGAGTTGATGAGCTGCTAGCCACTGACCCGGAATCGGAGAACTATAGAGCAAGTGTTGTTGGTACAACAACAGTGACAGTTGTTGTAAGGCATAATAACTCGATACGGTTCGAGCTGTTTGTAGATTCTTTTTTTGATTAAAAGCAAATAGAGAAAACTTATTTTGAGTGATTTGCTGAGAAACACGTTTTGCAATGTCGATATAGACTTTAGCAAAATGACTACGCATTAATAAGGCAAGCTCAATAATATGGTCATTTCGATCTGTGGTGATGAGGCCCTGATTAAAAAAATGTTTCTCTAAACTGATAAGCACATTTTCCAAATTTGGATGCAGTACTTGAACCAAATCAAAACGAAGTGTTTCGCTGACTTGAAGCTCGGAGACTTCAAGTAATGCTTGAAATAAGGAACGAGAAGAGTCACCCAACTGTAAAATGGATAAGTTTGCTAACCATTCTTGTAAGCCTTTGACTGTGCTTGGGCAGAAACTAAGCTTATCCAACTTTAATTCAGTTGGTTTTTGGAAAATATCTGAAGTACTCGTCGTCATCATCGTTATTATTTAACTCAAAAAGTTGAAACCCCGAAAAGTGGTGTCTTATTCTTTTCTCCCGCAATTTCCCTGACCAACTTGGGAACCAGATAGCCGGGTAGATTCGCCAATAATCCTTGATACAGCAAATCAATGTTTTGCGAGTTTAAATCAAAATGGTGAGCCCCTTTTACTTTATCTAAAACATGTAAATAGTATGGCAAAACACCTGCATCGAATAAACGGTAGCTCAAATCTGTCAAAATTTGAACGTGATCATTGACCCCTTTCAATAAAACCGCCTGATTGAAAACGGTGATTTTTTCTGCGACTAATTGCTGTAATTGACGGCAGGTAAAATCATCCAATTCCGATGCATGATTTGAGTGTACCACTAGAATAATGCGCAGCCTACTGTTTTTTAAGATGGAAATTAGCTCATCATCGACACGGTTAGGCATTACGATAGGAACTCGTGAGTGAATTCTCAAAAATTTAAGTTGGGGAATACTTTCTAAGCGTTCAATCCATAATTTTATTTTACGATTGGACAGCGTTAAGGGGTCTCCACCACTCAAAATGACTTCATTAATGTCAGGTTGCGACTGAATATAGTGTTGAATATTGATCCAATCTTCTGACTTTGGTAGGTTCTCTTGATAGGGGAAATGTCGACGAAAACAGTAACGACAATGAACGGCACATGCCCCAGTTAGTGTCAGTAAGAAACGAGTTTTATATTTGTGTAAAACACCGGGTTGTTGGTTGGCTTGTTCCTCACCCAAGGGGTCGGTCACGAAGTCGGGATGTTCTTCAAGCTCAAGATGATGGGGCAGGACTTGAAGGAGTAAAGGATCAAGCGGATTACCTTTTTGCATTCTTGTCACAAAAGCACGGGGAACACGGAGTTTAAATTGGATTGATGCAAGCAGTGCGCCTGACAGCAGTTGCTCAGGAGAAAGCTCTAGAATATTAAGTAATTCTAAAGGATCAGTAATTAAATCACTGAGTTGAGCTTGCCAATTTTGCTCTTGGTACAAATAATGAGTCATGCAATAAGGGGTCAAATACTAGGTCAAAAGAAAGTTAGGTCATCAAATCGGGTGATGTCGAAACGAGTTGTTCTGATGTGTGTGGTCTAAAAAGGCTTTTTCAATACACAAAAACACGCGGAACAGGGCTATTTTATCAAGATCTTCGGCTTATAGGCAGTGGATTTTCATTGCTTCATAACACCTTGCTCATTTACAATACGAGGCATCAAAAAAGATGCCCTATCTTTATGGCCCTGCTTTTCAAAGCTTTGGTGTCTAAGATAAAGACATAAATATTTAAGTTAGTTAGTTTGGAGTGCGCCAGTCATGGCCTATTATTCTACGAATGATTTCAAGTCAGGCCTTAAGGTTATGCTTGATGGTAACCCATGTTCAATCATGGAAAATGAATATGTAAAGCCAGGTAAAGGTCAAGCATTTAACCGCGTAAAACTACGTAATTTACGTTCTGGCAAAGTTTTAGAAAAAACATTTAAGTCTGGTGATTCTTTAGAAGCGGCTGACATTGTAGAAGTAGAAATGGAATACTTGTACAACGACGGCGAAATGTGGAACTTCATGGATCCTGTATCATTTGAACAGATCGCTGCTGACAAAACAGCAATGGGCGATGCTGCAAAATGGTTAAAAGATGATTCAAATGAAAAATGTACCATTATGTTGTTCAATGGCGTGCCGTTAACAGTAAACCCACCAAACTTCGTAGTTTTGAAAATTGTTGAAACTGATCCGGGTGTACGTGGTGATACTTCTGGCGGTGGTGGTAAACCTGCAAAATTGGAAACAGGTGCTGTAGTACGTGTTCCATTATTTGTACAGCAAGAGGAAAGCGTTCGTGTAGATACTCGTACTGGCGATTATTTAGAACGTGCATAATGGTTTAAAAATAGACTATTATCGGAAGGGATGATGAAAATCATCCCTTTTTTTATGCCAAAGTATTAGATCAAAACAAGGAGATGCAGAGTAAAGTCGCAAAGGAAAACAGCAGTACCTCGAATAATTAAAGACGCTGATTGAATGCAACAAATATGAGGGATTGAAATGGAATCTGTTCAGCCGAAGTCAACCCTGACTTCAAAAATCATCTGGCTACTGGTAGCCATCATCGGTGCAGTCTCGTTTGGGATATTGGCACTGAGTCGTGGTGAGCATGTCAATGCCATCTGGCTCGTACTTGCTGCGGGCTGTATTTATAGTATTGCTTATCGCTTCTATAGTTTATTTATTGCAAATAAAGTTTTTGAGCTTGATGAACGTCGCTTAACTCCCGCGCATCGTTTGAATGATGGTCTGGACTATGTTCCAACCAACAAAAGCGTTCTATTTGGACATCACTTTGCAGCGATTGCAGGTGCAGGTCCATTAGTAGGGCCTATTTTAGCAGCGCAAATGGGCTATTTACCTGGCACGATTTGGTTACTTGTCGGTGTAGTGCTTGCAGGTGCAGTACAAGACTTTTTGGTGTTGTTTATTTCTACCCGTCGTGATGGACGTTCACTCGGTGAAATGGCAAAGCAAGAGCTTGGAACTTTTGCAGGTATTGTGGTCATGCTTGGTGCATTAGGGGTAATGATTATTATCCTTGCAGTTTTGGCATTGGTCGTGGTCAAAGCACTTGCACACAGCCCATGGGGCGTATTTAGTATTGCGGCAACGATTCCAATTGCGCTCTTTATGGGGATTTACATGCGTTTTATCCGCCCAGGTAAAATTGCAGAAGTATCTATTATTGGTTTCGTTTTGATGATGCTTGGTATTGTCTACGGTGAAAATATTGCACAGCATCCATATTGGGGTGCGTTCTTTACACTGTCGGGCACTCAGTTGACTTGGGCGCTGATTATTTATGGTTTCGTGGCTTCAGCACTACCTGTGTGGTTATTGCTTGCGCCACGCGATTACTTATCAACCTTCCTAAAGATTGGTGTCATTGCAGGTTTGGCAGTCGGTATTATTTTCGCAATGCCAGAAATGAAGCTGCCAGCGTTCACGCAATTTATTGATGGTACTGGCCCTGTGTTTGCAGGTTCAATGTTCCCATTCTTATTTATTACCATTGCCTGTGGCGCAATTTCAGGTTTCCACGCTTTAGTGTCGTCAGGCACCACGCCGAAACTTGTGAACAATGAACGTGATATTCGAATGATTGGATATGGCGGTATGCTCATGGAGTCATTTGTTGCAATCATGGCTCTGATCTGTGCCGCAGTGCTTGATCCGGGTGTGTATTTTGCGATTAACTCACCAGCCGCTTTACTGGGTACAAGTGTAGACACCGCAGCTGAAGCTGTTCGTAACTTAGGTTTTGTTGTTACTCCAGAAACATTAACTTTACTGGCTCAAGAAGTGGGTGAAAGTACCATTCTTTCACGTACTGGCGGTGCGCCAACTTTTGCTATTGGTATGGCTCACATCATTACGGAAATTTTCAATAGCCGTGAAATGATGGCGTTTTGGTATCACTTTGCCATTTTATTCGAAGCACTTTTCATCTTAACAGCTGTTGATGCGGGTACGCGAGCATGTCGTTTCATGGTGCAAGACACAGTTGGGATTGTGATTCCTGCGGTGAAAAACTCACATAACTTTTTCGGAAACTTGTTGGGTACAGCAGTTGCGGTTTCAGGGTGGGGCTTCTTTGTTTACCAAGGTGTCGTCGATCCGCTCGGGGGAATCAATAGCTTATGGCCACTGTTTGGTGTGGGTAACCAAATGCTTGCGGCAATGGCATTGATCTTAGGTACGGTTATCCTCTTCAAAATGAAGAAAGAGAAATATGTATGGGTCACGATTATCCCGACCATATTCTTGTTGGTAACCTGTATGACAGCGGGCTGGCAGAAAATTTTCCACGAAAACCCAAAAATTGGTTTCTTGGCACAAGCTGAACGCTTTAACAATGCAATTGCAAACAATGAAATTTTAGCACCAGCAAAAACGGTTGCTGAAATGCAGACCGTTGCGATGTCGAATCAGATCAATGCTGCACTGTGTGGATTCTTTATGATTGTGGCGATTGTGATGCTGTTTGCTGCGATTAGAGTGATTCGTCGTGCATTGGCAAGCCCAGTTCCGACTGTGCATGAGGCAGAAGCCATTTATCGTGATCTTGAAGACATTCAGCCATCAAAAGCTGGACATTAAGGAGAGTCAGATGAATCTAAAATTTGCTAAAAGTGGAAAAACGATGATTTATAAAATCATTAAAATGACCGTGATGTCGCAGAAAGATTTGATTCTGAACCCTAAAAATTGGTCTCGAATTGCGACATTGTGGCAACGTTTGCAGCAAAGTTTTCGCTTGATGGTGGGGGTGCCTGATTATCCAAACTATTTGGAGCATATGAAAAAGCACCATCCTGATTTAGAAGCGATGGATGCTAAAACTTTTTATCGTCATTGTGTGGATGCACGTTATCCATCTGCAACGAATGGCATGAAAAAGTGCCCATGTTAATATAATTAATCAATTCAAAGACGGCACTTCGGTGCCGTTTTTTTGTGAAAATACTCAATTACATGCGGTTGCTCGTGTTAGATTCGACAGTGTACTTTTTGCATGAAGCAAGTTGTTACATCATGGATTCAATCACAACGCAACATGGAGTGTGAGGCATAAAAGGTTCATGTTGTATATTTGACAACTTTTGATTGTGATCGCTCTTAAAATACTGGAATGTTTGCAAAGGGAAATTGAATGAAAATATATATTTATGGTGCTGGAAGCATTGGGTGTTATTTAGGCGGAAGATTGGTTGCTGCAGGTAGTGATGTTACTTTTATCACGCGTCCACGTATTCATGCAGAGCTTTCCCAATTTGGCTTAGTCTTAACTGATTATTTAGGCAAAAAGATCAAACTTGCACCTCATCAACTCAAACTAACGACTGATCCTGCTCAGGTTGTGGATGCTGATGTTGTTTTTATTTGTGTGAAATCGGCAGCAACAGAACAAGTTGCGCATGAACTTAAAGAATATTTAGGAACTAAAATACCGCTGATCATTAGCTTTCAAAATGGTTTAAGCAATGTCCCTATTTTAAAAAGGGTTTTGCAAGAGCAAATGATTTTAGAGGGGATGGTTCCTTTTAACGTCGCCACGCAAGAAGCTGGGCATTATCATCAAGGTACCTCTGGTGCATTAAGTGTTAAGCAATATCCGAATCAAAATTTGCTTGAGAATGCATTTCAAAAAGCAGGTTTAGAGATTGTTTTTGAAAAAGACATGCTGGCTGTGCAGTGGGCCAAGCTTTTACTTAATTTAAATAATTCAATCAATGCATTGTCAAAAAAACCGTTAAAGGAACAATTGTCGATTCGTAAATATCGCCAATGTGTGGCAATGGCGCAGCAGGAAGCCTTAGCACTGCTTGATTATGCACAAATTAAACCTGCAAAGTTAACCGCAGTTCCGACCCATTTGATTCCAAAATTACTGAGTTTACCTAATCCATTATTTAAATTATTAAGTCGTAAAATGTTGGCAATCGATCCACTAGCTCGGTCGTCTATGCAAGATGATTTAATTGCAGGTCGCCCCACAGAGGTCGACTGGATTAATGGTGAGGTTTTAAAACTCGCAGAACAATGTGGTAGACAGGCGCCAATCAATGCACGACTCATAGCATTGATTAAGCAAGCAGAGAAATCATCTCCATCATTTTCAATGAGCGCAGATACTTTAAAAGATCAGTTGAAATCTGCAGTGAAACAATAGCTTGATGTGAGGGAAGTCATTCATACGCAAATCATTGAATATTTATAAGGATCGCCTTTGAGTATGGTTGAAAAACCTGTATGTTAAACCTTGATTTATATTTTGATTGGGGAGAATAAGGTGCTTTGGGGAAAAGAGAAAACGGTAGAAACGTTGCAATATGACATGCTCGATGAATCACAGTTAAGTATTTTTTATCCAAAAATCCAAGAATTTCTCAATCAAGTCAATCAAATCGTTTTAGATAAAAATCAACAAACCCAATTGGCTTTATGTAGCCTTTTAGCTGGTGGGCATATCTTATTTGAAGACTTGCCTGGTTTAGGCAAAACCACATTGGCCAGTAGCTTGGCCCATTTGGCCGGTCTTCAATTTAAACGGATTCAGTTTACCAATGACATGCTGGCAAGCGATGTGATTGGGGTGAATATGTTTAACCAAAAAGAACATCTGTTTGAGTTTAAGCAAGGGCCAATTTTTACTCAAATTTTACTCGCAGATGAAATTAACCGCTGTAGTCCGAAAACGCAGAGTGCGCTTTTAGAAGCGATGGAAGAGGGTGTGGTGACAATTGATGCAAGTCGTTATGTACTACCACAGCCTTTTTGGGTAATTGCAACGCAAAACCCACTTTTTCAAAGTGGAACTTATGCACTACCAGAGTCACAGCTCGACCGTTTTCTTATGCGTTTATCTTTGGGTTATCCATCCCGTCAGGCAGAAAAGGCTTTATTGCAGCAACAATCCCGTCATGACTTGATTCAGCAGTTGATGACAGTATTCTCTGAACAAGACATTCTGGCCTTACAAACTTTGGTGCCACAGATTTATTTGTCTGAGGAAGTCTTGGATTATATTCTAGATTTGGCGGCTGAGACCCGTAAAAGTCGACATGGTTTATCTACACGTGGTGTACTGGCTTTGAAGAAAGCAGCACAAGCCTATGCTTTGGTTAAAGCCCGTGCATTTGTTACACCCGATGATGTACAGGCTGTATTTGTCGCAGTGACCGCGCATCGAATAGGGCTGGGTGAAGCTGAAACTGAGCAACTTATGAAGCAAGTCAAAGTTCACTGATAGGATAAGCTGACACATGCTGTGGCAAAACTGGATAAATAAACGCTTTCAATTTAATGCTGAAAAACAACTGACCCAAAAAGATGTACTGGTGTTTATTTATCAGCAAGGATATGTGTATGTGGTGCTGATTTTAATCACCTTTATTGCAGGCGTGAATTATGCCAATAACTTAATTTTAGCGTTTTGTTTTTTAATCAGTGCCGTGCTGTGTATGAGTTTTTATTTGACCTTTAAACAGCTACATGGCTTAAGTATTGACCTTGTATTCCCTGAAATAGGGCAGGTTGAGAGTGCATTGCAATTACAAATGCATTTCAAACAACTGCATTCGCAGCCTCGATACCTCTGGATTACTTATGCTGATCATATAGAACAGTTGTTTATTCAAGATACCCATCAGGTAGTCGATTTAAATTTTTTTCCAAAAGCTCGCGGACAGTTTAGCTTTCCAGAGATTAAAATATATTCGACTTATCCATTTGGTCTTGTTCGCGCTTGGAGTTATTTTTTCATTCAGAAAACCCTGTGGATCGCGCCTAAAGCTAAGTCTTTAGCGACTGAAAATATACAGCAGCAACACAGTTTTGAACCGGACATGGATGAATTCCGAGAATTGCGAAATTTTAAAGAGGGTGATTCTTTACAGGCGGTATCATGGAAACAAGTGGCACAAGGACAAGGTTTATTTATTAAAGTCTTTGAACAACATCAGGATCAACACAGTTTAGACATTCACTATGCACATATGCCGAGTCCTTCACATGAAGAAAAATTGAGCTTGATGATGGGCTTGGTTGAACAATGTGAGCAGTTACAATACGCCTATGCCCTGTATTTACCTCATACTGAACTGGCCAAAGGGATAGGGCGAGAACAGTACCTTCAAGCCAAATTACTTTTGGCGCAGGCATAGCGAGCACAGTATGCATTCTTCTATTCGTATTGCCATTGTGCTGACACTGAGTTTGATTTGGATCACACAACTAAGTTTTAGTCCTGCGCTATTGAGTGTCATTTTCGCCATTTGTATCGGCTGTCTATGGTATTTCATGAAATCCACGGGCAACCATTTCCCGAAATGGGCAATTTACATTTTGACCCTTGCTGCTCTAGCAGTCACTTTTTGGAGCTATCAAAGCTTTTTAGGGGTAGAAGCGGGCGTAGCCGTTTTAAGCATCTTTCTCTTTGCGAAAGCCTTAGAAACAAAAACTCAGCGTGATGTGATCATTCTGTTTAACTTTGCTTTATTTGTTGCGGCGAGTATGTTTTTACATAGTCAGTCATTTATGACGGCAGTGATGGTTTTGCTGTGTTTATTGAGTTGTTTGTTGGGGCTGTATCGAGTGCAAACCCATTCTTTTGCATCTGAAAACTCGAATCGTATGGCATTAAGGCAAGATGCAAAACATGTCATTAAATTTGTAGGTCTTGCACTACCTTTTTTTGTACTGTTGTTTATCTTTTTCCCGCGCTTACCCCCACTTTGGCATATTCCAATTCCTGAAAATAAGGCGGTGACAGGAATGAGTGACAGTATGTCACCTGGAGATATTGCGCAATTATCCCAGTCCAGTCATTTGGCTTTTCGTATTATCGGTGATGTCACTCAGCTCCCAAATCGTTCAGAGCTTTATTGGCGCGCGCTGGTCTTAGATCAATATGATGGGCAAAAGTGGACCAGTAGTTTTATTAATCAACAAAGTATTTCGGATGATACCTTAACGCAAATTTCAGCATCCAAAAAATGGAACTATCAATATTTATCCGCTGATGTCGCGATTCCGTGGATTATGGCATTGGAATATTCACAACCCTTAGAGCGACGTTATCAGCTACGTCAGGATTGGAGTATTCAAGCTTATCGTCAAATCCAGCGTGTGGAACCTATTGCATTGCAATGGATGGGAAATGTTCAATTTTCCCAAAGTGAATTATCTAAGTTACAACGAAGCATAAACTTAAAAGTGCCTGAGCACATGGACTTGAAAGCGCAACAATTGGCACAGCAGCTGTTTAAGCAAAGTGACGAGAACCCGAAACGTTTTATCCAAAATATTTTGCAATGGTATCGCAACAACGGCTTTAGCTATACCTTGCAGCCAGGCTTGTTGGGGCAGCATCGTATTGATGAGTTTTTGTTTCAAACCAAACAAGGTTTTTGTGAACATTATGCTTCTAGCTTCGTGATGCTGATGCGTTATGCGGGAATTCCAGCGCGTATTGTGGTTGGGTATCAAGGTGGTCAGTCTTCACCAGATGAAAAAAGTTGGGAAGTTCGACAGTTAGATGCGCATGCATGGACGGAGGTCTTTGTGGATGGACGCTGGAACCGCTATGACCCAACAGCGATGATTGCACCACAGCGTATTGAACAGGGTATGCAAGATTTAATGAGCCAAGATGCCAGTGTTTGGGGTGAGAGTAGTCGATGGAATGTACAGCGCTATTCGGTATTAAACAAAATCCGCATTTGGAGTGACTATGCAAGTTACCAATGGCAAAGTAAGGTGGTTGGCTATAATGCAGAGGCTCAACGAGGTTGGTTGCAGAAGCTAGGACTCCAATCCACTTATTCATTGGTATTGCTGATTATTATTAGCATTGGTGGGTTAGTTTTACTGTACTGGTGGGTTATATTTTGCCGTAAACGTGCTCAAACTTCTGAATATGACATTGTCGTTCAGTCTTTTTCTCGAAGCCTAGTAGCAGAGCAGCGTAAACAAGATGCTGAAACGGTAAACAAATGGTTGTTGCGTTTAGCTCAAGACGTTAAACCTGAACAGCAAGTTTTATTTAAACAGGCGGGTGATTATTATCAGAAAATACGTTATTCCAATACATTGAATTCAAAAAATATTCAACAATTTAAACGAATGCTTAAAACTTGTGCATCTGCTTTAAAAAACAAAAAATAGCGCTTGTCATACTTTTTAAAAGTGAATATTATGCTTCTACTTCAGGTGTATAGCTCAGTTGGTTAGAGCGCTACGTTGACATCGTAGAGGTCTCCAGTTCGAGTCTGGATATACCTACCAATATATATCAAGGACTTATAAGCAAATCAGACGCTTATAGGTCCTTTTTTTTGGTGCATTGGGTGCATTCGAAGTTGGCAAACTTGGCAAAACTGGGGAAAAATGGCAATATTTACGTCAAATTTGCGACAAGTCTGCGACAAGATGAAAATACCAAAACCAAGAAAAAGAGGCGAGACTTACACAATAACCGTCTCATATCAGAATCAAAGATATTATTGCACACGTGATACCGCAGCAGAGTGTGAGCAGTGGGCAGCTCTTAAATTGGTTGAATTAAAAACTCAAACCCAAATTGAATCGGGTGAACTTAAGCCTAAATATCTATTCCGTGATTTAAACAATAAATACTTTGAAGATGTTGGCCAATGGAATAAATCAAAATCATCCTTGGCATGGATTAAGGGCCAGTATAAAAACTTTGAGATGAAATTTGGTGCTTTAGCACAGAAGTCTATTTATGACATCACACCAAAGGATCTAACTGGCTGGCGTAACAATCGACTTACTCAAGTTGGTGAAAACACTGTTTTGAAAGAAATATCTCATTACAGTGCTATGTTTACCTTTGCCCAAAAAGAATTATTTCTCCTGGAAGAAAATCCATGGATGCAAATGACGAAACCCAAAAAGCCCAAAGCACGTACACGTCGAATACATCCATCGGAAGTAGATCTGATGTTGAAAGTTTTGAATTATGAAATGGGTACAGTTCCGACACTTCCACAGCATTATGTTGCGTGGGGTTTTCTATTCGCGCTGGAAACAGCTATGCGTCGTGGTGAAATATTAGGTATTGAAAAGAAAGATATTTATGATGAATACGTTCACCTGCCAAAGACTAAAAATGGTGATCCAAGAAATGTTCCATTATCTGACGAAGCTTTAGCTTTGTTGGAGTTGATTCAGCATGATGGCCGTCGTGTTATTCCCCAGTCAGAGAATGCATTTCGATTAATGTGGGAAAAACGCAAGGCAGAAGTAGGATTGAATAATCTTCATTTCCACGATACGCGTCATGAAGCCATTACTCGTATGGTTCGCATTAGAAAGCTGCCAGTTGAAGTACTTGCAAAAATTACTGGCCATAAGAAAATTGATGTCCTGGTGAATACTTATTACAACCCGGATGCAAAAGATTTGGTTGATGCGTTCAAGTCTATAGAAAGAAATAAGCCCGCATAAAGCGGGCATTTATCAATTGATGCGTTTAGGTCCTCGTCGTCGCGTTTGCTTTTTCAGTAGAGCATCTGCCGCTTCGGGATCGTACATATGTTTGCCGTTGGTGCCTTGATTAATTACAGCAAGCTTATTGCGTATGGTTTCATCAGAAAAGCCGTATTTAGAAACAAGCTCTGCCACCGATACCAGTTTACGTTTTTCGAGCTTTAGCGCGGTTACGGTGCCTCCAAACAACTTTTGACCAAGTACGATTTGAGGAGCCGAATCTGCATCGATCGTTACAACGAATTCAGGCATTTTCAATTTCCTCTTTGAGCTTTAATATATTCTGCTTTAGCAGCTGCCCAGTTGACTGAATTATATGGATTTAAACCTTGGTCTTTGCACCATTTCGTGCACCAAAGAAATTGAGCGCTATCAAAATTCATTTATAAGCCTCTTTTTTTAACTGGTTTCTACGTTTACGACATTTGACACAGTGATGCTTTCCAGATTGATAGGCTTTGAACTCAGTAAGTCCATGTAAGTCACATTTGCCTTCAAAGGTACTTTCACCTTTAGCAAGGGCTTTCGTCTTAGCTTCAAAATTAAACTTGTGACGTTCTTGTTCTTTCGTTAATGGGCGATCAGTTGAACTTAAAACTGGTCTTTTTTTACTTACAGAATCAGCCATAGATTCACGCATAGATTGCTGGCCAGTTTTATATTCGGTGTCCTTTGGTTTCATACTCATTCGAGTTTGGCCAAAGGGAATTTGAGTCGGCTCTAATTTGCCCTGCGCCTTCAGCCAGTCGTCGACTTGGATGGCAAGGGCAATGGATTTGCCCTTATTAATAATTGCATTATGATCAATGTTCGATTGCATAATGTTCCCCTAATTCGCTCAAAACAAAATTAGCTGTCTTAGCTTCAACAGTTACTGGAATTGTGTGTGGCCCAAGCATATGCATAGTAAGCGTGACATTTTTTTCGTCAGACTTACGTACATGCACGTGCACCAAATTTTCTATATTAAAAACATGTTCAATTTTTTGGTTATCAGTGAATTTGAGCATGCTCGTTCTCCTGATCTTCAATAATTTTTTGAAGGTGATTGGCTTCAAGTTTTAAGTTCTTGGCGTGGGTAACAGCAGTGCATAAGCACCAAACCAATCCAGCTATGAAAGCTGTTGCTAGAAAAAAAACTAAAGCAAAGGGCAGTGTCTGAATAAGGATCATGATCATCACGGCACCTCATCAATTGAAATTAGTGCTGCGTTTAAATGCTTTTCCTCATCTGAGATCCAGTTGAGATATTCCTCATCAATTTCTTTAAGCATGCATTCGCAGCATTTTGATGGGTGATGTTCGCAGCCTTCTTGGTTGGTATCAGGCTTAACTGAGTAGCTGCCATTTGGATTAAGTATCAATACATCTTGGTCTTTTAAAACAACGCAACAGTAAACAGGGTGGAAGCGAAATGTTTTCCACATTCCCTCAGCTGGACCAGGTAAACAGTCCACCATTGGATAAGCATTTTTGCGTTCATAGAGCCAACGTTCAGCATCAAAAATAACTTCAACAGGTTCTTGTGCCTGGCATGCGTTTGAAGTTGTGCGAACCTTTGTAGGCCATGAATCAATCACTGATTGTTCAGGCACAATGCTTTCTTGGGTTTGGGTTAAATTCATGCAGACTCTCCAATCGTTTGAATACGAACGACGGCAGCCATTTCTTCCAGCCAAACAGCTTTTTCAGAAAGATCGATAAATTCATAATCTAAAGCAGCAGTGATAAATGCATCAGCTTGATTGAGCGCTTGAGTAAAATCATGTTGATTGGTTGCATTGCGCATGGCAGAGATTGCATTGCCAATTTGTGCAGCAGCACGAAGTTTGTAGAAAGCAAGGTCAGACAACTGAGGCTGCCCAAAGTCTTCAGAAAGAAGGCGATTGATAATGGTTTGATCGAATTGATCAGATTTACCATAAGAATTTGAAGTGTTCATAATAAAAACCAATTTAAGTTAATTTGTATTATTAAACTAACTTTGGTTAGATTTATTGTCAATAATTTTAGCTAATAAAAGTTAGTTTTATTTTTTTGTTATAAAAAAACTCAGATTAATCTGAGTTTTATAAAAAATGAAAAATTAGATTTTTATATGAATTTTTTACTTGGGGTGAATTTTCCAACATACTTCCCTTTGTACTCAGCATTTTCTTTCAAAGGAATAATGTTTGGCTGGAAGTTTTCATTTAGGGCTTTTAGGTAGATTTTGTTGAAATCTCTAACTAGAGCTTTAAAGGTTGCTTCATCATCTTGGCAAACTACAATCATTTCACCAGTCTGAACAGAATTAAAATCAACATCAGGATCTATACAAATAAATTCACCATCATTGAAATAAGGTGAGTTGCTAACCCCTTGTGTAATCAGGTAATAACCATTCTTTCCAGCCTCTGGCGGCCCTGGTAACCATTGTTCAATTTCATGAGGAGAGATAGAGCGGACATTTGTCATACTGCCACATTGTACGTGTGTTAACACGGGTAGCATTCTAGTAATAGGTCGATATTCTTTAACGTTCTCTTCACTTTCAGTTTTTCCATACATGATGTAATCAACTGTTGTGTTTAACGTAGGCGCAAGAATAGTAAGGTGCTCTAGTTTTGGGGTGTTTACATCTTTTTCCCAATGCACAATGGCTGCATCAGATACTCCTAAGATTTTAGCAACATCCTTTTGAGTTAGTTTTTTATCTTTTCTCAATTTGCGGATTCTCGACCCGATTGTGCTGTATGTATCTTCCATTGCTCAATCTCATTAATAACTAACTTATATTAGTTCTTGACTAGCTAAGTTAAATTCTATTTAATTAACTAACTAAAGTTAGTTTATGGATAAGTAATGACTAGAGACGAAGCTATCGAATTATTAGGTTGCAATCTTTCTGAGCTTGCAGATTCTCTGGGGATAACCACGGCCGCAGTTGCAAGATGGAATAAAGAGCAAATTCCACAGTTACGTGAGTATCAGATCAGAGATATTGCTGCGGATCGCCTAAAGTCACTTGAAACTCAGCAAAATGTAGCTCATGCAAATAACTAAAAAAATGAATGAATTGGGAAGTTTTAAACATGAAACTCACTAGCACACAGCGTATTGAACGCACAGTACTGTCATTAACTATGGCATTGAAAGCAGCAGTGTACCGTCAAAATGATGATTCACTCATGGCAGTTATTGCTGAAAAAAATGGATTCAATATCAATACGTTTCGTAGTTCTTTGAATCCAACAACACCAACTCATAAACCTAATATTTACCATTTGGAAGCAGTTTTATCTGAAACCCAAGATGGTCGAATTATGGACAGTATTTGTGCCATTCATGGCAATGCAGCTTGGTTTGAATTACCCAAACCTGAATACCTAAATACATCAGATTATGTTATGAAAATCGGAAAGTTAGCACGTGAACAAGGCGATTTATCACAATCAATTGCAACCGCAATTGGCGATAGGGTGATCAGTGAAGATGAATTGGCTGTAATCCAAAAGGATGTGATGGATCTGGTGCGAGTTGCATTAACGCTGTTGGCAATGGTTGAGCAGCAACATGAGCAGGTGATTTGATGGCTAAGAAGAAAATACAGGCTGAAGACATTAAATTTGCTGCCCGTGGACGTTGGGAAAATCTAATTTTTCCAAGTTTTGGCATAAAAGTGCAGTTTAAAAAGAAAACACCTTGCCCAGCATGTAATCCACCAGGAACTGATCGTTTTTGGTATGACGACAAGCATGAAAATGGCGATTACTTCTGTCAACAGCATGGGGCTGGAGATGGGCTAGATTTGATCCAGCGTGTAACAGATCGCTCATTCCCCGAGGTTATTCAAGAAGTTGCTCATATTTTGGGTTTGAGTGAAGAAAGTACTTTTACGGATGAAGACCGCGAAAGATTAAGATTTGAAGCGGAAGATCGTAAAAAGAAACAACTCGAAATAGAACGTAAACGCCAGGAACAAATTGCCCGAAAAGCTGAAGGTATGTTTCGCAATGTTCATCAAGGTGATGCAAGTCTTTACCTTGCAGATAAGCAAGTGGATAAAGATCCAAAAGTTAAAATTGATTGGCATGGCAATCTTTTAATTCCAGCTATCGACTTTATGGATGGAAAAATATGGAACTTGCAGACTATTGAGCCTGACGGCACCAAGTATTTCATCAAAGGAGATACAAATGATGCGGGTGAATGGCAAACAGGCGGTGGCCGAATGGGTGGTTTGGGCTTCATGATTGGTGAAGTTCAACCAGATCTATACGATAGTCATGTCATCTGCATTGCTGAAGGTTATGCGACAGGAATGTCTATTCATATGGCGACAGGGCATCCAGTAGCGATTTCATTTGTAGCAAATAATCTACCTAAAATTGGTGCTGTATTAAGACAGAAATACGCTAAAGCATCATTTGTGTATTGTGCAGATGATGACAGTGCCAAAGAAGATACAGGCTTGAAGTATGCACAAGAGGCACAGGCCATTACTGGTGGCATCATCATTCTGCCTGATTTTACGCAAATTAAGGAGTCTGTTGCATGAATTCTAAGGTCTACACAGACTTCAATGATTTGCATGTTGCTTGTGGATTGGAAGAGGTAGGAAATCAAATCCGATTGGCCATTTCTTCTATTGAGTTTTCCCCCGAACCCCCTAAAAGTGCAACCCACAATTTTGAGGGTCAAGACCCCGATTTTGAGCAAAATGTTGTTGTTGAGCCAAGCGGGGGCGCGGGTATTTCGACAGGAAATACTGTACAGCCTGAGCCTTCACCTGAAGAACAAATGGAAAAATGGATTGCTCGTTTCTGTTTAATTGAAGGTGAAACCAATGTGTGGGATGACTATGGCAAGAAGATTTGGAAAAAAGCTGCATTCCAAACCATGCTTGGCGGTAAAAAAGTATTTGATACTTGGAATTCTCATTCGAAACGTAAAACCATTTCTGCTGATGATGCAAATGGCCGCGCAACTGGTGAAAGTCACCAGAAAGCAAAGGAAATGATTGAGCGCTTTATTATGCTTGAGGGCAAAAAAGCATGTTGGGATACCTATCGACGTGAGTTGGTCGGAACGGATGTCATGAAAGAAAACTGGGCAGGAGCTTACGATATGTGGGCAAAGTCTAGGGAAAAACGCATGATTTGGCATGAAGACTTGGTATTTGTTCCTTCAATGTACATTACAGAAGGGCAAATCAATACTTATGATGGTATGGAAATATCACCAATTTTAGATGCAAAAAATCAGATTATTCCTCAAGGGGATGCGTTAGAGCTATGTAGCCCGATCATTAACTTGGTCAAATTCTTGTGTGGCAAGGAAACAGCCGCATATGAATGGCTAATGAAATGGCTGGCTTATCCACTTCAACATCCTGGTGCAAAATTGAATACATCCGTGTTGCTGTGCAGTGCGGTTCAAGGATCTGGTAAATCATTGTTCTTTGAGAAGATCATGACCCGAATCTATGGTGAATGTTATTCAGTTACGCTGGGTCAAAATGGCCTTGAATCTATTTATACCGACTGGGCAGAGCGTAAGCTTTACTGTCTTTTTGAAGAAATATTTAACAATAAGTCTAAGTTCGGCATGATGGGTTTGATCAAACACATGATCACTGGAGAGAAGATTCGTATTGAGAAAAAGTTCATGTCGGGCTATAGCCAAAATAACCACATTAACTGTGTCTTCTTATCCAATGAGGTGCAGCCGCTTGCTATTGAGGAGCGTGACCGTCGTTTCCTTGTACTTGAACCAAATCAGAAGTTAGGCAACGATCTTAAAGGGTTGATCGAAAACTGCCTTGAACCAAATAGCAGTGCGATTAACGCTTTTTACACTTACTTGCTGTCTGTCGATTTGACCGACTTTACACCTTACACAGAACCACCAATGACCAAGGCCAAACAGAAAATTATTCAATTTGGTTTGCCTGGTTGGAAACTGTTTCTGGATGATTGGCGGGCAGGGTTACTTGATAACCCATTTGTTTGCTGTCTTTCAGATGATCTGTATGTGGCTTATCGGCAGTGGTGTCATAAGAACGGTGAAAAGGCGATTCCTGCAAATAAGTTTTTAAGCTTAATAGCTTCAGAGCGTGTTGTGGCCAAAGGCCATGGTCGGATCTATGAAGATGTGATCACAGGCGCTGGCTATCAGGAAAAAAGAAAAGAAGTTCAAAGACGTATGATTTTTACTGGTTTGCCACCTGAAAATATAAAACAAGCAGAATGGCTATCTTCCCAAGTCAAACAGTTTCGTGATAAGTTAAAAGGAGATCATGATGTACCACCTGTATTATAAAAAAATAACTTCAATTGTTACGGGTGTTACGGGTCTGTTACGGGCTTTTTCGCCACCCCGTAACACTGTCAAAGCCTTACCCCACCTACATTACAGACACCCTGTTACGGCTGTTACGGGCTTATGCACGCGCGCGCACGGGAGAAAAATTTCTATTCGCTTATATTTATTCAATTCTATATCAATTGAATATTTCCCCGCGCGAGGTGATTTACCCCGTAACACTCGTAACATCCGTAACAATCATTGTTTTTATTAAGTTTTTTTATTGGTCTACCCGTAACAGACCCGTAACAAATAGACCTTTACCCGTAACAATGCTTAAAAATTCAACAAGGATAAAGATTTTGGAAAAATATATTCGTTTATTAAGCCCAAAGACGACTAACTTTGACTCGATTGGTGGTGGTAGCCATGGTGCGCTTACAGCACAGGATGTTTGTGTAGCAATGAGTTATGCCAAGCTAAGTCCATTACAGGATAATTTAGTGCGCATGAAGTGTTTAGGTGCAAATACTTCAACCAATGTTGAGTTACTAGGTAAACACCTAGTGCAGAAGTACCGTGATTTACTTTCAGCAAGAAACGTGTCTGATGAATATCATGAACCGGTGGTCCGTACTGCATTGATTGAATTTTGTATGGTCCCTGCAAGTTATACAAATACTGTACGCAATCGAGGTGTTTTAGCTGGTGTTCACTATTTGGTAGTTCATCGTTATTTGAATGCTTCAATCACGGCAGTTTTAGAAGACATAGAAAGAGAGTATTCAGTTGCAAATGAAAAGCTGTTTTTTCAGCTCAATAAAACTAATTAAAATTAGTATTTGACACTGAAACAGATTTAAGTTAGTTTTTACCACAATGAGAAACTGTATCAAAACGCTGTAGTTTCCTCTGAGAGAGCCGAAAGGCTCTTTTTTTTCGGCTGCATGTCTTCGGTCAATGTCGGGCATGCAGCCCTTTTTTATGGGGTTTCAGCCATGCATTCAAAACAGATTGTACAAATCCAAGTGAAGTTATCTAAACCAAAAATGATTTTGGCTTATGCATTGGGTTTTGTTGGTGTTGCAGCCGATGCAGTTTCTAAGAAATTAATTCGCAGTTCGATTAAAACAAAATTGGTTTCAGTTCATGACAAAGAAAGCACCACAGAAAGCTAAACGTCCATGCCTGGTGAACAGTTGCAAAGAGTACGCGACGAACCAAGGTTATTGCGATAACCATCAAGACAAGATCAAAAAGAAAGACCGAGAGCGCGGCACAGCTCATCAACGTGGCTATGATGCTCAATGGGCTAAAGCTCGTGATGCATTCCTTGATGAACATCCGCTATGCGTTGAGTGTCACAAGACTCGTTACATCAACCCAGCAACAGTCGTTGACCATATCATTCCACACAAGGGCGATAAGGTGCTGTTCTGGGATAAGAGCAATTGGCAGCCGTTATGTGAAACACACCACAACATCAAAACCGCTACTGAAGATCGGGGCAGTTGGTCGCCAGTTCAAATCAAGACCAAGGCAAACAAAGACAGCACGAACGATTTCAAAGTGAATGACCGCTTACTGGTTGTCACTGAGTATGCGCAAGAGTCTTTGATGTGCGACGACAAGGCAGTGTTCACTGTGATTGAAGTCCATGACAAGACAGTGTTTGTCCAAGACTATGAAGGGAACGGTGGTCGTTTGCATCACTCACATTTCAAGGCGGTGCCAGCATGAGCGAAGTAATACTGCTAGGTGATCCAGTCGTCTACCGTGATGACATCAAAGGTTTTGATCATGTCGGTGTTGTTGTTCAAACGGGTTCAAGTCTTCATGTCCTTTGGAATGATGAGACTCAACCTCAAGTAGAAATCTATGAACGTCTGCGACCTGCTCGACTTGATGAAGTGGCTGCCCAGTGTCGAGTTCATCGGAAAGACGGCAACAAATTCTCTCAGGGGGATATGGGGTCAAAAGTCGAAACCGACCTCTTATAAAAGACCGCCCCCCCGTGTAATTTTTGTGTGGTCAAAAGTCCATAGGGGGGTATACCTCTATTATTTAATAAGTTTTCAATTTTTAGAGGTTGATATGTCAAATATGGGACGACCTCCTAAGTCATTGCAGGAGAAAATGTTAAGCGGTTCGCGCATTCGAGATGACCGCGATGCAGATGCACAGGTTGCAAATGCTTCAGTAGATTTAGGGATGCCACCATGCCCGCGTTGGGTGAAAGGGGTAGCGCGAAAACATTGGGATACTTTGGGGCCAGCATTAGTTAATGCCGGCTTAATCAGTGTCGTTGATGGTGATGTTTTTGCTATGCATTGTGACAACGTCGCACGATATGCGGATGTGATGGAAAAATTAGAGGATATTGATAAATGGCTGGCAAAGACTCCAAATGGTTTTGAAGTTCAAGCTGGCTTTGTTCAGATCCGAAACAAACTGCAAGAACAAATTATTAAAACTGCACGTGAGTTTGGTTTAACACCAGCTGCGCGTTCAAGCGTCAAGGTGAATAAACAACAGCAGTTAGATTTACTTGGAGCTGATGCTGCAACAAAACCTGAGAATGATCCATACGAAAATTATAGTTTTCGATCTAGTTAATAAAGTGAGTCAATATGCGCGATTACTTTAAAATTGCGCTCCAGTACTGTGTCGATGTTCGTTCTGGTGCGCGCACGGCAGGGAAGCTGGAAAAATTAGCAGTCAAACGATTCGTAGATGATTTAAGCCGATCAGGTTTTGATGTTAATTGGGCTGGGCCTGAAACTCAGAAGCTTTTAAAAAAGCTGAAAGTAGGATCACTCGATCCAGATATAGAATTTGAGTTTAATTTTGATTTAGAGCGCGCACATCATGCGTGCTTTTTTATTGAAACGTGTCCGCATGTTGAAGGGGATCTTGCTCGACTAAAGCCTGATGGCACTCGCAATTTGTTGGTCATGTCGCCTTGGCAGGTATTTGTAACGGTCAATCTTTATGGATGGATAGATTATGCAAAATTGCGTCGTTTCACTTATGTGTATTTGGAAGTTGCTAAGAAAAATGGCAAAACGACTTGGCTGGCTGCCGTCGGGCTGTATATGTCCTTCATTGACGGTGAACCAGGTTCAAATGTTTATGCGGCAGCAACGACACGTGACCAAGCTAACATTTTGTTTGGATCGGCTAAAACAATGGTCCAGTACTCGCCAAAAATGCGAGAAAGATTTGGTATCGAATATCAAGAGCGCTCTATTTTTCAGCGGACGACTAATTCAACGATGCAGGCGCTGTCACAAGATCGGGATGGATCGAAAGATGGATTTAACGTTCATTGCGGCCTGATTGATGAACTGCATGCCCATAAAGATTCAGGCATGTATGACATTGTTGCCAATGGTATTGCGTCCCGTTCACAGCCGTTATTGTTTGCTATTACCACGGCAGGAAAAGATACAACTGGAATCTGCTATCGAGAGCGAAAAATCGTGGTAGCAATCCTTGAGGGTAAAGGGAAGCATGATCGATATTTTGGCATTATTTTTTGTTTAGACAAGGGTGATGATTGGAAGGACCCCAAAAATTGGGAGAAAGCCAATCCAAACTATGGAATTTCGGTCAAACCTGAGTATCTTCAGGGCGGTTTTGATAAATGCAAAATCTCCCCCGCATATGAAGCCATTTTTCGTCAGAAGCATTTAGATGAATGGGTGGGTGCTGTTGACGGCTGGATTGCTGAATCATCTTGGGCAAAAGCTGAATCGGAAATCCAGCAAGAGGAATTCAAAGGCATTGTCGGATTTGGCGGCTATGACTTGGCAAGTCGACTTGACTTAGCATCTTGGGTTGATTGGCGGCCACGTTTAGAAAATGATGTAATCCACTGGCATGTATTTGCAAAAAATTATCTAAATGAGCATGTTATTGAATCGCCAGAAGCTATTAATGGTGAATCTCGACCAGATGAATATCGGGTTTGGCGTGATGATGAATGGTTGATTGAAACACCAGGGAAATCTACAGATTTTAACCGTATTCAAGAGGATATTGAGCAGCATCATTTGGATTATCCATTTTATGAATGTGGCCATGACCCATATCACGCTTCGCAATTGACAGCTAATTTGCTTGATCAAGATATAAATGTGATTGAAGTTCCGCAGCGAGTGGAACATTTAAGTCCTGCGATGCGTTGGATTGAACAGTTGCTTGTTGAAGGTCGTCTGCATCATAACGGTGATCCAGTACTGAAATGGTGTGTTCTAAATGTTGTTGTAAAAGAAGACGGGAAGGAAAATATTTTCCCAAGAAAGATTTCAAGGGCAAAGAAAATTGATGCTGCTGTCGGCATGATTATTGGTGCGAGTCGCGCTATGTATTATGACAATGAGCAAGTATTCGATTTAATCCCTGGTGAGGATTCAGGAAGTATTGATGATTGGTTGAATGACATGATCAAGGTGAAAAAGCGATGAGTAAAAAGCGCGATAAAGTAAAAAGTCGTGATAAAAACAATCGCGATAGTCTGAAGGTTCGGGGAACGGGACCAATGCAAGACAAAACGGGGACGACCATTATTGATCGTCCCCGTTCTAGTTTTAGAACCGCCAAGCCTGTAACTTTTGACAGTGCCATGACACTGAGTGCTGTTTTTGCTTGTGTCAAAATTCTGACTGAATCTGTGGCGACCCTACCTTTGCAAATGTTTCAGTTAAAGTCTGATGGAACCCGTGCTCAAGTTAAAGATCATGATGTGATTCGGCTGCTTTATAACAAGCCGAACCGCTATCAAACCCGTGTTGAGTTTTTTGAACAGCTCATGCTGAATTTGGTCGCGGGGAATGCTTATGTCAAAAAGGATTTTATTGGTAAGAAGTTAGTCAGCTTGCAAGTCATTAACTCTGGTTCGGTAGATCCGAGCATCCGAGACGATGGTGCACCGCTTTATAAATGCAAGATTGGTAGCAAAACTGTCGAATATACCGATAAAGAAATTTGGCATATCAAACTTTTTGGCACTGGTTTTGTTGGAATGTCTCCCATTGCCTATGGAGCACAATCCATTGGCATCGGTTTGGCTGGCAGCGACAAAACTTCGCGTTTGATGTCGAATGGTGCAAAGCCAACAGGTGCAATTTTGACACCAAAATGGCTTAAAAAAGAGCAGCGTGACGAAATTCGTAATGAAATGGATATTCTCGTGAATGGCGATGATGGTGATATGCCAGTGCTCGAAGGTGATATGAAATTCGAGCAAATCAGCCTAACACCTGAAGATCTTGAATTGATTGAAATTCGCAAGATGGCGGTTGAAGAGGCATGCCGTTATTTCGGTGTGAATCCAATCCTGATTTTTAGTACTGATTCCAGCACGACATGGGGTAGTGGTATCGAACAGTTGGTCGATGGCTTTCATAAGTTCGGTTTGCGGCCATATTTGGAGCGAATAGAAGAAAGTGCACGTATTCACCTATTGCAACGACATGAATGGGATGAATATGAGTTCGAGTTTAAGACCAAGGACTTGTTACGTGCTTCCTACCTGGAGCGAGTTAAGTCTAACAAAGAACGCATTATGTCTGGTCAAGCTAGTCCATATCAGATCCAGATGGAGGAAGGCGATAACCCTGATCCTAATGCCAATTTCCTACTGGTTCCAGTGAACATGACAACAGCCGAACGTATGAAAAGCGGCAATTACGGAGCGAAAGCTGATGAATCAAAACCTGCTAGTGCGTAATAAAGCACTACCAAACTTGCCGAAAGTTCAATGCCGGCGCATGCCAATTGGGGCTGAAAATTTACGTTTCATTCAGGATGATAAAACTGGTGCGGTAAAGGTCAGTGGCTACGCTGTGAAATGGGATTCAATTAATTTTTACGGTGAAAAATTCATTCGTGGTGCATTTGCTGAAGTTTGTGCCGCATTTGTAGCAGGGACCAAAAAAGTCCATGCATATTATAACCATGGCTGGCGTATGTATTGGGTTGATTCGCTGATGGCATTGCGAATTGGTAAATATACAGCTTTAAAAGAAGACGATATTGGTCTTTATTTAGAGCTGGAATTTACACCTGGTTTGTATTGGGCGCAGCAAGTAGCAGCCATGGTCAAGCATGAAACCGTAGATGGTTTCTCGATTGCATTTTATCCTCCGAATCCAATGGATATAGAGGATAAAGGTACGCATATTGAAATCAAACGTGCTGATATTTATGAAATTAGTGTTGTTGATGAGCCAGCAGATAGTGCAGCCCGAATCATCAATGATGATGCGATTGATTCCATCAAAACAGAAGATGATGCCGAAGAGCTTATTCGTTCTATGGGCTTTCCTGGTGATTACGCTAAAAAATTGATGGCACGTTTGTCTGGAATGCAAAAACCGCATGAAGAACCAGTGTCAAAGAAAGATCCCCTTGCTTGGCTTGATGGCTGAGTAAATCACAATTTATTTATTACCCGCTTTAAGCGGGTTTTTCATTTTCTATGCATAGGAAAATTAGTATGAATGCTTTATCAAAAAACCAAGTCGCTTTAGCAATCGGATCAGCTGCTGCTGGAAATATCCATTCTCCATTTTTAGGCTTGCACACACGTGATACAGCTGCTGCAAAAGAATTTGAACAGCTTTGTGCTGATTTAAAAACACGTAAACAGCAGCTTGATGACTTAATCACACGCTATAAAGAAAAACTTGAAGGCAAAGTTGAATTACCACAAGAAGTTCGAGATGAGCTTGAAGCGCGTGCAAAAGAATTTAAACAGCTTTCGTCTGATCTTGAAGATGTCCAACAGAAACTGATCGATAATATTCATGATCGTAGCAAGCCAGAGCAAGATAGTGTGGCATCTATTTTGATTCGCAATAAAGATATTGCTGATCAAGCTGCTGCTATTGTTCGTTCACGCGGTAAATTTTCGATTGATGGTATCCAAGCACGTAATATTGTGACTTTGGATGGCTTGCCTTCAAATACCCAATTTGCTTCAGGGACAATTACTACAGCCACACGTGCATTAGCTTTACTGGATTTGATTAGCTTTACGCCTATCAGTGAAAAATTGATTCCGCTATTCCGTGAGTCGGCCTATGACATTATGGCTGATTTAGTAGAGGAGGCAGCAGATAAGCCTGAATCCGATATTGAATTTGGCGTGATTGATTTAGCTGTTGGTACGATTGCGCACTGGATTCGTGTGTCGAACCAGTTGCTGTCAGATATGCCAACCTTAGCATCATATATTGAAGGGCGTTTAGCGTATGGTGTACGTTTAAAGCTTGAATACAAATTGGTAAATGGTGATGGCAAATCGTCAGGTGCCCGTTCATTTATTGGCTTAATTGAAGCAGGTACTCATTTAACTGTTGCTGTAGGTGCCAACGATAGCGCTATTGATGTTTTAAGCCGTGCTAAATACCGTGCTGGTGCAGCAGGTGTTTTACCTGAATATATTTTATTGAATCCTGAATCTTGGGGTGCGATTGAACGTATTAAGGGTACAGATGGCCATTATGTATTTGGTGCACCAGGTGCAGCTGTTCAGCCAGTACTTTGGAATTTGCCTGTAATTTTAACTGCTGCAATGCCAGTGTTTAAGTATTGGGTTGGCAATATTTCAATGGGGACAGCTGGCTATGTGCGTGAAGAAGTCCATGTGGATGCATCAAGTGAAGATGGTAATAACTTTACAAAGAACCTTGTGACATTACGTGCGGAAATGCGTGCAGCCTTTGGTGTTGTATTGCCTGATGCTTGTGTTTCTGGTGATTTACCTGCGATTGAAGAACTTGATACACCTGTCGTAGCAACAAATACAACGGCAGAGCTTTCAGGTACAGCAGAGCCGAATAGCATTATCGTTCTACGCGAAAATAATATCGCAACGGCTTCAACTGTTGCAGATAACACTGGCGCATGGGAGTTCACACCAAATCCGCTTGCAGCTGGTGAACATGCTGTATTGTTTGCAGTCTTGGGTGGTGCAGTTTCTGAAGCTGTTGAAGTTGTTGGTACATAATCTAAAAATCTTAAAAAGCAGTCCTTCGGGGCTGCTTTTTTTACCTCTTTTTTCGTCTTAAAAAGGCTATTTTTATGAGTGATTACATTGACCTAGCCATTGTGAAGAAGCAGCTGCGAGTCCTGCATAACCGTGATGACGATTACATTCAATTACTCACAAAAGCAGCTTTAAAACACATTGAGAATTTTATCGATAAGCCCTTGGATGACGTGCTTATTAATGGTGAATTTCCAGAAGATTTAGCCCTTGCAACCTTGTTGATCATAACTGATATGTATGAGAACCGAGCGGCTCAAACTGAAGTCAATCTATACGTCAACCGTGCAGTGGAAAACTTCATGCTGCCTTATCGAAAAATGGGTGTTTAAAATGTCACGCTTAATTAGAAAAGCTGCATATCAAGCAGTTTTGCAGCAAGAAGAAGGCTTGAAAATACTAGATGAAATTTTCAAAACATTAGATCCTGCCCGCCCTCAAGATCGAATTTCAATTGAACAAGCTCGGGATCTAATCTCAAAAGCAGGAGAACAATTCAAAGATTCAATGGATTGGATGGCTGGAATATTTGAGGAGTAGACATGCAGACAGGAAAATTAAACCAATTTATTGAAGTTCAAAGAAAACAAGTTGTTATAAAAAATGATGGCAGTGGAGACCGTGAAACTGTTTGGATCACCATCTTTCCAATTTATGGTCGCATAACGGATGCCTCAATCCGTGATTTCATTGCTGCACGAAAAGATCAAAAAGTGATAGCAACCCGTATTGTGCTTCGTCAGGACGATATTGAACCAAATACTGATTGGTCGCTCTGTCGTTTGTTATGTGATGGGCTTTATTACCGCATTATTGCGCCCTTACGTGATAACAAAACAGGGCGTGAATATGTCACTTTGGCTTGTGAGTTGGGGGCATATGTATGGCAGGATTCGAAATAGAAGGTCTAAAAGAAGCCTTAAAAAAAATGGATGAACTGACCAAAAATGTGGCTAAAAAGCATGTAAAAAAGGCGCTTCGAGCAGCTGCAAAGCCTGTTTTACAGTCTGCCAAGGACAATGCTAAAAAGATTGATGACCCTAAAACCAGTGCAGATATTTCCAAAAATTTAGTTATACGCACAGGCAAAACTGGTGATAAAAACACCACAAAAGTCCGTGTAGGTGTTAAAGGTGGTGGTCAATTTTGGCGAAGCAACGAAAATGTGCAGCGTAAAGGCAAACCACGAGAGTCAAATCCGCATTACACCCCTGTAGAAAATGACACAAAACACTTTTGGTTGGTTGAGTTTGGTACATCAAAAAACAAAGCTCAGCCATTTATGCGCCCGGCATTAGAATCAAACATTCAAAATGCCACAGATGCTTTTGCTGAAAAGTTGAAAGCAGATTTGATGGGGGATATTAAATAATGTTGATTATCCCACTTTACGACCATTGTGCTGCAAATGCTGAATTATCAGCATTACTTTCCGATGGTGCAGGTTTAAGAGTCGGTGAGTTTGATGCCAGCAATACAGAAGGCACACCATATGTATGTTGGCAGATAATTAACGCAGATACGGAGCAATACTTATCTGGTGCATCTGACATGGATTCTTTGTATGTGCAAATTGATATATATGCAAAAACTAAAGGTGATGCTCGTACCATTGCAAAATTAGTGCGAAAAGTCATAGAAGATTACTGCGCAATTGAAGGCTTTACAGGATGTGAGCTTGAGCAAGAAACCAATTTATACCGTATTCGGATAGACAGCCGATGGTTAGAAGAACCTTAACTAAACGAAAGCCACCCTAGAGGTGGTTTTTTTATGGAGAAAATTATGGCACGACGTACACAAGGTACAGACATTTGGGGAGTTGCTGAATCAATCACAACACCAGGTGAATGGGAGCTGTTTAAAGTAGAGGGTGCATTAAACTTTAAACCGGGTACGGATTCTAAAGAGCGTATTGAAATTACCCCTTTGGATGAAGAGGAAAGTAAGCAGTACATGGAAGGAGGTGGCCTAAAAGATACGGGTCAATCTACATTTGACTTAAATGCTGATCCCAAGGTTCCATCACATGGACGATTATATGACCTAGAAGTTTCTGGTAAAGCACTCAAGTTTATTGTTGGCTGGGCTGGAAAGAATAAAGGTGAAGTAAAAAATATTGTCCCATCCATTGATGCTGCTACAGGTGAAGTAACCCTGCCACCAGGGCGCAGCTGGAATACCTTTACAGGCTATGTTGATTCTTTCCCAATGGATCTTGATGCCAATACTGTTGTTAAAACAACCTGTACAGTCCAACGTAGTACCAAAGTTGCTTGGATTCGTGAAACCGCTTAAACCCGAGCCCCGAAAGGGGCTAACTTTTTTGGATTAAACCATGAATAAAAAATTAAGTATTGCTGATATTAAGTCAGGCATTTTGGTTGATGTGCCTGAATTAATTACTGTTGAAGTTGTTGTAAAAGGTAAAGTGTGTAATTTTGAAACGTACATCAAAATTATGGATTATTCGACCGCAATTGCTCAAATGGAAGCGAATCGTAATAATAAAGAATCTTTAGCTAGTATTTTGGCTGACTGTATTGTCGATGAACAAGGCGAAGCAATATTTACCGAAGATGAAATTCGTTTGAAATTTAACAAACCATTTATTGAAGCGATTTGGGCAAAAATCCTAGAGAAGAATTTTTTGGGAAAGGTCACACCGACGACGAATTCGAGCAAGAAGAAATCTGGGCAGAACTCGTCCTCAACGGAATCGGTGGAAGAACAATTGCAGAAGCCAAACGAACCATTAGCCACAGAGAGTTTATCTTCTGGAGACAATACCGAACAATCAGAGGCAGTTTTAACTTCGGATTAAGACTTGATGAAGCCCTAGCTGATTTGAAATATATGTACGCCAAAGTGGAAGGTTTTCGGGTAGAAGATAAATATGACTTTTTACCACATCATGATGCACCAGATATTGGATTTGAAGAAGCTGCATCGATGTATGGTGGGGAATAGGGTGGCTTTTTTATGTACATATGATTATTGTGTCCTAAATTACAAAATTTGAGGGCTTAATGAAATACTTTTTATTTTTATTGGTTTTTACATCAAATCTAGTTCTTGCGGGACACGAAAGAACTTTAGATGAACGTTGTGCTGGTCATGCTGAATACGTTATGGAGCTATTAAAAAATAGGTATAACGGAGAATCTCTGACTGAACAAAATGAGTTGGTGGATGAATGGAGTGATCCAGTATATCGAGACGAAATTAAAAGGATTCTGTCTAGCCTCATATATACATTGCCAATTGAACACTTAGAGAGTGATATTAAATATCAAGCATTACATACCTATATTGCAGCTTATAGGAATTGCATTAGAAAATATTCGTGATTGAACTAAAAAAGAACCCCGTTTTACGGGGTTTTTTATTATCTGGAGAAAAGTATGGCTACAGCTTCATTGGGGCGTTTAACCCTAGATTTAGTGGCTCAAATTGGTCAATTTGTCGAGCCAATGGACAAAGCTGAACGTAAAGCCAAAGAATCTACCGATAAAATGGGCAAGGCTTTCTCCAATTTTAAAGAACAAATGAATCAAGCCCTTGGTGGTACACAGGTTGGGACATTTATTACAGATATCACAGGAAAGTTGGGAGTATTCGAGGGAGGTGTCCTTACTACTACAGCAGCTTTAGCTGGTATGGCAGTCGGTGGCTCAGTAGTTGCAATGGGTGGTCTTGCTGCAATGACTATAGAGGTAGCCAAAGCAGACACTCAAATGGCAATTCTAGCGAACCGCGCCAAAATTAGTACTACGAATTTTCAGATTTTGAGTTATGCATCTGATCAGCTCGGTATTTCACAGGATCAACTGGGGAGTATTTTTTCTGATGTTCAAGAAAAACTGGGTGAATTTAGTGCTTCCCAAGGTGGTGGTGCCGCTGATTTCTTTGATGCTTTGAAAAATAATACAAAGCTTACGGATGATCAAATCAAAGCATTCGGTAAAACACTTCAAGGTAAAGATGGTGTTGAGGCTGTCCAGCTAGTTAAAGATAAATTGGATGAATTAGGCGCGACTTCACAGGAGCAACGTTTTGTATTTGAAAGCCTTGGAAGCGATTTAGGCAATTTACTACCACTTTTTGCTGATGGTGGTAAATTACTTGATGAATATGGTTCAGCCTTAGAAGACGCAGGGGTTATTAAGACTGAGGAAGCAATTAAACAGTCTCAAATGTTAAATGCTCAAACGCAGGCTGTAAGTATTCAATTTCAAGGTTGGAAAAATCAGTTAGTTACAGGTTTTATGCCAGCCATGGTGGATGTCGCAAATGCCATATTTGGAACATCAAAAAATGGACAACAGTTGCAGGATGTCGGAGCCGGAATTGGTTCAGTATTGAAAGCTGTAACTAAAGTAGCCCTAGGTGTATCTGCTGCCTTTACTATCGCAGGCAAAGTTATTGGCGGTACCGCTGCTGCGATTGCTGCTCTAAAAGGGGATAAAATTGCCACAATTAATATGATGTTTGATGATATTGGCGATACCTTAGAGGATTATGGTAAACGTATTGATGCAGTAAGTATTACAAGTGATGCAGCAAGTACTTCGTCCAGTGCATTAGTCAATTCAATATATGCAGTGAATACTGCAGCAAATGAATCTGCAAGAGGACTTGCAATAGATACCAAAGCAGCTGAAGAAAATGCTAAAGCTGCTGAGAAACAGGCTTTAAGTAAAGCTAAGTTAAAGAAAGAACAAGCTGATTTAAATAAAATGGTGGGTGCATCTGCACTAAGTGGCTTACGTATAAAAAGTTCCGAATCTTTTGCTGGTGGTAATGTTCGTGCCTATACAGCTAATTTTGCACAGATGGCTCAGGACACTTTAGGCAGTTCTTTATCTCGATTTACTGCATTTAATGATACATACCATAAAGGAACAAACAGCAAGCATGCCACAGGTAATGCCTTTGATTTCACCATTGAAGATGCAAAACAGTCTGAACAGGCAGTAACTCAGCTTGAAGCATTAGCAAAGCGATATGGTTTTGTTGTTAAGGTCTTGGATGAATATAAAAATCCATCTAGCCGTGCCACAGGTGGGCATATTCATGTTTCAGTTTTAGGTTATAACGGTTCTTCTGGCGCTTTAAAAGAAGCAAATGCTGAATTAGATATAGTCAAAAAAACGAATGAGGAGGCCACCCGCATTCGGAATGAACAGGCCCGATTGCAGCTTAATGTTTCATCTCGTTATGCAACTGAAGAGCAGAAAATGGCAGATGATAATGCTCAAAAGATCAAAGATGTTAAGTTGGCATATGAGGGTGATCAATCGGCTATTGATAAATATCTGAAACTTCAGGCTGATGCATACCAGAAGGATGTTTATAATTTTCAAAAGGCACAAAAGGAAAAGTACGACAGCACCAAAAACGATTTATTGGGTCAAATGGCAAATGCAGAGGATGCAATTGCGTTATCTGGTGTTGCGTCTAAGTACGGGAAAAACTCTTACCAGTATCAAGTAGCTGGCTTGAATGCATCGTCTAAGCAGGCAAAGTCTGGTGAATTTGATGATTACACCAACAATGTAAATCGGATTAACAAGGACTATGACGCACCAGATGAGGCCCAAAAGCGCTATGAGCTTCTGGAGTTAGCAAAAGCGACCCACCTAGAGAAAATGAGAGCCTTAGATGCTGACTATAATGCAAGTTCAAAACAGCTTGTATTAGATCAGTATCAGCAGCAGATGGATATGTGGCAAGGTCTTCTGACTAATGGCCAGAATACATTTTCACAACTCACACAATCTGTTAAGGACAGTGCGGGGGAGCAATCTACTGCTTATAGAGTAATGCTTGCTGGTCAGCAGGCGTTTTCAATTGCATCTTCTATGGTTGCAGCTTGGACAGCCTATACGCAAGCATTTGCTGATCCTAGTGCTATGACACTTCCGCAGAAGTTTGCAGGTGCTGCATCAGTAATGGCTGCATTAGCTCCAGCTTTAGCAACGATTTCTTCGGTAACGATGAAAGGCTTTGCGACAGGTGGTCATATTACGGGTAAAGGTACAGGCACGAGTGATGATATTCCGATTTGGGCATCCAATGGTGAGTACATGATGAAGGCTGCTGCTGTTGCGAAACTTGGAATAGGCAATCTTGATTACATGAATGCTACAGGTAATTTACCTGGTAAGTTTGCTGATGGTGGATTGATACGTAATACCCCTGATTTAGGAAATCCTAATTTAGGCTCTACGCCTCAATTTTTAGGTCGAGAACAGCAATCTTCATCAAATGGTATGCAGGGTCTTACGATTATCAATCAAATTGAACAGGAGGATTTGGTTGGTGGTTATTTTAGAAAGCCTGCTGCTGGGCAGTTAATTTTAAACCTCATCAAGGCAAATCCTTCTGAGTTTAGGCGCGCAATGGGAGTGTAAATGAAAATCCAAACTACACTTTTTGGTGAATTGGTTTTACTGGACCAGTGCACGCTTGTGGGATCGTCTGAAAGTCTAGGTTTTCAAACTTACGTCAACAGTTCACATAATGGCACGGAGAAACGAAAAGCTTTACGTGAAACCGCATCTCAAGTTTTGAATATTGATTATGTGGTGGCACGTCCGGCTTTGGCGCAGAACTTCAATGTGTTGTGGGGTGGTTTACGTAAACTGTGGGCCATTCCTGTTGATGTAGAGTGGCAGCGTATTGGTGGTGTGGACGGTGATTTTATTGAATGTGAAACTTCAATTTATGATTTCCGAAACGATTCCCTGGCATTGCTTAAGCATAAAGATGGTCTAGCTGTCGTTGAAATCAAAGAGATACAAGCCAATGGTTTAAAGCTCTATGAGTCGATCACCTTGCAGAATTTCACTATACGCCCACTTCGAGTGGGCTTTATTTTGGGTGATGTATCGGCACCTATCAATGCAGTTTATGGACAACCCAGCCTTCAGTTTCAGGTGATGGATGCACCTTATCTTCAAGCACCTGTCCCCGCAGAGTTTCTTGGACATGACATTTACTTCAAGCGTCTATTGCTGGAAGGTAATGCGTTAAATGTCACCGTGCTGCAGCACCAGACTGTGGTGGATTTTGGATTAGGGCCGATTGATCAGCATAGCAACTGGCTACATGCCCGCTACGGCAAACCGATGCGAACTGTTATGAAAGGTCAGCAAGCCTTGTTTGAGTATCGACAGTTTCTATTTCGCCGACTGGGGCAATATCGCGCATTTTGGTTGCCAACATTTGAGCGCAATTTCTATGTCAAAAGTACAGGTGCGATTTCAACTGTGATTGACGTTGAGTTGAATCAGTACCAGGAATATGCCTCGAATCGAAAGCATATCGCTATTCAAGACAAGTCAGGCAATTGGACTGCACATAGCATTTCAAATGCAGTGCAAACCAGTAACACACTGAGACTCAGCATTACACCAGCACTCAATAAAGCTGCTGTGGATATTCGAATGATCAGCTATTTAGGTCTTCATCGGCTCAATAACGATTCAGTGGATATTCAATATAAAGGCGCTGGTATCACTGAGTCTTCAGTCGCCATTTTGGAAATTGAGCCATGATGAAATTTTTTACTCGATTGCTCGGTAATGGGCAATCAACCATTGCCAAGCGGGAACTGTATCTCTTTCAAACAGGCAATGTACAACGTGCCTATACCAATGGAGATGCCTTTATTGAGCATGCGGGTGTGGTGTATGAACCGCATGTGATTAAACGTGGTTCGCATAAGTCTGGACGAGACTTAGAGAAGCAAACCATGGAGATAGAATTTTCATTGCTTTCGGTATTCGCCCAGAACCTTTCCCGTTCTGAACTTGAAGAAATTACCACGGTTCAAATGTTCAGTTATGAAGGGGTTGAGTTTAGACAGTTTTGGTCAGGTCGATTGACCAAAGTCAAACCGCATGATGAAGGCATCAAACTTCAATTTGAGACGGAATACACCAAGGTGGGGCGTAATGCGGTGACTCGAAAGATTCAAGCCACATGCCCATATCGATTGTTCGATCAAGATTGTCGTTTGGCCAAGGCAAATTATGCGGTGAAGACCACCATCAAAAGCGTGGATAAGCTGAACATGGAGCTACGTGGCCTAGAAGCTTATGCAGACAATTACTTTCTGATTGGCATGATTGAAGATCCAAGCGGGGTATTGATTACCATCGATACTAGCAAGGGTAATCACCTTGTTTTAAAGCGGCGCTTTGATTCGTTTAGCAACATTGCACTGAGCGATGCTGAATACACGGCATTGATGGATGACATTGCCTTAAAGACTCAAGCATTGGCAGATGCCCAAGCTGCATTGGTGCTTAAACAAACGGCCTATAATCAAGCGCTTGAGGCATTGAATAATGCAGCTCCTGAAGATCCAAATTACCAGGACTTAGTGGATGCGCTTGCACTGGCTGAAACTGAAAAAAATGCAGCAGCTGATGTAATCCCGATTGCTGAAGCTGAACTTCGCTCCGCTGAAGAAGCCGTGCCTTATGTGACGCTTTATCCCGGGTGCTTAAAAACACCAGATGCATGTAAGGCCTATGCCAATCTGCCAAATTATGGCGGTTTTCCTTTTGTTCCGGGTGATAACCCATTGGTTCGACAGGTGGTGTGATATGTGGCCTCAGATTATTTTTGCTGTTGTGACCATGATTGTATCGGTCGCAGTGTCTTTGATGATGATCAAGAATCAGAAGACACGGACAGTGGCGGGTGAGGTTGAAGCACCCAGCGTTGAATATGGGACACCGATCAAGGTGGTACTCGGTTCACGCGATGTCGCACCAACCTATACCTATTTTGGCGATCAAAAGGCGGTGGCTCTGAAAAAATGAAAATTTACATTCGACATATTCGGGCTGCGAAGTATTGCAGAAAAGAGGGCGTTAAGCCCTTTTTTGATGCCCATCATTGGGACTGGTCAGATTTCTTGGCCAATGGGATTGATGCACAAAAGCTGATTGATACACAGGATGCTATGGCTTTAAAAGTCGTTGAGATTGCACAGGAAGAACACAATGAGCGGTGGAAAAAAACAGACATACGCACATAAATACTATGCAGGTTGGCAAGCCGTTCTTGCCCATGCAGGGTGCTTTCTTCGTCGCATTTGGGTAGAAGATAAAGAAGCATGGTATGGCGGGATGGGCAATGGCTCAAGCCGTATTGCGCAGCAAAATTTATTTGGCGGCCATGATGTAGGTGGTGGTGGCGGGGTAACGGGTAATTTTAATTATTACACGGGTTCTCCAAACCAAATGCCAGATCCTTATTTAGAAAAAAAGTTAGGTGTAGGTAATGTCCCTGCTTCACGCGGTGTTTGTTCATTTGTATGGAAGCAGGGATATTTCGGAACATCCAATTATATGAAGGATTGGAAATACCGACTTTCATATGTGAATGGTATTAAGCCGACCTTTATTGATGGCGTGACTAATATTGTGATCGCAATGGACAGCTCAAGATCGATGACTGAGGAAGATTTTTTATTCTTCACAACGTCTGGTGTTGCACGAATGATTGGGTTAATTGGGGATTTGGTGGCGGTATATGATGGATCAATAATTAATCTTCGATTAATGTTCTTTGATGCATCACTCCATATTAAAGATTATGTTGGGTTCACAGAAGATGATGTGCCGGATGCTATTGCTTGGATAAATGCTAAACGTCAAGTTAGCGGGGTGTCCATTTCCAGTATGATCAGTTCGGCTGAGAGTTTTTTAAATACACACCAAACAGAACATTGTCGTCGAATATTTATCCCTATGCATGATGGGTGGGATGTAACCCCTGCTGTTATTGAGCAGTTTCAATCCATGTTTCATGACACTTCTGTTTATCAAACCCATACATTTTCATCAGCAAGTGTTGATTTTGTTCCATTAAATGCCTTGCTTCTGCAGGGGGATAATACTCCAGAAGATAATACGGGGCTTGGAGCATTTGTGCCTCACTTTGCACCAGGTGATGCTGAAGCAGTTTTTAATATTGAAGCTTGGTTTGGGGTGCGTTCAGGTGAACCAGACATGAACCCAGCAGACATGCTGTGGACCTGCATCACCAACACAGCGTGGGGGATGGGGCAACTAGAAGAGATGCTGGATAAAGACAGCTTTTTAAATGCTTGGGCGGTGCTCAATCAAGAAGACATGTATATGTCGATCGTGTTTGATGATGAAGGTGAGATAGAGAAAATCATCGACTTGATTTGTGAGCACATTGATGCGGTGTGTACGGTAGACAGTCGCACCAATAAGTGGGTACTCACCCTGATTCGTGATGATTATGTTGCAGATGACCTACTGATTCTGGATGAATCGAATGTTGGCAAGATTTCAGATTATGAAATCCGTACTGCAGCAGAGCAAATCAATCAGATTACCGTGACCTATTGGGAGAAAGAAACAGGCAAAGATGCCACGGTGACAGCACAAGATCCTGCACGTATTGCCCAAAATGGCTTGGTGAATAAATCGGTGACTTATGATGGCTTTACCAATGCCAAGACTGCTTATATGGCAGCTGAGCGTGATTTAAAAGCACTTTCTAGTCCTTTAAAAATCGTCACACTCAACAATGTTGATCCTGACACTGCATTGCAGTTGAAAGAGGGTAATGCCTTTCAGTGGAATTGGGCAGCACATGGCGTGGATGGGGCGGTGATGCGCGTCAATTCGATTGACTATGGCGACGATCACAACTTTGGAGCAACGATTGAAGCTATTGAGGATGTGTTTAGTACCCCGATGAACTCTGTAGTGCCTTATGTACCACCGTATGAGAACCCAGCCAATCAAGCACCGCTTGATAACCCTTATGTCCGTGTACTTGAGCTTCAATACTATGATGCAGTGCAATTTGCCACTGAGTCAGAAGTGAATGCTGATCTTGCAGATGAGCCTACATTGTCACGCGTTGCTGTGGTGGCTCCACGTGGCCAACAAAATGCCATGTCGGCTGAGATTTATGTGGATTCAGGTTCAGGCTATGCCTCTAAAGCAACGTTGGATTATTGCCCAAGTGCAGAATTGGCGCAGGCCATTGGCAAAATGGAATCTACATTCGCTATTCGTAAAGTCGAGGATTTAGAAGAAATTGAGCTGGGTAAATGGATTTTGGTCAATGATGAGCATATGGCGGTGACCGCCATCAGTGAAACTGAGATTACGGTCAAACGTGGGGTGAACTATACCGTTCCGCAGGATCAAGCTGCAGGTTCAATGATCTTATTCTGTGATGATTACATTGCATTGGATGAGACGGATTACTTTGCGGGTGAATCGCTCAATGTGAAGTCACTCACCAAGACGGGATCGGCACAGCTTGCGCTTGGTTCCGCAACCGCGCATAGCATTGAGATGGTGGGATTGGCAAACCGACCTTATCCACCAGCGAATGTGAAAATCAATGGTGAGTATTGGCCTGAAGAAATTGAAACAGATCTGGTTTTGACTTGGGTTGACCGTAATCGCTTGCAACAAACTGGTGGTGATTTTCTCAGTTGGTTTGATGGTGGGGTGGCGACTGAGAGTGGCGTAACATATCAATTAATTTTGGTTGAGCACGATGAAAATAACATCGAATTACGCACCCAGAATTTAAGTCTCGGCTCACTTCATACCTACACCTTTGCAACATCAGCGATGAATGCCAATACACGTACGATTGAAATGACATTGAAATCTTTACGAGACGGATATGAATGTGCAGCGCCATTTGTGCATTCGGTTGAGTTGTCACAATTCTTCTCAGCACCTTATGATTTAACAGTTGAGTTTAAAAATGACTAATCGTTTAGAGCTAAATTGGAAAGTAGATGGGTTTGTGGATGAGCAGCGTTACTACTGTTCAGGAACGCCGATTGATCCTGAAAACTTACCTGCACCTAAAGCGATATTATCGGGAGATGTTAGATCTTATATAGATACTAATATTATTTCAGATCAAACTTATTTTATCCGTTTAAGTTCAATCAAGAACGGCACTGAAAAGTTAAGCACTGAAATAATAATAGTTACGCAGAAAGACCAATATATTCAATATGTTGTATCGCTCATTCATTTTCTTGGAGAAGATAACTCTACAACAATAATAGATATTAAAAATAAACATTGGTTGACTTATGGGAATGCAAAAATATCAAAAGATCAAAGTAAATTTGGAAATACTTCATTATTTTTGGATGGAAATGGTGATTATGTATCAACTCCGCATCATGCGGATTTCAATATGGGTGCAGAACAGTTTACGATCGAGTGCTGGGCAAGACTTAGTACATTAGGAACACCCTGTTTTTTTTCTAAATGGAGCGCAACATTAGATAGATCATGGGCACTTTTTATACCCTCTACAAACCAATTATGTTTTAGGTTTTGGGATGGTGCTCTTATACAAGATGTGATGGGAGCTTGGGTTCCTTCATTAAATACTTGGCATCACTTAGCTGTGTCCAAAGACAGTAATAATATGATACGTGTTTTTGTTGATGGTGTTTCAATAGCTTCCGCGATGAGGGTCGAGCCTGTTTTCAATAGTACAAGAGAGGTCTGGCTCGGTGGGGCGAGGGACTTCCCATCTTTAGATTTGAATGGCTATATTGATGAGTTTAGGTATACGAAAGGGATAGGTCGTTATCAAGCAGAATTTATACCACCATCAATGCCTTTTTCAGACAAATAAATATCTTCATGGCACTTTAGGGTGCTTTTTTATTACCAAAAATTAGGGGGCGAAATGTCTGAAACAACAGGGCAAGCAATTGCTGAAGCGAGTGCTGCAGTTACATCAATTTCAACCAAAACAGCAGTAGGGGGATCAATTGCTGGCTTGTCGGGGAAGTTATTGGGTTTAGATCCAATCACAGCGATTGGCTTGCTGGTGGCGATTGCAGGCCTATTAGTGAGCTTTATGAGCTTCTTGATTAACTGGTACTACAAGCGTCAAGAAAACAAACGTGCCGAGCAACTACATCAAATTGCGCTGAGTAAAGCGAAGGGTGAATGCAATGTCGAATAAAACGAAATACTGGGCAATGGGATTAGCAGCTTCGGCTGCTTTTTTTTGGAATTTAGAAAGTAAAGAGGGAAATATGCCTGTTCCCTACAAAGATACTGGTGGCATTGTGACTCAAGGTATCGGATCAACAACCAAGCCTGATGGCACCAAGATTAAAATGACCGATCCTCCAATTTCACGTAAAACCGCATTGGAATGGGCAAAAGCACATGTGGCCAAAGATGAAATTCCATTTCGTAAATCTCTCCAGGGCGTGAAGCTGTCTCAAGTCGAGTATGACGTATATCTCGACTTCACCTATAACTTTGGTCAAGCCAATTGGAATCAGTCCTCCATGCTTCGCAATTTGAAAGCAGGGAAGTATAAGCAGGCTTGTGATGCATTACTCAAGTGGAAGTACGTGGCCAAACGTGATTGCTCGGTTCGATCCAACAACTGTTATGGGGTTTGGACACGTCAGGTTGAGCGTCACTCGAAATGCATGGGAGCGCAGTAGATGCAAACCTTTTTAGCAAAATTTTATGAAGCCGTCATATTTACTTTGGCGGCTTTTTTATTGGTGGTATTGATTGGCCTTGGTGTGCAGACGTTACGTGTAGGCCATTACAAAACCCAATTTGAAAATGCTGAACTGACATGCAATCAGCAAAAAGCAGATATTCATGCGGATTATAAAGACCAAGCGGATCTAGCTGCCCAGAGATATCAAGAAGCACTGGCCCAGCGGCAATCAACAATCAATCAATTGAGTTCAGACTATGAAACTGAAAAAGCCAAATACAAAGTTAAAGTTGAAACTGTCACAAAGTTTGTCGATAAAGTTGTTGAGCGCGACGTTTATCGTAATGTTTGCTCAGATGATGACGGCATGCAGTCCATTAACTCGCTTATCAAAAGTCGAAATACCAGCTAATTTGATGCAGCCATGTCCGCAGCTCAATGAAATTCAGGGTAACACTGGAAAGGACTGGATGATCTGGGGTGTGGATACGGTGGCAAAGCATAACGAATGTGCATTGCAAAATGATGCTTGGATTAAGATTGGAAAAGCCCTCAAGTGAGGGCTTTTTTTAATTTATTATGTTTAGTGAAGCACCATCTAGTATCCCTTTAGTTGAAAGGCAAATTTCCAATTCTTTGAATAGTCCAAAAAATTCCGAAATGGATATTTCACCTGTAACTTTTTTTACATCGATGGTTTCAAAATTTTCAACTTTTTCTTTTAAATTTGAATCATTATTTAAATAAACAATTACAGAAATAGATTCAATTTCAGTAGTTCTCAATTTATAGTTTGCTTGAAATGTGTATCCAACGATATGTTCTTTTTCAGCAATATTGAGTTTGGCTCTCATAGCGAATAATAATGTTGAGAGATCTGCATCATCGGCAGTAATAGTACCTTTATAATCACCATAATGTGTTCCAGCTTTAAATGTTTCTTGCATGATACGTACCATATTTAAAATAAAAATTTATAATCAATATATACTTTTAAAGCCAAGAACGACTAAAAGTTAGGTTATTTAAACACAACATTTGCACCTTTCCAAAATTTTCCGAATCGGCTTGCAAAAAAGTGATTGCAATACATTCAGTATGAAAAACTTAGGCATTATCAGCATTGGGTAAAGTTCTAATTGATTATGAAAAGAGTGTTTGAGGTAATATTGTTGTGCATCCTTTTTATAGGATGCACAACTTATTCAATTTCTATAAGACTCCATACTACTGTATTCGTCTAAAGTATTTGAATTACACAAGTTAATTAACCAAATAGTCCTTTTGTGTTTAGCACGAAATGTAGCCTAGAGATTAGCTCTTCTCTCATTTTTTGAGCTTTCGCAGCTTTGTTATTCCCACCATTTCCTAAGTATAAAGAAGATGTTATACCAATTGCATCTGGTAAATATTCATCAATTGATGACTCATTTAAAAGACGAATTGCTTGATTCGTTGGTCGTGTACTTTTGCAAGCTAAAGCTATACTTGCATATAAAACGTGAAATTTAATATCAGTACTCTGATTGCTTTCAAGATTCGGAATATTGCGAGTATGCTCTTCAACTTTTTTTCCAAAATAACTAATAAGATAATAAACCTCTAGAGGAGTATTTTCTGAATATAGTCTGTTGTAAGAATCATCATCATCTAAAAGTGTAGAAGGTCTAGCTCGTGCATAGTCTGGGCGTTGCATAAGTACAGATATTAAACATTGAGACATAAAAGATATACTTACTATCTCTTTAGGTTTTTTCCCTTCATTTTTATAAAAGTTTTTTCGTCGATCATAAAAAAGTCCCTTAGGCTTCAAGAATGACTCAATTTGCCGATGAATTGGATCTGTTGCTCTCAACGATGCTTTTGGAATTTGAGTTTGGCTATTTGTTGCCTTAATGATTTTGTCTCGAACTTCTTCACTTGTTGGAACAATAACCCTTATTAAGACATTTCTAGATTCTGCTTCTTTTCGATGAGGGTGATTTTTAAAGAAAAGATTTATTACAGAACTAGTCTGTAGACCATTTACAATTTCAGGGTTTTGAATAGATAGTAGTTTATTTGTCTTTTGGGTTACATTAGAACTAAGTATGGTAATACCATTATTTAACCACCAAAAATCTTCTCCACTATCATGTAGTAATGTATTTTCAATCTCTGAGTTCACATTATTTTTGCCTTGATAGTCTCGGACATTTGACTCAAATATGTGCTTAATTAACTTGTCGTCTGTATCAGTTATAAATTTGTATAATTCAACTATATTGGTTAAACCAATATAGGAGCTAGTATTGTTAGAAATACAGTTCTCGACCAGATTCAAATCAAAATCAGTGTCAGCTACTTTTTGATAAAGCTCTGTGAGCTTTTGGGCACCATAAAAGTTAAAATTAACTGTAGAATTTGCGATTTTAGTTTTGATAAGTGTTTTTAATTCCTCAGACTGAGCTCTTACATTGTCATGTACATCACTTCCTTTTGACGTGTAATAAATATTTATTTTTACGTTTCCTCTTCGAGAAACTAATGCAAGGTATATTTGCTGAAAAACATGAAATGAATTTAATACATCGGCTTTGTATCTATGAGAAAATTGACTAAAGTCTGCCTCAAAATCCAATAAGTTTGCTAAACTTGATTTTAGAGTTGTAATTGGTGTTTCAGCAAAAGAGTTAGTTAGTTTTGATTGTATAATAACAACTTCAATTTCAATATTTTTCTTATATTTTTCCTTTATATTCTTAACGGTTAATAAATTTTCATTTTCCGTATCTTCTAATTCACTTTCTTCTTCTTGAGTTATAAAGCATCTCCAATCAATCAAATCACCATTAATGAATAAGTAAAAGTTATCAATACCACCATCTAAAGAACCATCTACATTTCCAGAAGTGATTTCATCATAAGTTAACTCATTATTTTTTAGGATTTGCAAAGCAGAAAAGGTACCAAAAAAAGTGTTTGCATCGGTATCTATTCCCAATTCCGTGATTTGATCATCTAGAATTTGTTGAAGGATAACGTGAGCGTTTGTTGTCATTGAAAACTACTCTGAGTATATTTATAAAAAGTAATATACTTAAAAATAATTTAAATTCAATATTTTAATTTTTATCTATTGGCTACTTTTGCACCTTTCCAAAATTCACCACGTCGACGAATTAGAAATGAACTAGCAATACTTTCAGCATGAAACTCTTTTGCATCATCTTTGTTATCGACCCAAAACCATTCAGGTTGATAAACCTGTTGGACATCTGAAAAATCATCATATTCCAGTATTTCTTGTGTTGCATCTCGATAGGCAAGCCACTTGCCGTCTTTGGTTATATAAGCCATTTTTTGTTCACCTCAGCTTGATTAAAGAAGCTATCAATTAGCTTATTTAGTCATTTGTTGAACCAAAATTTTTGATGGAATTTGATTGGTAACTCCAGGATTCTAATTTTTCATGGTATTGGAGTGTAATTTGATGTGTGTTTTTACCATCTGTGCGCACGATTGGCTCAGCAGTAATATTATCGTTTTCATCTTTATAAAATTGGGTGTCGATAATTTCAACATACTTCCATTTTTCAAAAAAATCAGAAGTTTCTTTATTGAGATTATCTAATGCTGTTATCGAAAAATAATTTTTATAAATTTGATGTTTCATAATTTAAGTACTCCTATAAAAATTTCACTTCATGAAATTATCATAGGCATAAAAATAAAGTTTTACGACATTTTTTAACATTTGCGACAGAACTGCGTCTGTTTATTAATAAATATCTGATTTAAATTGGTATATGCTTCCTTTGACATCGTAGAGGTCTCCAGTTCGAGTCTGGATATACCTACCAAAATTCGTTGATATTTCAACTCATTAAAGCCCACTTCAAAAGTGGGCTTTTTGTTTTCGGGGAACTTTCGGGGTATTTTCGGGGAATGGCGTAATTCCCCAATGTGGAAAACTTGCCCATTTAAACTTAAAACCAATTATTAACGGTAGCTAAATCAATAACTACTTGGACAGCTATTCTTATTTCATCGGGACATTTTTTCTGTTTTCGGGTTAAATGAGACTAAACAAAGCCGTGTAACATTTAAGGTGTATTGTGTTAGTTTTAGAGAAAATAATGAATCATCTGGATTAATCAATGACATTAAAAAAATTATACGTAGAGCTTTATTATGGAGAATATTCTTACTCGGAAAGGATAAAAAAATTAATTGAATATGTTGAGAAAAATGAAAAAATTCCAATTGAGTTACTAGAGTTATATCCTAATTATGAATCGCTCTTACTAAATGTAATACAGACCAAAGATTCTGAATTTTCATCCAATTGTTTAGAAGCTGAAATATTGGCAGCGACATTCTTTCTAGGTGTTTTAGCTGACTATAAGAATGGTAATTTAAGCCCTCTTAAACTATGTAGAATTTTTAGTAATTTAGAGTGTGGGTTCCTTGATGCTCCAAGAGGACTTAAAAATAACTTAGCTTACTATCCAGAATGGATAGGTGGCCTCTATGATGCTTGTGACTGGTGCGATGAAACATGGACAATCGAAAATTCACCTCATTTAATTGATGCAATACAACATCAAACTAATGTTATCCATGAGTGGCTTTTGAAGCCCCATTTAGTATAATGGCGTTATACGAAATTTTAAAAAATATAGTAAAAATAGTTACTTACATCTATAATTTTTGACTTATTATAAGGTGTATTATGTTAATTTTAAAAATATAAAAGGTAATTAATATGGAAATTGATTTCAATGTTAAATCCGTTTCAGGTTTAATTGGATCTTTAAATATTCAAATTATTCCTAGTGATCTAAATAAAAATGGAAGTTGTCTAAATTCGATAGTAATTAATGAAGTTGCATTTTCGTTGGTTGAACACTTTTTTAATAGGAATAAGGTGGAATATTTTCATTGGGGAAATACCTATATTGGTTCTGAAATCATTGGAGATATTGTTAAAGATTTATACTATTTTCATAGTTTTATAGCTAAAAGTAATAAATCTGACAAAAAATTGAAACTTATCTTCAGAGAGGAAACAAAGTTTTTTGAGGAAAATTTTTTAATTTTTAAACCTAAAGTCTTAAATATGATCAGTGAAATAATTAATTTTTTAAAAGATAATGAAAATCAAAAAGATGGAATTACAGTTATTGGTATTTAAGAAGATTTTTGAGCCTATTTAACATACTGGCGATTATATGAAATCAAAAGCTGATGATCCATGTAATGAAAGCATCAGCTTATTGGCAAGACTAACGGTAGCTAATCCGCTCAGGTTTAGGTGCTTCGTGACCCTCTAAATAGTGATCCGTCATCTTCACAGTTGCGTGGCCAGCCAGTGCCTGCGCGTACTTCTTTCCATACTTCTGTGTGATGTTATAAATACCTAAGGCACGTAAGTCATGCAGCGATGGTCTTTGGTTTAGTTCTAAATGATCATACGCACCAGACAGGTCCCGATACTTTTTAAACTGCTTGGTAATGTGATCCTCTGTCACAGCAAAAGGATGCAGTTTCGCATTACGGATTTGTTCGTTAATGCGGTCTGGTCGAGTTGCAATGAGGTAGGGGCAGCGTAGTCGCATAGAATGCTCTATACACTGCAATACGACTTCTCGTAGCTCAGGATGCATATCCACTTCAATAAACACAGGCTTGTCGTAATTCAGCGATTTATGCTGCAGTACGGTCATGGTGTTGTCTTTGATGTTAATGCTTGAACGTTCCATCACCACCAGATCGGCACGCCGTTGAATAGAATGCAATGCCAGATCAATCGCCAGTTTTAACCAAGGCGGACAAACAGCTTTTACAATTTCCAGAGATTCGTTGGAATGTCGCGTTCTGACTTTTTCTGGCCGTATTGGCTTTAAGGTTTTCTCTGCAATATTTTCAGGTGCCCAGCCGTTGGCCACAAAGTATTTCCAAATGTCGATAAGCTGTGAACGGTGCTTTTCTGCCTGAAAGTCGGTCTGCTGTTTCAGGTATTCAGAAATCATAAGTAGGGTAATGTCGGTGCAATAGAACTGCCCCCACATATCCTGATATTTACCAATGTTCGCCGTGACATTGACCAAGGTATTTTTGGCAAGTTTCTTCTTGGGTAAGTGCAGCTTTTCATATTCATCCAATGCTTGGCCAAAGTTTGGAATATTACTTTGCTTATGTGCTTTTTCTACTGAAGATAGAATTTTAGACACAATGTCTGGGTTACGCTCAAGCACGGTGTTGAGTGCCTGAGCTGCCTTAATGGCTTCATTACGGTCTTTACCAAGTGACTTACGCTGTCCGTTTGGTAGGAGGTAGCGAAAGTACATAGTGCCATTGGGCTTTTTGTCGACTTCGACATGGGGAGGTAAGTCCAAGTTCCCCGACTTGCGACCTCGAGGAGCCATATTAAATCTCCGCTAAAATTCGGTCTGCAATGGAGTTTCCCGTTTTAGGTGGAGACTTTAGCTCGACCTTAGGCACTTCATCTGTATAGAACAACGGCGCACCCCAACTGGTACATTCGACATACCATTGTTTACCAATTTTTTTACCACTGAGCCAACCACGTTTTATATGGCTGACCAGTGTGTCACGGCATGGGCGGGATTCTTCGTCTTGCCAATAGCGTTCAGCAAATACGCTGAGCTTGAGGCGTTGGATATTAGCAGCCATTTGGAGTTTCCTCCGTTTCTATATTAATAAGATATTTACGAATAGATTCTAGAATTTGCCTTAACCACTTTTTTTCACGTGGGCTTTGAGTTCTTGAGAAGCTATTAACTAGATAACTAATGTTGGCATGCTTTGAAAGGAATAGTTCTACACGTTCTTCCCAATGACCACCCCAATAAGCAGTCCAAGCATGATCCCAACAGCGAAGAGTAACTTGTGATTTATGTTCACCATACCAAACAATGAAAAGATCAATTGGATCAACGCCATCTTGTGCTGGAACATGATGAATGCGAACTTCTTTAACTTCCATGCCTTTACCCTCCAACTGCCATTAAAATTGCAGTAATGACCAACCAGCATATGAAAGCGAGGCCAAGGAACAGGGCAAAGTCACGTATGTTCGCCCAAATGATAGAGCGAAGTGCAGGGCGTAGTTCGGCTGTAGTCGGGTGTTGAAAAAGGATATTCGTCGTTTGACTAGATATAGGCTTATGTTTCATACTCATCTCGCTTAAGTGCAAAGCCCTGATCCCGTCGAAAGTGTCAGGGCTTTTCAATTGTTGTAAGATTAATATTACCTAAAAGGTAATTTAATGCAAGATTTATTATCTTTGATTTATCTTTTTGGTGTTTTGTAAGTTGTCGAAAGAAATATTTTTATTAATAAAATTTTTTGTTGATTTAATATATAAAAAACAATACCTTATTATGGTTTTTAAAAAGGGAATCATATGTTTCCGAAATCAATTGTAATGCGATATAAAAAAGATATTTTGTTATTAGGCATTCTTATTTTTTTGCCTATTTACTTAGCCTATAGTGGACTCACTTTAAATATATTTAATTTTTCCATTATTTTTTCTCTATCAATTACATTGGTTTGTTATTACATAATTTTTTTTAAATATAACAAGATAATATATATTAAATTATTAGCTTTAATTTCTTCTATTCCATTGTATTTTATATATTTATTGTTTTTCTATTCTTTTGTATTTAATAAAAATTACACTTGGGTAGATTTGAATATTATTAATTTTAAGAAACCACTAATTTCTTGGGTGGAGAGCGAATTAAATGATTTACATAAAGAAAAAAATCGAAAGTTAGCAGATATACAAGAAGAGTCAGGAACACCTTTAATTGCTGAAAACTCAGAAAGTGAAATAGAATTCACAGAAAATTATGAAGATGAATATGAGTATCGAAATGAAGAAGAAGTTCAAGCCTATGAAGAATATGATTCATATGGTGATTATGAGTCAGAAAATCAATCTGGATACCATGTTGTAGACGGTTATACTAGAAGTGACGGAGTCGAAGTTGATAGCTATGTTAGAGGAGATCCTGATGGCGTTGAAGAAAATAATATTGAGTATATGCGCGATCATGGTGACCAAGATGGGCTAGAACAAGCTTATGCATCATTGTTTGATTAGTTTAGAGAGAGTATTTCCTGATTTTTCGAGTTTAGTCTATTCCGATACTGACACCAATATCACTTGCTAATGAATCAAGTTCTTCAAGCGGTAATGGCCAGTCTTTTAATAATGTATTCTTATTTTTTTTAAGCATCCAATATATAAATATGACAATACTCTGTCTATAAATAGAGTTTTTCGTATATTTTTCTTTAATTATTAATGATATATAGGGGTTTTTCTTAATGAATTTTTGAATGTCATCTATTAAGCTGTCATTAATATATGCTTCAAAAGCATCCCAAATTGACAAGGAAGATTTTTGATTATTTGGCTGTAAGTCTGTTAATGTTAAATATAGAGAATCTAACTGTTCAACTATTTTTAATTCCGTTAATGGACCGCTGTTTAATTGCTCCGTTACTTTACAAAAAAATTCATCTGTCGTTTCAATAAGAGCCATGCTCTTTGCGACGGTTCGATGTACTAGAGGCTCCGCTATTTTTTTGGACTTATAGATAGCATCATGTGTTAGCTCTGCATGTGCATGTTGTAGCAAAGTTCTGATTTGAACTTCACAAGGTGTCGAAGGGTGAATTTCGACTCCATCATATGTAAATACTTCTTTAGGACGTAAAATAAAGTGAACAGACTGATAAGTAAAGATAAGAGGGTCTTTTGCTTGTTCAGCTTTGAAATCCTTAGATAAATCAAAGTTCCAAAATGTATATTCTTGAATGATTTCTGAAATAAGATCAATATGAGAAGTTAGTAGTACTACAAAACGAATTCCTACTTTGTCCTCAATTTCTGCATATGGATCTACATATGGTTTATTGCGCCTAAAAGCTTTATCCAATAGAGAGTTTTCTTCTTTTAAGCGCGATTTAATAGGAATTTTTATAAAAGAATCTAAATCTTCTATTCCATGATCTTGAAGCTTATTCTTAATCGTATGGACGATGAAATTTCCCCATGCTTGATGCATAGGTTTTTCCAGATTCCATTTCTCTAAGAATATAAGCTCATTCATTCTTTAGGATTAATCCTATCTTTCACAATAATTTGTGTCCATTGCTGTGGAAGCCCTGTAGCTTCTTCTTTACCTTCATATGGACTAATTATAACATCACTTTTGAATATCTCTGGGGAGGCACTAATTTTAACGCTGTTATTAAATACAACCTTACGTGTTTGGAGTTTTGATTTGATGTATTCGATGTCTTTTGTAAAGGCGGTGGTAGGCAATCCCTTTTCTTCAAGAAATTCCATAAAACCATCTTGGATCTTGGGGTCATTAAAATAACTCAAAGCAAAGGTACTGGCATCTACACTTGCGGATTTATCAACTTTAAGATAAGTGGTTAGTGCATTAATCAAGTCTGTCTGCTCTTCGACCTCAAAATTTAAACTGGTAATGAATTCTTTAGTAGCTTCATAAAATTGTTTTGTCGTTCTTGCACTTGTTTGAGGGTATCCACATCCTGCAAAATCTGAAAAGAAATATTGTGCGGCTGCTTTACCATCAGATTGACTAATTTGGTTATCTGAAATCATTACCACCCATTTATTATTTAAATCATCACATGGTAATGTGTAGTTAGCTTTCTCAAAAAAAGCTATAGTTTTATACAGCTTAGAGGAAGGTGTTAATAGTAATTCTTCAATGAAGTCTAGTGAAATTTTCTTAGTTTTTTCATCAATTAATTTAGCATATCCATTATAAATTTCAGCTTTGATAACACCTAAAAACTTCTTGGCTGGAAATCCTTGTTTACCTGTGAAAACTACTACAATTCCACCAGTAATGTTTCTTGTTCTTTGAGCATCGGATAGTTTCTTTGCAATATCAAAAGAAGAAACTGCAAAAATATCATCTTCTTGATCAATCATTACATCAACCAAAGACGGTAAATCATTTTTGTCTTTCTTTACAATTTCCATTTCAACGGCTTTAGATCCTTCACCCAAAGCATCAGTAACTCTTTTGATAAATGAAGCAAGAGCTTTTTCTTCAAAGTCTGTGAATTCGTGACTTTGAGTTGGGGGAATAGGTTTACCTTCTTTATCTTTTTGATGAATCTGATGGATTATGATTCGATCAACAGATAAGTTTAATAGTTGCATTAAAATACTCCCTCAATATATAAAAATTATAAATAAATGAATGGTTATAGTTGGTTGTAGATTAACTTATTAGTAATGGAATACTTCGTTAGGTATTATTTATGCTTAAACATCTCTATACAGCCCAACAACTTTTCCAACCAATTTGCAGCCTTCGCGAAGATCCATGATCTTTCCAAGCCACTTTGGGTTTAGGGGTTCTAAATACATACCATTGCTTTCAACAATCAATTTCTTGAAAGTGGCTTCTGTTTCTCCATCGCAAGCAACGATAACTAAATCACCTGTTTTTAAATCACTTATTTGAAAATCAGGGTTCACATATATTTTGTCGCCAGGGCGGAAATCTGGGAGCATGGACTCACCAGATACTTCTAACCCGTAGCCATGTTTTCCACATTTAGGGTTTGGTGGTAACCACTCATCAAACTGTGTACCCGCAGGCACAGCCTCAACAGTAGTCCAAGCACCTGCCTGAACCCATGAAATGACAGGAACAAATTCACCTTTCATTGGAATTGGTTCAGAGACATTACCGTCAGTTATATTTGTTTGCTCATCATGGGGTATGTCTAACCAACCATGTGGTTTATCGAATGCCAATTCAATTTCACGAGCAACTTTATTGCCAATCCCTTTAATAGGATTCGTACCAGCAAATTGGCTAGCTTGAGATTGTCCTTTCCCAATTTTGTCAGCAAAACTGGACACGCCACCAACTTGATCAACAAGTAAGCGAGTGTTTTTGTATCTAATTGATTTGCTGTCCATATATTCCCTAAATTTTTTTGTGACATGTCACATTTGTCAATTGTAGTTTCATCACCAAAAAGGTAAACAAGAAAAAAGATTGTATTTGCATTACCTAAAAGGTAATATTTAGATTAATACGAGAGGATTAATCTATGAATTTCCGCGATTTCATACTGCAGCAAAGCCCAGAAGAATTAGAAAAATATGCAAAAGATGCAGGAACAACAGTTGGTTATATAAAAACTCATTTATTTTATGGGTATAAAGAACCTCGTAAGAATCTTCGCAAAGCCTTGTCTGAAGCGAGTAAGGGGAAAGTTTCGGAAGCGGAAGTGCATCAACATTTTGGTTTATATCCTGCATTGGTAGATAACAACCTAAATGGTAATAAAGCTCCCATCTAATAAACACGTTCAAAGGAAGCCGTTATGAACATATTAGATGCTGCTTATCACACGGTGCACGACTACAAAGGTGGAGCAAATGCACTCGCACCCCGTATGGGCATCAAAAGTCCCGCCGTGCTCAATAGCAAAGTCAATCCAAATACAGACACCCATCACTTGACGCTAGTTGAAGCATCCAAGCTGATGGCGCTAACCAACGACTACCGAATACTGCAAAGCCTCAATGCCCAACATGGCAAAGTCGCAATCAACCTGCCAGACATACCCGAATGCAGAGATACAGCACTCACAGACTTAGTGCTGAGCTTTGGGATGAAAGGCGGAAACGTCTACACGCTGTTTAAAGAAATGATGGCAGACGGACGCATCACACGCGGGGAAGCCATAGACATGTCTAAGGTCATTCACCGACTACACGAAATACTGGCCGAACTGGATGCACAGATACACCAGTGCGTAGACGACAAATAGAGGTAACCCATATGAGTTTAGATGCAACGATTTGGGCTTGGAGAGCGGAAGTAGATAGTTCTACACAACGCCTCATATTACTTTCACTGGCAGACCGCGCAGGGGAAGACCACAAATGCTACCCAAGCATTATGCGAATGGTCAAAGACACTAAGATGAACCGCAAAACCATCATCAAAGTTTTAGACGACCTAGAGAAAAAAGCCCTGATTAAATATACAGGGAAGATCGTTGGCAACGGCGTAAAAGTCTACCAACTGCTGGGTGTGGTCGGTCGGGAAGATCATCCAACCAGTACCAAAAAAGGGACTAGTGGTAAAAACGGTACTAGTTCCAATTTAGGTACAGGTTCCAATATTGGTACTAGTACCGAAAACGGAACAAGTACCAGTCCCAAAAACGGTACCGAGACCAGTACCGAAATTGGGACACAGAATCTCCCAAGGAATCTTCCAATAGAATCTAAAAATAAAAAAGACTGGCTTTGCTCAAAAAAACTTCGTGAAGAAATTACTTTGGCCGATGACAGTATCGAACCCGAAACCCTCATGACAGCGAAATGGGTGGAACGAGAAAAACGCGCCTTTGAGATTTACAACCAAGACAAAACCATTTGCGATGAACTTCTGAATTTCTACTTTGCCGATTGGCTGCTGCATGCATACCGAACAAAGTACTCCAAAGAAACCAAAACGGGATACGGCAAAACACCTGCAGCACAACCGAAGCAGCTTACTGAAAAACAGATCTCGACGTTTGCACAAAAACTTGCACATCACCCAGAGTTTGCGAGCAAGCAAAGCGCACCGGGTGATTCATACGAACAACTGGCATCACGCATTGCCATCAAACTCATGAACCCAGCCCAAGCGAAGAAATGGGAACCATACCTCAAGCAAGTGGGCTTCACTGGCAGTTTGCAGGGGGCAGCATGATTCCACACGGCGCAACACACATCGAAACCGATGGAACATTTTGGAAATGCATCAACGGACGTTGGTATTACTGGAAAGAACGTTTTGGATGGTGCGGATATATCGGTGGGGTAAACGCAATATTCATGAACAACAAAAACGAATTGGGGATGATGTACGCATGAAAATCATGATTGGAATTGATACAGGGGTGAAGACAGGTTTTGCCGTTGCAGCAGACCGTGGCAAGGGTGGAAAGCTAGAACAGGTCGAGAGTCTATCAATCACTCAAGCCATGAGCAAAGTGAAAGACTCAGTACAAACATGGGGTGCTCAAAACGTTTGTTTGTATATTGAAGATGCTCGACAACGAACTTGGTTCACTGGTGGCCGTGAAAAGGCACAGGGCGTTGGATCGGTCAAACGTGATGCCCAAATATGGGAAGACTGGTGTAAGGAACAAGGCTATCTGTACAAGATGATCCATCCCGCAGCCAATGCCACTAAAAAGAAAGCCACTGACTTTTTCCGTATGACAGGTTGGAAAGGCCGTACAAATGAACATGCACGCGATGCGGCCATGTTGGTGTTTCAACGAATTGCGAAGTTTTGAGGGAAATAGGATGAATGCAGTGACAGAAGTTAAGCCAACAATTCGTATGATGCAGAATGAACTTGAGCAGTGGGGGAAATGGGCGAGGAATTCACACTACAATCCGAGTGAGTTGAGTTATCAATCGCCGTCACTGGGGTTGATGCATTTAAAACAGGGGCAAAAGAGTGCAGGTGTGAAAGTGGTGTTGGATGATGATACATTAATTGCGATAGATCATCTGGTGACACAGTTGAAGTTTTCACGGCCTGATTTGTTTCAGTGGATTGAGTTTCACTATTTGAAGGGGATTCCAGTGTCTGTTTTGGCGAGTCAAACCAAGATTGCGCGCTATAAAATTGATGGGTATTTATTGGCGGCAGAAAGTTGGTTAGAGTGTCGGTTGGAAAGTATTCTAGAAAGATGAGGGAAAAGTGGGTATTCAGAAAAATATTGGTAATAGCTGTGTTTTATGGAGATATATGGATTTATCTAAGCTATTGGCCATTTTAGTGGATGAATCTATAGCTTTCCCAAGAATTGATAAGTTTGATGATCTCTATGAGGGGTATGCAAATAATTACTTGGAACTAGCCAAAAAAAGTTATATGAACAATCCATTTATGAAGAAGCATTCAGATGGGCATGTAGAAACTGGATTGATAAGAAATTTAATTAAGATTCTCAATGTTAATTCGTATGTAAGTTGTTGGCATATGAATGATTATGAGTCTGCGGCAATGTGGAAATTATATTGCAAATCTTCAGACTCAATGGTTATTAAGACAACAGTTGGAAAGCTTAAACTTGCGCTTACGCAACATATCAATGAACTAGATTATGGGGGAGTAATCTATGACTTTGAATATAAAGATGTTAGTAAATTAGATCATATAAATTTATCAGATCCTTTATTCACGAAACGGAACTCTTTTGAGCATGAAAAAGAGTTCAGAGTAATATTTCGGAACTACGAGTCTTTTAAGACAATGCGTTCAAGAATGGAAACGGATTATATGAAGTACATGAATTCAATGGATCATGGATATTTGTCAGATGATGTAATTAAAAGTCTTGAATCTGGATTGTATTATGATAGTGAGAATGGTAGAGAGTTAGGCGGAAATTTAATTATTGATGGTAAAAGTCAACTTGATCCTGTAGTTAATTTAAGCATCGATCCGTCATTACTTATTGAAGAAATAATTATTTCCCCTGATTCACCAGATTGGTTTGTTAATACAGTCAAATCAACCATAGACATGTTAGGTTATGATTTCCTTATTAGAAAATCGGATTTAAATACATTAAATTGACTTGTATACAGTAACATGGCATATTTATGTTATAAGTGACCGAAGTGTAGTGAATACGCTTGGTTGATTTAAAAGCTCATCATCTGATGGGCTTTTTTAATGCCTGAATACACAAAATGCAAGGTTACGGACTGAAAATAAAAGGCTTTTAATCATTGTTGCTGATGCGATACAAAAGATAGAGTAAGCTAATGATATAGCTGAAGAATATCAGAATATGTTTGGTGATTTATTTGAAATTATAAAGAACCAATATGATTCAGAATTTACGGTTGAATATATTCTAAAGATATTAATTTAACTATTGGTATGCTTAGAAATAAACAATGTGGGATTTTAAATTTTGTATTAATCTAAACTTACATAGTGTTACCAATAGTTACAAGACAATTCACATAAATCCGACTAGAATGCTCGGTATTAGCTTCTCCATGAATAGTTAATATCAGTTTTCTGCCTGCACCTTCCCCAAGGTGCAGGTTTTTTTTCCCTAAATATTCGATGCACATGGATATTAACTGAGAGTGATATTGAATGTTTCAATTATTGAAATGCTTATTCGGACTACATGGCGTAGTGGAAATTCATCATTGTAAAGATGGTGAGTTAGAGGTTTGCCGAAATTGCCTTAAAGTAAAAGATATTAAGTAAATAGATGAATGTCTTATGACAAATGAAACCCCGCTCAATATGTATTATTGGCGGGTTTTTTTAATGCTGTAAATAAGATTTATTATCATTCAGTGTGTCAATAGTTCAAAAACTGTCTTATAATTTCAGCGCTTTATAATTATTAAAAGTGAAACTATGAAATTAGATAATTACATCCAACATATTGTTGGTTCATTCTTGTGTATTGTTATATTGGTGGCATCTATTCGATTTACTCTTTGGGAGTACACACCAGAACCATATTATCTTGTGGGTGCAATTTTTGGCATTCTAGTGATGTTTCTTGGATTTGTAGGGATAGGATATTTAAATGCTAAGCATGCCCCAGATAATAAGTTTAAACAAAGTAGTTATGTGCATCTAACTTTGGTTCTTTCTATGTTTGTAACGGATTTACTGTTTGGAGAATCTGAAGCCTATATCGTAATTATTCGAAATGCATGCTATCTGATAGCTTTGCAAATTGGCGCTTATGTTTTTGTAAAAAGACAATCTAGAAACTTACACTTTTTGAAATGAAGTACTTCGACAGCCATTAATTTGGATTTTATGACCACCTTCGGGTGGTTTTTTAATGTCATGTAAATCAAGTTAGCAACGTCGACATAAACTAAAGGCAACGTATGAGCAGTCAAAAGAACCCATCATCAAAGCAATTGCTCACCTTACTCACTGAGGTAGTAAAGCAGAACAATCAGTTGATCAGTCAGCTGCAAGTACAAACGAACCTGAATAACGAATTGTTGTTAATGCTAGAGGAGCAGGAAGAGTCAGACAGTCCTAGATATATGGATGATTAACCATGCCAAAGCTACAACGATTGCAGAGCAGGTTAGATGCCCTCACACCTAAGCAACCTAAACCACCAAAGAATTGGGGATCAGGCCGTGGTGGTAGACCATGGCGCAGACTCAAAGCAAAGATCCATCTACGGGATAACTGGACATGCCAGCACTGTCGCCGTGTTACTACACAATTAGAACTGGACCATATTGTTAACGTTGCACAGGGTGGCACCGATGATGAATCGAACCTGCAATCGTTGTGCCCGCCGTGTCATAAAGACAAAACCATAAAAGAGAGCAGACTGTGAATGAAAGTGTAGGGGGGAGGTCATCACTTCCATACCTTTTTGCCTCGGACACCACCCCCCATCGCACGTATAAAAAAATTTTCATTTTCAGAAAAATGTTAAAGGAGGGCATATGGCTTTAACAGCAAAAAAGAAGGCATTTGCCCAAGCTAAGTTTGACGGTGCAAATAACAAAGAAGCCGCTATTTTCGCGGGTTGTAGCCCTGAAACAGCCTCACAAGCTGGCTCTAGAATGGCGAAAGATTCTGATGTGATTGCTCAGCTTGAGCGACTTAAAAATGTTAAAGATGTTAACAGTGATGTTAAACCCAATCCAAAGCCAATAGTCACAAAAAATGATATCGACAATGTTAGCAGTCAATCGGATCCGCTTAAATTTTTAGAAGAAATCTGGACAGATCCAGTTGAAGACATGAAATTAAGAATGGATGCGGCAAAAGCAGCTCTACCTTATTTCCATGGAAAAGTGGCAGATAAAGGCAAAAAACAATCTCAAGAAGAGCAAGCACATGCTGCAGCAAAAGGCACTGGTAGGTTTGCTACTCGGGCTGCACGTAAAGCAAATTATAGTTAGGTAATAAAATGACAGAGCTCAGTTGGAGTACCAGTTGCCCCGATTGGGAAGAAAAGATCGTCAAAGGAAAATCATTAATTCCTTGTGAGCCTTTATTCCCTCATGAGGCTGAAATGGCTTTAGAGGTATTCAAAAGTTTAATTGTAACGGATGTGATTGGCCAACCAACCATGGGTGAAATCACTCGTCCATGGGTTTTTGAGTTCGTTGCTTCGATTTTTGGTGCATATAGTGAAGATGACAGTCGGCGGTTAATACGTGAGTTTTTCCTTTTGATTCCAAAGAAAAACTCAAAATCTACGCTTGCTGCATTCATTATGCTAACTGCATTAATTATGAATGATCGTGGTTCAGCTGAGCTCATTATTTTGGCTCCAACCAAAGAAGTAGCGGATAACTCCTTCAATCCTATTCGTGATGCGATTAAGGCAGATGATGAGTTAAGTGAATTACTAAATATTTCAGAGCATACTAAGACAATTACCCATCGATCTACGAACGCCACCCTGAAGGTGGTTGCAGCAGAGTCGAATACAGTAGGTGGTAAAAAAGCGTCATGGATTTTAATTGATGAGCTTCACTTATTTCAAAAGAATGCTGGTGCTGCGAGTATGTTTCGTGAGGCTACAGGTGGCTTAGCTTCACGACCTGAAGGTTGTGTAATTTACCTGACAACACAAGCAAATGAACAACCATGTGGTGTATTCAAGCAGAAACTAGATTACGCACGAGATGTTCGGGATGGCATAAAGGAAAACAACAAGTTTTTACCTTTGATTTATGAGTTTCCAAAACAGTGGATTGAGGATGGGGAGCATCTTAAAAAAAAGAATTTTCATATTCCTAATCCAAACTATGGAACTTCTGTAGATCCCGTACAGCTTGAAGATGACTTTGATCAATCTCGCGATGGAGAGGAAACAGACTTCCGAGATTTTCTAGCCAAACGCTTAAATGTAGAAATTGGCATAAATTTACGGGCAAACCGTTGGGCGGGTGCTGAGTATTGGTTAGAGCAGTCTAAAGAAATCAAGCTTGAACAATTAATAGAGCAATCAGAAGTTATTACTTTAGGTATTGATGGTGGTGGACTTGATGATTTGTTGGGCTTTTCGGCTCTTGGCCGTTTGAAAGCAGATCCGCGTATTTGGTGGCTTTGGAATCATGCATGGGCAAATAAAGTTGCCTTAGAACGCCGAAAAGAAAACATTCCTAAATACCAAGACTTTGAGGATGAGGGAAGTTTAACAATTGTTGAAAAAGTGGGTGAAGATATTGATGACTTAGCCTTAATTGCAAAGCAGGTTTATGACAGCGGTAAGCTCAACAAAATTGGGCTGGATCCGTTAGGGCTCGGTGGTCTTTTAGATGGTCTTCTTGATGTTGGAATCCCACAAGAAAGTATGTTCGCAGTTCCTCAAGGTCATAAGTTAATGGGTTACATCATGACAACCGAGCGGAAACTTGCAGAAGGCAATCTTTACCATGCTGGGCAAGACCTGATGACTTGGTGCGCTGGAAATGCTCGGGTCGTGATGGTCGGCAATGGTATGCGGATTACAAAGCAAGATTCGGGAATTGGGAAAATTGATCCGTTAATTGCCACTTTTAACGCCGTGGCATTGATGAGTTTGAATCCTGAACCTACAAATAAAGATTACGAAATACATTTCATATAACCGCCTTAATTGGCGGTTTTTACATTTTGGAGGGGCTATGTCTGCTCTACATAAGTCATTCGGCTCTTTTGAGATTAAAAGCGTCGATGAGGAAAAGCGAACATTTACTGGTACAGCAAGCACACCGAATCAAGATCGATCGAAAGACATCATGGTGCCAAAGGGTGCGAAGTTCAAATTACCTATGCCATTGCTATTTCATCACGATATGCGAAGCCCGATTGGTCATGTAACCAGCGCGAAAGTAACAAACAAGGGTATTGAAGTAGAAATCCATATTCCTGAAATCAAGGAGGGAGGGAAGCTGAAAGATCGCGTAGATGAAGCATACCAATCTCTGAAGTACGACCTTGTAAAAGGATTATCTGTTGGCTTTCTGCCGAACTGGGATACCGCCGAGATGATTAAAGGCGGCGGTATTAAGTTTGAAGATTGGGAATGGTATGAGCTTTCACTTGTCACGATTCCAGATAACCGTGATAGCGGAACAGATTTTAAAAAAGCATTTGAGGAGCACAAAGCCGCGTTGGGCAAAAAACCTCAGACCGTTACAGATGGCGTTTCATCTGAGCAAAAACACGTTGTTGTCAAATTAAATAGCCCAACAAAGGGTGGAGTGAAATTGGTATGAACAAATATTTAAAACAGTTGCTTGATGCTTTAGCTGCAAAAAATTTAGAGCTTCAAGGGTATATTACCAAGTCATTAGATGGTGGCTCTACACCAGATGATGAAACTGAAGCAGCAATTCAAACCGTTGAAGCAGAAATTGCAGCGATCGAAAAGAATATTGAACGTGTAAAAAAACAAATCGAAGCAGCAAGACATGCAAAAGAAACAGGAACACCGGTTGCTGGTGATAATGAAGCGGAAGCAGAAGCATCTGCTAAAGGTGATCCTGAACCAGATAAAAAGAAAACAGTGGTCACAACTGAATCTAATTTGCCAAAGGGTATTGGTTTTACTCAATTTGTTCGTGCAAAAATGTTGGCATGCCATGTTCAAAAGCAAGGTAGTCCATTGACGGTAGTGGATGCAGCTAAGCAACTTGGTTATGGACAAGACACTGTTCAATACATTGAAAAAGCTGTACTTGGAACTACGACTGATGCTGGCTTTGCAGCACCATTAGTTCAGCAAGATACATATAAAGGTGATTTTTTAGAGTTGCTTCGTAACGCAACCATTTTTGACAAGTTGCAAGGTTATCGAGCGGTTCCCTTTAATATTAAAATTAATGGTCAGGCTACTGGTGGGACAGCTTCATGGGTTGGTGAAGGAGCTAAAAAACCTTTAACTAATCCAACGTTTGATAGCGTGGAAATTAAGGAGCATAAGCTTGCGGCTATTACGGTGTATACCCAAGAGTTGCTGCGTCGTTCTGATCCAGCAGTTGATCAGTTAGTATTAAATGATTTGATTGCAGCATCTAAAACGCTTATTGATGAAACATTCCTTGGCACCCAAGCACAAACAGATATTATTCCAGCAGGTATCCTTAATGGTGTTGCTGCAGTTCCAGCAACTGGTGAAACCGCAGAAGCAATTGAAGCCGACTTATTGAAGTTGATTGAAAAGTTTGTTGAGGCGAATTTAAGTACAGATGGTGCATACTTCTTAATGAGCGAAACACGTGCAATGCGTATCGCCTTGCTTCGTGATGCATTAGGCAACACCTACTTTAATGGGATGAGCTTTGCTGGTGGTGCGCGCTCTCTTCTTGGTATTCCTGTTATCACATCCCAAGCAGTTATTGAACGTATTGAGCTGGTGAAAATGAGCGAAATTTTAGTTGCTCAGGATGGTGGTGTGGATGTCGCCTACAGTGACCAAGCAACTCTTATTGATGGTGCGACAACACATAACTTATGGCAAGAAAACAAATTTGCTATTCGTGTAGAAAAGTTCATCACTTGGGCTAAACGTCGTGCAATTGCAGCGGCATACATTCAATACACCTAATAGTTTTGAAAATTTGAAAAAACAGCTCCTTTATTGGGGCTGTTTTTATATCTAAGCATCAAAGTTGTTTAGCTATGAGAACAGTCTATGAAAATTAAATATTTAAGAAAGGCACCGCAAGGAATGCCTGGTGATGTTGCTGAAGTTCCGAATCTACAAGCCCATATCTTAATTAAGTTGAAGTTTGCAGAGCCTTTAGATGGCGAACCTTCGATTGAGTTCTTGAAGAACTTAAATGGAACCCTAGTTGTTGATGATTTTGGCAGTTTGGTTGAGTTGCCTCTGACGGCTGAGCGCCTATTAGAAAATGCTCAACAAGCGGTTCAAGAAGAAGAGCCAGTCAAAGCCAAACGAAAACGTGTAAGTAAAGCAAAATAAGGCGGTAAATAATGGGCATTTTTGGCAATTTATTTAAGAAAAAATCGCTTCAAGGTGTTCATTCAGGCGGTGGATGGCACTCGATGTTTGTCCATGAGCCTTATTCGGGCGCATGGCAAAAAAATGATGAATTAACCCGTGAGGATGTTACTGCTCATCATGCTGTATTTGCTTGTGTATCCCTGATTTCTCAAGATATTGGCAAAATGCCGATTCAATTGAAGCGCCGTGAAAAAGGTGTTTTGGTTAGTGCAGATATACCAAGCAAATTCCGTGTTTTAAAAAAGCCTAACCGGTTTCAAATTTGGCAGCAATTTAGCGAACACTGGACAACATCATTATTGCTACGTGGCAATACCTATGTGCTGAAGCGCAGAGATATTTTTGGTGAAGTGACAGAGCTTGTTGTACTGAATCCTGATCTTTGTATACCGTTGATTGATGACAACGGGAATGTCTTTTACCAATTGGGCTATGACAGACTTACACAGACAGATTCGGTAGTAATACCAGCATCCGAAATCATTCATGACCGTATTAACTGTTTTTATCATCCACTTGTGGGACTAACCCCAATCATGGCGTGCTCATTGGCTGCGGGACAGGGTATTGAGATTCAGAAAAACTCTCGTAACCTTTTTCGAAATAACAGTCGTCCTTCAGGTGTTTTGACTACACCAGGATCTATCACTAATGAGAAGGCTGCGGAACTTCGTAAGCAGTGGAATGCAAATTATTCAGGTGCAAATCTTGGGGGTACTGCAGTACTTGGTGATGGGGTGACTTTCCAAACCATTACAGTAAGTGCGGCAGATTCTCAACTCATTGAGCAGTTAAAAATGACAGCTGAGATTATTTGCTCAGTTTTCCACGTGCCATTGTTTAAGGTTGGTTTAGGTCCTACACCCACAGGTAAAATTTCAGACCAAAATGAAATTTACTATTCAGACTGTTTACAAAGCCCGATAGAAGCACGTGAAAACTTACTTGATGACGGATTAGGTCTTAAAGACGTTGGTTTGGAAGCATTTCTAGATATTAATGTGCTTATCCGTATGGATTCAACATCACAAATGGCACGCTTAAAAGAAGGTGTGGGTGCTGCAATCCTAACGCCTAATGAGGCACGTGTGGAGGTTGGGTTATTGCCGATTGTTGGTGGTGATACGGTTTACATGCAACAGCAAAACTTTTCACTGGAAGCACTTTCGAAGCGTGATCAGCGGGAGGATCCTTTTAATACAAGTTCAACCTCTAAGACTGACCAGAAACCACCTGATTTACCTGAAAATAGCAGTGAGAAGTCGCTGTATAAGGGGGTCTTTAAGTCTGAGAAGCGATATGAAAAAGGCTGTTTTGTTACTCATAAAGGATCTTTGTGGCACTGTGAAAAAGGTCATTCAGGTGAGTTTGACCATGAAAACTTCAAGCTAGCTCAGAAAAAATGGGGAGAAACATGAGTATCGTTGATTTAGAGGAAGTAAAACACCACTTACGGTACGACGATGACAGTAATGACATCTCCTTAAATGGATACATTGCTGCAGCTGAGTCTGTCATTAAGAATTACATCACAGACACTTTCGAAGCTGATTATCCCGCTGCTATTAAACAGGCTGCTTTACTGTTAATTGGCTATTGGGACCAATTCCGAAATGCTGAGGGTGAGGCACCTGTAAATGGTAACTTCCTACCTATGCCAGTGCAGTCTTTACTTTATCCATATCGTAATCCGACAGTTATATAGGTGATGTATGGGACAACGAGCAAGTGAACTCTGCCACCGCATCCGCATTGAAAAGTTAACTTCACCGCGTGATGACGATGGCAACATCCAAGATCCTTTATGGACCACACATGTAAATCTTTGGGCGAAGGTCTCATGGCTTTCAGTCAAAGACACGTTGGTTGCTCAGGCCAATAATTCTGAAATTGTCGCACGTTGCAAAATTCGTAAGCGATCCGATATCGATACAACCATGCGTGTTGTATACGATGGAAAAATTTATAGCATCACGGGTGAGCCATTGCCTGATGCTGAAAATGGTAAAGTCTACTGCACTTTGATGCTCAGTCATGGTGTAGAGAAATAAGGAAGCGCTTATGTCTGTCGAATTTAAGATTGAGGGTATGGATGAACTTTCAAAAAAACTCCAAACTTTGACAGATGGCAAAGCTGTTAACCGCCGTGCTCGCTCCGCTGCACGTAAAGCTATGCAACTAGTGCTCTTTGCTGCCAAGGTTGGAGCTTCACGTATTGATGATCCTGATACGCGGGAAAGCATTCAAGAAAATCTTGTGATTCGTAATGGTAAAAGTCGAGATATAAATACTGTCCGAATGAAAGTTGGTGTGCTTGGTGGCGCAAAAAACTATGCCAACACTAAGGACAATGTTCGTAAGGGGCGCGCAGGTAAGCAATACACCACTGACGGAAGTAGTAAGAACCCAGGTGGAGATACTTTTTACTGGCGCTTTATTGAGTTTGGTACATCATCATCACCACCAGTTCCATTTTTAAGACCAGCATTAGCTCAAAACGTTAATGTAGTAACAGCTGAATTTAACAAGGCGTTTATGAAGTCGATTGAATCCGCAATCCAAAAGGGAAAAATCGAATGAAGCAATTACCTATCTACCGAATCTTGAATGCTGATGCTCAAGTATTTGGAATGTTGGGTGAACACATTTATGAAGATGTGGCACCTGAAAAGACACCTACGCCGTATTTGGTTTGGTCTGACTTATCGGGCACCCCAAATACCTCACTGGATAACATCACTAATCAAGATAATGTTTTGTATCAGGTGATGGTCTATAGCCCAAACCAAAAGACAGCTTCAGATATTCGAACAGCTGTATGTAATGTGCTTCAAGAACACAGCATGATCGAACAACGTATCGGATACTATGAGACAAATACAAAGCTCTTTGCTCGTGGGTTCTCAGGTAGTTGGTGGCTTGATCGTTAATACACAGTGTAATTTTTACTGAGCACCTTTAGAGGTGTTTTTTTATGCCTAAAATTTGAGGAGAAGTAACTCATGGCAACAAAAAAAGGTGTTTTATCTAATGGGACCGCCGTATGGATTGTCCACGGTGCTGTGCCCACATTAACAAAGATGGGTTGTATTAAAGCATTGGCATTAGGAGACGACAGTGCAGCTGAAATTAATACAACATGCTTAGAAGAAACAAGCACTGCGACTACAGAATATGGGCTGGTTACTCCTGGCGAAGGTTCAGTGCAAATCGATACTGACCCTAAAAATCAATCGCATATGACATTACTGCAACTTGCAGCGAATAAAGAAAAAGTTGAAGTGTATGTTGGCTGGTCTGATGGAATTGCAGAACCAACATTAACAGGCAGCGATATTGAGCTGCCAGAAACACGTACATGGTCTAGCTTTGAAGCTATTTTACGGAAAGGTTCTCCAGTGTTTGCACTAGATGCTATGGTAAATCACACCATTCCAATGAAACGCCAATCAGAAGTGATTGATCAGTTTAAGGTGAATCCATAATGGCTAAACTAACCTTAAATGCTGCAAAGGTTGCTGTTGGAACTGGTGCTTTCACCGAAAAGACAATTAAGTTTCGTGATTCGAAAGGGGCAGAATTTGAAGGTGAAATTCTTGTAAAGCGCCTGTCGCATGATGAAACAATTACTGCTGTTGATGCATGGGATTTGGATGATCGAAAGACAGCTACAATAGATCAAATTACCAAGGCCATTATTTTTAAAGCAATTTACACTTCGGCAGATGAGCCATTTTTCCCAACGGTTCAAAACACAGGTGAAGTTTCATCTGAAATTGTGGATGTGATGTATCGCGTAGCCGATGAGGTTAATGATTTTTCGGGAAAGGAGTGGATCTGGAAGAAGAAGAGTTCTGGTGTGAACTCGTCCTCAACGGAATTGGTGGAAGGACCATTGAAAAAGCAAAAAAAGCGATCAGTCCGCGCGAGTTTGCAATCTGGAAAGCGTACAGAGAAAAAAGAGGATCACTCTTCATAGGGCGAAGAATTGAGCAGGGCTTCGGTAATTTAATGGCCCATCACACAATGTTTAAAGTGAAAGATCCTGAATCAGTCTCTGCTCTGACCTATATGCCACATGAAGATGCTCCCGTGACAACTTTTGAAGAAGAACGTTTGAAAGCGATTAAGAGAAAATCTGGTTAGATACATTCAGTACGTTTCAAACTATTAGTTAATTATAGCCACCTATGCAGAGGAGGCTTTTTTTATGCCTTGAGGTTTTATATGAGTGCCAAGCTTGGAACATTAACGCTAGATCTAGTCACCAAAATTGGCAACTTTGTAGGACCAATTAAGGAAAGTGAAAAACAAGTCAAGACTAGCTTTGCCAGTATGCAAAAGGACGTGCTTGCGTATGGAGCTATAGCAGTATCTGGTGCGACGGCAGCAGGTGCTGCCGTATTTGCTATGGCCAAAACCTATGCAGATGCAGCGCAAGAGCTAAAAACATTTGCAGCTATTTCTAATGCGACAACGCAAGAATTTCAGGCAATGTCTGCTGCGGCTCAATCGGTAGATATTAATCCAGATAAATTGGCAGACCAATTAAAAGACTTTAATGAAAAGCTCGGAGAGTTTATTACCATCGGTTCGGGTGGTGCCGTTGACTTCTTTGAACAAATCGCTATTCAAACGGAAGGTAGTGCTGAGGGTGCGCGAAAACTTGCACTTGAGATGCAGAACTTATCAGGCCCACAAGCACTGCAGCTTTATGTCGATAAGCTTGAGGAGGCAGGCGTTTCACAACAGCAAATGTCTTTCTATCTGGAATCCATGGCTTCAGATACCACTAACCTGATTCCATTACTTAAAAATGGTGGGGAAGGGTTTAAGTTCTGGGCAGATGCTGCGGAGCGTTATGGCTTAATCATGGATGAATCTGCGATCCAAAAAGCGTCTGAATTTAAAGTTCAGTTAAAGCTTTTAGATATGCAGGTACAAGGGGCAAAAAATCAGTTCATCCAAGGGTTGATGCCAGCACTTGTATCTGTTGGTGATGCTATGTCTGATGCGACAACTGAGACGGATTTAATGTCTGATGCAGGTGAGACTTTAGGAGGCGTCTTTAAGGGCGTGGCGGCAACAGGTATGGGGGTTTATGCAGTTATAAAGCTACTCTCTAATGCAATTGCGGGCCTTTCATTCGATGCACTTAATGCTAAAAAAAATGTGGATTTAGCTGCTGAAGGTGGTACTTGGGCGGATAAATTACCTGGTCTTAGGCTCGCAAAAACCTTAATCACTGGCGCAACAGTAGCAAGAGCTCCAAATAGTGGTATCTCTATGGCAGCAGCGGACAATGCTAAAGTTATGGGTGATATAGGCACTTCAATTACAACTTTATTCACCAATACTGTGAATGAAGCCACAGCTGCAATGGCGAAAAACCAAAGTGGCCAAGCTGGTGTGATTAAAGGTTCAGATGAGTGGATTAAAAAACAAAACCAAGCTGCTAATGCAACAAATGCTGCAACTAAGGCCTTAAAAGAACAGCAAGCACAGGCGCGAGATTCCATTGCATATGAGTATTTGGATGATTTCGCAAAGTTTGCCGAAGACTATAAACGTCAGGTGACGGAAATAGGTAAAGCAAACTTTGGTGCTGAAGAGGCTTCATATATTGCTAAAGCCAAAAGCCGTTATGAATTTGCTGAAGAAATGTACCTTCGTCAGATTACTGAGGAAATTAATACCTTTAAGTGGTCTGAAGAGGAAAAGCTTAAATATGCGTTTGAAACACAGCGCATTATGATTAGTGAATCGGGCAAATATAATAACGAACTTAAAGAGTTAAAGCTGAAAGCACTAGATGAACAACATGCGATTGAGTTAAGAAAGACTCAGTGGCATGCGTTTGAGATGCGCCAAACCTTAGAAGATTCAATCACAGGTCTTTCTGGTGGTGCTGATGATATTTTTGCGAAATCAACCATGACACCGCGAGAGTATTCTCAATGGGCTTTGGAAAGTGATCGTTCAAAAGCACAAGTTTCATTAAACAACCAACGTGTTGGTGTTGAACGAGACATTATGACGAGTGATGCTTACTCGACAGATGGTGAACGTTATGACGCTTTGCTGAAAGCACATCAAGAATACCGCGATGGGTTGTATGCAATTGATCTTCAGTATGATCAAAGTGTTAAAGATTTAGCTCAAAACCAATTTGAATCTCAAATGGGTATTTGGCAGGATTTACTGACAAGAACGGGTACGATCTTTAGCCAAGTTGCTGAAATGGTGAAAAACACAGCGGGTGAATCTAGTGCAGCTTATAAAGCAATGTTCTTGGTGAATCAGGGTATTTCCATTGCTCAAGCACTGATTAATACAGAAGTTGCTGCAACTAAAGCAATGGCTGAAGGTGGGTTTATCGCTGGTATTCCCATGTCTACAGCTATTCGTGCACTAGGGTATGCTTCAGTAGGTTTAATCGCAGGTCAAACGATTGCAGGTATGGCCCATGATGGTATTGATAACATTCCAAAAGAAGGTACATGGTTGTTAGATGGTGGTGAGCGTGTTTTGAATCCACAGCAAAACAAAGATTTGACTAACTATTTAGCAAGTCAGCCGCAGCAAAGCTCTTCATCTGGTACACAAGGACTTACCATCATTAATCAAATTGAACAGGATGATTTGGTAGGCAAGTATATGCAGGGTCCAGCTGGTCGTCAGATCGTCCTTAATCAAATTAAAGCAAACCCGTCAGAGTTTAAGCGTGCAATGGGAGTGTAAATGAAAATCCAAACTACACTTTTTGGTGAATTGGTTTTACTAGACCAGTGCACGCTTGTGGGATCGTCTGAAAGTCTAGGTTTTCAAACTTACGTCAACAGTTCACATAATGGCACTGAGAAACGAAAAGCTTTACGTGAAACCGCATCTCAAGTTTTGAATATTGATTATGTGATGGCTTGTCAGGCTTTGGCGCAGAACTTCAATATGTTGTGGGGTGGTTTACGTAAACTGTGGGCCATTCCTGTTGATGTAGAGTGTCAGCGAATTGGTAGCGTGGACGGTGATTTTATTGAATGTGTAACTTCAATTTATGATTTCCGAAACGATTCCCTGGCATTGCTTAAGCATAAAGATGGTCTAGCTGTCGTTGAAATCAAAGAGGTACTAGCCAATGGTTTTAAACTCTATGAACCGATCACCTTGCAGAGCTTCACAATACGCCCACTTCGAGTGGGCTTTATTTTGGGTGATGTATCGGCACCCATCAATGCAGTTTACGGCCAACCGAGCCTTCAGTTTCAGGTGATGGATGCACCGTATCTTCAAGCACCACTACCCGCACAGTTTCTTGGACATGACATTTACTTCAAGCATTTATTGCTGGAAGGTAATGCGTTAAATGTCACCGTACTTCAGCACCAGACTGTGGTGGATTTTGGTTTAGGGCCGATTGATCAGCATAGCAACTGGCTACATGCCCGTTACGGCAAACCGATGCGATCAGTGATGAAAGGTCAGCAAGCCTTGTTTGAATATCGACAGTTTCTATTTCGCCGACTGGGCCAATATCGCGCATTTTGGTTGCCAACATTTGAGCGCAATTTCTATGTCAAAAGTACAGGTGCGATTTCAACTGTGATTGACGTTGAGTTGAACCAGTACCAGGAATATGCCTCGAATCGAAAGCATATCGCCATTCAAGACAAGTCAGGCAATTGGACTGCACATAGCATTTCAAATGCAGTGCAAACCAGTAACACACTGAGACTCACCATTACACCGGCACTCAATAAAGCTGCTGTGGATATTCGAATGATTAGCTATTTAGGTCTTCATCGGCTCAATAACGATTCAGTGGATATTCAATATAAAGGTGCAGGCATCACTGAGTCTTCAGTCGCCATTTTGGAAATTGAGCCATGATGAAATTTTTTACTCGATTGCTCGGTAATGGGCAATCAACCATTGCCAAGCGAGAGCTCTATCTCTTCCAAACGGGCAATGTACAACGTGCCTATACCAATGGAGATGCCTTTATTGAGCATGCGGGTGTGGTGTATGAGCCGCATGTGATTAAACGTGGTTCGCATAAGTCTGGACGAGACTTAGAAAAACAAACCATGGAGATAGAGTTTTCATTGCTTTCGGCATTCGCCCAGAATCTTTCCCGTTCTGAACTCGAAGAAATCACCACGGTTCAAATGTTCAGTTATGAAGGGATTGAGTTTAGACAGTTTTGGTCGGGGCGCTTGACCAAAGTCAAACCGCATGATGAAGGCATTAAACTTCAATTTGAAACGGAATACACCAAGGTGGGGCGTAATGCGGTGACTCGAAAGATTCAAGCCACATGCCCTTATCGATTGTTCGATCAGGATTGTCGTTTGGCCAAGGCAAATTATGCGGTGAAGACCACTATTAAAAGCGTGGATAAACTGAACATGGAGCTACGCGGCCTAGAAGCCTATGCAGATAATTACTTTCTGATTGGCATGATTGAAGATCCAAGCGGGGTATTGATTACCATTGATACCAGCAAAGGCAATCACCTTGTTTTAAAACGTCGCTTTGATTCGTTTGCAAACATTGCACTTAGCGATGCTGAATACACGACATTGATGGATGATATTGCCTTAAAAACTCAAGCACTGGCAGATGCTCAAGCTGCATTGATGCTTAAACAAACGGCCTATGATCAAGCGCTTGAGACATTAAATAATGCGGTACCAGAAGATCCAAATTATCAGGACTTGGTTGATGCACTTGCTTTGGCTGAAACCGAAAAAAATGCAGCAGCTGATGCAATTTCGATTGCTGAAGCTGAACTTCGCTCCGCTGAAGAGGCGGTCCCTTATGTGACGCTTTATCCTGGGTGCTTAAAAACACCGGATGCATGTAAGGCCTATGCCAATCTGCCAAATTATGGCGGTTTTCCTTTTGTTCCGGGTGATAACCCGCTAGTCCGACAGGTGGTGTGATATGTGGCCTCAGATTATTTTTGCTGTTGTGACCATGATTGTATCGGTCGCAGTGTCTTTGATGATGATCAAAAATCAGAAGACACGGACAGTGGCGGGTGAGGTTGAAGCACCCAGCGTTGAATATGGGACACCAATCAAGGTAGTGCTCGGTTCACGCGATGTCGCGCCAACCTATACCTATTTTGGCGATCAAAAGGCGGTGGCTCTGAAAAAATGAAAATTTACATTCGACATATTCGGGCTGCTAAGTATTGCAGAAAAGAGGGCGTTAAGCCCTTTTTTGATGCCCACCATTGGGACTGGTCAGATTTCTTGGCCAATGGAATTGATGCCCAAAAACTGATTGATACACAAGATGCCATGGCTTTGAAAGTCGTTGAGATTGCACAGGAAGAACACAATGAGCGGTGGAAAAAAACAGACATACGCACATAAATACTATGCAGGTTGGCAAGCCGTTCTTGCCCATGCTGGGTGCTTTCTTCGTCGAATTTGGGTAGAAGATAAAGAAGCCTGGTATGGCGGCATGGGCAATGGCTCCAGCCGTATTGCGCAGCAAAATTTATTTGGTGGTACAGATGTGGGCGGTGGTGGCGGGCTAACGGGTAATTTTAATTATTATTCGGGTTCGCAAAACCAAATGCCAGATCCCTATTTAGAACAAAAGCTAGGCGTCGGTAATGTACCAGCTTCTCGCGGTGTTTGTTCATTTGTGTGGAAGCAAGGATACATTGGCACATCCAATTATATGAAGGATTGGAAGTACCGTCTTTCATATGTGAATGGAATCAAGCCGACCTTTATTGATGGGGTGACCAACATTGTGATCGCAATGGACAGTTCAATGTCTATGACACCTGAAGTGTTTAAGATTTTCACTTCAGGCGTTGCGCGCTTGATGTACCTGATTGCAGATTTGGTCGCTGTGTATGATGGTTCAACAGTCAATATTCGATTGATGTTCTTTGATAACGGATTACATGTTAAAGACTATCTCAACTTTCAAGAAACAGATGCACCCGATGCCGTGACATGGATTGAAGCGAAAACCCAAGTATCAGGCATTTCTATTTCGAGCATGATTAGCAATGCAGAGAGCTTTTTAAACATACATCAAACTGAGAACAGTCGGCGCATCTTTGTGCCAATGCATGATGGCCGTGATGTCACACCAGAAGTGATTGCACAGTTTCAGGCCATGTTTGATGACACAGCTGTGCACCAAACTCATACGGTATCCCGTGCTGACTTTGACTTCATCACTTTGAATAATTTGTTGATGCAAGCCGACAACACGCCTGAAGATAATGTGGATTTAGGCGCTTATGTACCTTGGGCGATTACCGATGATGCTGAAACGGTCTTCAATCTTGAATCATGGTTTGGGGTACGTTCAGGTGAGCCTGATATGAATCCAGCAGACATGCTGTGGACCTGTATCACCAACACAGCGTGGGGGATGGGTCAGCCAGAAGAGATGCTGGATAAAGACAGCTTTTTAAATGCATGGGCGGTGCTCAATCAAGAAGACATGTATATGTCGATTGTGTTTGATGATGAGGGCGAGATTGAGAAAATCATCGACTTGATCTGTGAGCACATTGATGCAGTGTGTACTGTAGACAGTCGCACCAATAAATGGGTGCTGACTCTGATTCGTGATGACTATATTGCAGATGACCTACTGATCCTAGATGAATCGAATGTCGGGAAGATTTCAGATTATGAAATCCGTACTGCAGCAGAGCAAATCAATCAGATCACCGTGACCTATTGGGAGAAAGAAACAGGCAAAGATGCCACGGTGACAGCACAAGATCCTGCACGTATTGCCCAAAATGGCTTGGTGAATAAGTCAGTGACTTATGATGGTTTTACCAATGCCAAGACTGCTTACACAGCTGCTGAGCGTGATTTAAAAGCACTTTCCAGTCCTTTAAAAATTGTGACTTTAAACAATGTCGATCCTGATACGGCATTACAGTTGAAAGAGGGTAATGCCTTTCAGTGGAATTGGGACGCACATGGTGTGGATGGGGCGGTGATGCGCGTCAATTCAATTGACTATGGGGATGACCACAACTTTGGGGCCACTATCGAAGCTATTGAAGATGTGTTTAGTACCCCGATGAACTCTGTAGTGCCTTATGTACCACCGTATGAGAATCCGGCCAATCAAGCGCCGCTTGATAATCCTCATGTCCGTGTACTTGAGCTTCAATACTATGATGCGACTCAATTCTCATCCGAATCGGAAGTGAATGCAGATCTTGCAGATGAGCCTACGCTGTCACGTGTTGCTGTGGTGGCTCCACGTGGCCAACAAAATGCCATGTCGGCTGAGATCTATGTGAATTCAGGTTCAGGCTATGCTTCAAAGGCAACTTTGGATTATTGCCCAAGTGCAGAATTAGCACAGGCTATTGGCAAAATGGAATCTACATTCGCTATTCGCAAAGTCGAGGATTTAGAAGAAATTAAGCTGGGTAAATGGATTTTGGTCAATGATGAGCATATGGCGGTGATCGCCATCAGTGAAACTGAAATTACAGTCAAACGTGGGGTGAACTATACCGTTCCGCAGGATCATGCAGCAGGTTCTATGATCTTATTCTGTGATGACTACATTGCACTGGATGAGACGGATTACTTTGCGGGTGAATCGCTCAATGTGAAGTCACTCACCAAGACGGGATCGGCACAGCTTGCGCTTGGATCAGCAACGGCACATGCAATCGAAATGGTGGGATTAGCTAACCAGCCTTATCCACCTGCGAATGTGAAAATCAATGGTGAGTATTGGCCAGATTTAGTGCGGGGCAATATCAATTTGTCTTGGGCTCACAGGAATCGATTGCAGCAAACTGGCGGTGATTTTATAGGGTGGTTTGAAGCTGGGGTGGTTTTGGAGTTGGGTGTTACATACCAAATCAACTTGTATAACGTCAATAATGAAGTACTGGTTTCAAAAACAACAGCATCAAATTCTATCGTCATCGATCAAGAAGAGTTTACTGCTTTAAATGTACGTCTAGAGATTGTTGCGCTACGCGATGGATTCCAATGTGTTCAGAAATTTGAGCATAGTTTTGTAGTTGAATCCGCATTAAATCAATTGAAGTTTACTGATAATTACGTACGCCCAGTTGGAAATAACGTGATTTTGAAATTTAAGGATTGAAAAATGGCAATTAAATTCATTAATGGTTTTGAGTTATATGATGGCTCCCCGTTAAAGATGATAAATCAATTTAATACGGAAACAGGGCTGAATAGTTTAAGAAAGCCAGTTACTGGTTATAACTTTGCGCACAATAAAGATTCAGCGGTTATTCAAGTATTATCGACAAACAGTTGGGCCGCCATGATGCTTAAAAAAACCAATGGTGTGGCGGTAGAGCTTGCTATGCGTATACGCTACATTTCTAGAGATGTGGTTTCTATGGGATGGTCTACTTCACTGTTATTTTCAAACACCGACCAACCATCAAATAGTGTCAATTTACAAATTAATTTGCCGGAATCAGGAAGCTCTTCAATAACATTCAGTCTCACTAAAGTGATTGCTAATGTTGTAACCACATTAGCCTCATCATCAATAACGGCAACAGAAGTAGTCACATCGACAACAGATTTTTTGTTGAGATTAAGAAAAGAGGGGAATGTTTTCAAGGCAAAAGCTTGGCTAGATGGGACATCAGAGCCTTCAACTTGGTTGCAGTCAACAGTTACTGAGGCTGCTGGTTTTAATAATGGGGGTATTTTATTGGCTGGTGGGGCGCAGCACGTCATTATCAAAAGTATTGCAATTGCAGATGCGGGTGAAACAGCACCATTAAGTATTATTGGCGGAAATAGAAATGTGGCGGGGCCCTTAAAAAAACCAGATGACACAATCGCTTCAGGATATTTAGTCCGTTTATATCATAAGGATTCTGGAGTCATGCTCGGAGAGCAGTTTACTGATGCTAATGGGCTATATTCTTTTAGTATTCCTGTATTAGAGTCCGAACTTGTTCAGATGATCGGTGTAGATAATATCGGTGAAGTCTGGAAACCACCGATTCATGAAACATATCCAATTTTATAACGCACCCAACTAGGGTGCTTTTTTATTGCCAAAAATTAGGAGTGGTCTATGAATGACCCATTAAGCATCAAGGGCCTACCATGGCTTTTCAAAATTATTGCAGCAGTGGTTGGGGCAATCTTTGCCCTTACATTAAGTGGTGATATCGACACTGAAGGACGAATCAAAATCACTTTGGGTGTGATCATGAAATTCACCTTTAGTGTTGCAATTAGTTTGTATGGTGGTTCAGCATTCATTGAATACTATGGTTGGAATGTCTATTCGCATATGACGCAGGGTTTTGTGATGCTAATCTTTGCGATTTTTGGAATGTTGTTAATTGGCATCTGGTATCAAGCAATCCAGCTATTACGTGGTAAAACCATTGGTGAGTTAATTTTCGAAATTCGTTCAGCTTTTAAAGCAATGTTTAAGTGAGTAAGTGAAAAATGAAACAGATATTTGATTTTTTAAGAAAGATCAGTGGAGGGACGCTTACTCAAAAACAAGTTGATGCTGCTAATCGATTGATTGCCACAGCTACAGATGTATCAGTGGCTGATATGTTGGGTATTGCGATCGACCAGATGACCGTTAGTCCTTTTGGTGTGGATCTCATCTGTAGTTTCGAGGGTAAGCGACTTACTGCCTATGACGATGGGGTGGGAGTGTGGACGATTGGTTTCGGTACCACAGTTTATCCGAACGGCATTAAAGTCAAGAAAGGTGATACCTGCACGGAAGCACAAGCTAAGAAATACATGGCGCATGATTTAAAGAAGTTTGAAGCTGCTGTGAATAAGGCTGTCACGGTTCTGCTTAATCAAAATCAGTTTGATACCCTAGTTTCACTTGCCTACAACATTGGGACTAGTGCTTTTAGTCAATCAACTTTAGTTAAAAAGCTGAATGCCAATGATATTCGTGGTGCAGCAGATCAGTTTGATGTATGGGTGAATGCAGGCGGTAAACGTATGCAAGGGCTTGTGAATCGTCGAAGTAAAGAAAAACAACTTTTCTTAAAATGAAGATAGCTCTTACTTTATTATTGCAGTGCATCTTGTTATCAGGTTGCACAGCACATTCGATTTCAACAAATGTTCATGTCTCTGTTTGTGTTCAGTGTGTGAATTAAGAAAGCCCTTGGCTGTAGGTACTTTCTTAAAAACTCTAATATAGAATGTAACTTTTACAAACCGACGTTATTAGATAAGCTACTTATGTATGAATAATTTAAAGCTAAGTGAATATGAGTATTTATAAAAATTTTTGCGTAGATTATTTTAGTGATACTAAATATGAAAAGATCACCATAGAAATTTCATATAAAGATCAGGTGCTTTGTCAGTTCAATAAAGATAAGGGTGATGACAACATTGAAATTGAATTTTTTCATGAATTTAGGGAATTACCTAAAGAAGTAGCGTTGAAATTTCCCTTGGATGAGTTTATTAGTCTGCTGAATGAACAAAAGCAGGCATTAATTTCTGCTTGATTCATAAATAAAGTGCTATACGAAATTTTTGAGATCAGATGTGTTCTCGCGTTTTAGTTTTTTTAGATACATTTTTCTAGAAGTAGAGCGCCGTGAGACACTCTACTTTTTTAGCTTAACTATAAAATGATTAATACTTATAACGAGTTATAAAAAGCCATTTTCTTGAACTAATTCTATAAATTCATCAACATTACTGTTGGGTATGTTTTTATACCAACCTATAATATTTGAAATATATGGTTTGATTTGGTCTTTGGTTAAAATGGTTTGTAGCTCGCCTCTATCCAAATCACCATGTTCATCAGGACCGATAAAAAATAGATAGCCATCAAACTTGTCTTTTATTCCATGATCTTGATCAGAATAAATATCCCATTTTTCTATTCCCCAATCTACATCACCGCCAATAGCCTCATTTTTAATAAATCTTTTAAAATCATCTATATGTATAGATTTTTCACTAAGCATATGAATTAGGCAATTTATTACTATAGAATTTTTATCCTCACTTAAATCATGTTTTGAGAATGGATCGTAGAGACTCATATAATTTCCTTTTAAATTATTTGTATTGGGTATAGAGGGAAGAGTTCATAAATTATTTACTGTGATTTTTCAAAAAATCATTACTTATCATCAGTGCCAGATGTCTGGTCTTTTGAGAATATTGTTTTTTATTCTTAGCAATATTTTCGATCAAATAAAAAATATCTTGATCTAGATACTCAGGTCGCTTCTGAAGCCAATTTAGAGCTAATTCAGGCCAATAGTTGGATACGCTTTCAGAAAGTGCAAAGAGTAATACTTTTTTCATATCATTTAATGTGTAAGTGTATTCTTTTAATCTATTTTCATCCATTTCTAATAGTAATAATCCGTCTCTTAAATCGTTCATTGCTAGCGCTCTACTTTACTGCTGTACATCCCTCTAAGTGAGAGCTTTCGTACAAGCATTTTATTTTAAATGGGTAACATGGGTGTTATGTTTTACTATAATTGAGATAAAAATAATCGTGTAAATACTCAAGTGGCTTATAAGCATAAAACAAAGTTTAAAAAACTTATGAAAAGATTCCAAATACTTACGAAAATAGGCAAAATACAGTGCTCTTAAAATTTAAAAAATTAGCTTTATTTTCAAACAAGGATTCATATGCTTCATAATAAAAGAAAATTATTACCCTTAGCTCTTTTATCTATTTTGTTAGCCGCATGTGGTGGTGGAGAAAGTAGTTCAACGACATTAGATACTTCCACACCAGAAAAACCTATTGTAGATACTTCCGTACTAAAACCAGACTTAGCACACGGCTATTTTGAAATTGAAAGTTCTGGTATTGCAAACAACTCAACCATTAAGTTTTCACCATTCCATACAAATAGTGTGATTGAGGCATCCGCTACTAACAATAATATGTGGGATTTAGAGGTTCTTACACCAAGCAATGAACTGTCTGCACATATTAATAATTTGGCCGGTCTTTATCTTAATCCTAAAGGCGATAAAGTTGGGGTTTTTAGCTATTCAGAGAATGATAAAGGATATTTGAAGGTTCAATGTCGAAACATATGTAGTGATACATTCACTTATAAATTTGAAAAGCAAAGTGATGGTAAAACTTATTTTGTTATAAGTGCGAATGGTTCTATATCGGGACGTTTAAATAATACTGATTTTGCATCAACTGCTAAAATTAAAGGCACTGTCAAGTTTGAAGTAGATTCTGCTTGGCCAGTATGGGATACCAAACGTTTTAATGAAAATCAGGCTCAATCAGACTTAGTCGTTAATGGGAAGCCAGCAAAAATACAAAGATTTATGGACTGGAATACTAGTTCTGTTTTAACTTTTACGACTGATAAAGCATACTATTTTAATTTTGATAATCCTATGAATCTTGATCACAACAGATTTATCTTAACAGAGGGAGATTATTTTAGTAATGAGCAGACTAAAGAAGTGTACATATACAAAGGATACTTTAACCGAGATTTTACCTTAAACACAGATTATGAAAATGGTCTAACCACTTTTAAATTCATCAATACTGCATTTACTAACCCTATTGAATACGTTGCCTCTCCAGATTTGAACGTATCGGGAGGCTTTGTGAAAAAAATTCCTTATGGTCAGGTTATTGCAGGAGATGAAACTTTTAAAATTGATGAGACAGTAGCAGCAGTTGTATATGCAGAAAATGAAAGTAAATATTTTCGCTTTATGAGTCGGAACAATCAGTCTGATCTCCAGTTCACAGTGAAATACGATACCATTACCAAAAAGGTAAATGTAGCGTATCAAAGACCTAAGAAAGGGCAGTTAAATGTGAATATTTACTTGAAATGGAATTGTAAATTGACGAATGATCATTGTACTGGTGTAACAGTTAATGAGGCGGATGGAACAATCGAATTTAACAATGCGCAGCTTGATGATGGTCGTATAATAAATGGCAAGTTTGGTCATTTAGGCGTAAATGACCTTGTAAGTTGATAAGTTATTAACTTTTATTTTTTTTAATTTTAAAGCCTAGACTCTGGTCTAGGCTTTTTTTCGTATAACAGCCATTATGCTAAATGGGGTTTCAAAAGCCACTCATAGATGACATTAATTTGATGCTGTATAGCATCTATTAAATGAGGTGAATTTTCGATTGTCCATGTTTCATCGCACCAGTCACAAGCATCATAGAGGTCACCTATCCATTCCAGATAGTACGCTATGTTATTTTTAAGTCCTCTTGGAGCATCAAGGAACCCACTTTCTAAATTATTAAAAATTGTACATAGTTTAAGAGGGCTTAAATTACCATTTTTATAGTCAACCAAAACATCCAAAAAGAACTTAGCTGCCAATATTTCAGCTTCTAAACAATTAAATGAAAATTCAGAATCTTTTGTCTGTATTACATTTAGTAATAGCGGTTCATAATTAGGATATATCTCTAGTAATTCAACAGGAATACTTTCATTATTCTCAACATATTCAATTAATTTTTTTATCGTTTCTGAGTGAGAATATTCTCCATAATAAAGTTCTATGTATAACGCTTTTAATGTCATTGATTAATCCAAATGATTCTTTATTTTCTCTAAAACCAACATAATACACCTTATACGAAATACTTGGAATTTTCTTATAAGCATCAATATTTAATATGAAACCATGGTAGGGTTCAGCGCACTATCATGGTTTCTTTGTCATTAATTCACGTTCCTTGCGCGAAACTTAATCAAATTGACTAAAACAAAACTGCAGCGCTTATGAGTAAAACTAAACCAATAATTGTTAGGTAGCTAGCCAGTTTATTTAATTTTTCGCCTTCTGTTTTCTTACGGAAAAGTTTTGATAGCGGATAATTCTTAACGGGTAACTGACACCATGGATACCAAAAGCATAGAAAGCCCAAAGTTCTCAGGATGCCTTGTAAACTAACAGATTCATATAAAGCTATCATGCTAATTCCAACGCAGAACAACCCTAAAAGAAATCCAAACCAAGACTTGATGAGGCGGGTGTCGTTAAAGTTTGTTGATAAATCGGTCATATTATATTTTATAAAGTGTTATTAAGAATCATTATTAATAATATCAGATTAGCTATGTTTTTAAAAAATAATTATTATCTAGATGGTTCAGGATTTTGCATAAGTAGAGCGCCGTGAGGCGCTCTACTTGTTTAGTTTCAGATTAAAATTACTAGTCTTTATTGCATTTAGCATCTTTACCTAGAGCACGGATTTTATCTTGCTCTAAACGTTTATTTAATACATTTTGATTTGCATTGTCCGTTAATAGACTACCTCGAATTGTATAGAGGGTAAGCTTCGATGTATTTGAATCAATAGGCGTAATGGTTGTCTTAAAGATATAAGTCCCATACGGTGGTCTGCCGTAAAAGGTCCCGATGCTGTTTTCACGATCCAAATTAGCATCAATTTTTAAGGAATCATTCAAAGTTCGGTATTCCATACACTTGACGTATGCTTGCTTTAAATTTGCATACGATTGTACATAATCCAAAGGAACTTCTATTGAACCACCACCATTAATTGATTTCGTTACTAATTCAGCGTCTGAAGTGGGTAGCATCATACGGACGCAACCTTGTAATGCTAAAACAGAAACCAACAGCCCCAAAGTACTTCCAAACTTAATAAACTGATACACGTTTGAAATTCCCATGCTCAATACCTTGAATGATTCGTTTTTTAACTATAATTGATTCAGGTTCATTAGGCTTGAACTTTGAATCGACTTCATATTCAGCAATGAAAACCTGTGCTTTGCCATTAGGGATTCTGTCTACCCCAATTACATAGTCTTTATTTGCTTCTAAAGTTACATTCTTAATCTCTGTGAAATAGCTGTGACTTCCAACACCACTTACAAAAACAAGGTCATGTTGTCCGACCGGTAATTTTAACTTTGATTGAGAATAATCAAATCTTGTCATGGTCGTTGAAGGGCTGAGCATAGAGTTTTCAATAAACTTTACACGTTTTTGATCAAAGTTGTAGAGGGTATAAGGGTATGCACTTAGTGAACCAGATCCTTGAAAAAATTCGTATGGAATGGTTTTTATAGTTGCATATTGTTCAGCAGAGCTGACAAGTTGATTGGTATATGCTTCTCGCTTTTCTTCAATTGATGCTTTTGGCGATACGTTTAAATAACGTACTTCATCAGGTATGTGTAATGGCAACATAGATACAGATTTTTTATTATCTGCAGTTGTAACAACCTGGCATCCAGAAAGGAAGCCAAAAAGTCCTATAAGTAAAAGTGGTTTTATTTGCATTATCATGAATCCAAAATTAGTCATATTTTTTGGTGTGAATAATTTACTTAAAATATATGACCACTTAAATACATTAGATTACATTTAAATCTAATAGGTTAAATTGCGAGCGATATAAGCGGTTGTATTTTTAAAACCATCTATTTTTTCTTCTTAGGACATTTCTTACCATTTCCACCCGGTAAGCAATCACATGCTTGACCATCGCCGTCGCGGTCTAAACTTTTCCAGCCTGTTTGTCCTGATTTTTTGCGTTGTTCATACCATTTCTGTGCTTGCTGTTGAGTAGAAAAGTCAGCGCATTTTTTTGCATAAACTTGAATGGAAGTGAACCCCAAAACTAAAATAAGTAAAAATTTCATAAATTATTTTAAAGTCATAACATTAGCCGAAGTCTAACAACTCTCAGCGTACTTGCTCAATGAATCTAGTTAGAAAGTCTAATAAAAGTGAATTTGGTTGACAGATATTAAATATAGCAATAAATTTTGGTTGACAGATGTTGGAATTAGCAATAAATTGATTTTAACCCAACATTTCACTATTTATTGCGGATATTTTTTATGGAATGGCGTCATCCTTCTTCATTCGAACCACAGCTCACCGATGAGGTTATAGGCTTCATTGCTCAGCATATGTTAGATATTTATAAAGATATTCTTGATGTGCTTAGTACAGAAGATGATTCAAACTATGGCCGTGGTACTAGTATTTTTGACCGTACTCGCAATCGTTTGTTAACTTTAATCATGAAACAACAGTGCCCAGTAGATGTTCACTTGGTCAATGGTTCTTTAAAATTTATTTTCCAAATTGGTCATGCAACTATTCGGTTTTTAAAAGATGATTTTGAGAATCCGAAGAAAAAGAAATACTTCATGCAACAACTGCAAAGTTTGAGCTTATTTCCACTTGATGACCTACAACCCCACTATTGGCGTTTTATGCTTAATGAGCCAAAAACATTTGATGATGAGCCTTTGGTTGTATTCGCTGGTTATAATTTAGCAAATGAAGTAGTTGCATACTGGGATTCTAGTAGCATTGCCGGTACGAATTATATTCACCTAGATGAGCCTGAAACACCAACTTCTGTGGAATTGGGTTCTCCATTGGTTGAAGATCCAGATATGGATAGTGAAGATGACGACGATTCCGAAGCTGTAAACAACTAATTGTAAGATGACTAGCCATGACAACACAGTTTAATGGCTTGGAACTAAAACTTCTTAGACAATTTTATGAATTATCTTTAGAAGACTTAGGTAGCAAGCTGGACTCTGACTATACACGTCAATATCTTCATAAAGTTGAAACTGGGCAGACTCTACCCAACGATCAATTTATTGACAAAGTGGCGCATTATTTTAATGTGCCACAGTCTTTTTTTATGCAACTAAAACCTGTGCTACAGGAAGATCAAATCCATTTTAGAAGTAACCGTACCGCGAAAGTTTCTTTTAAGCAGATCGTTATCGCTAGAGGCGAATATATAAAGCGATTAACTGAATATTTGGATTTAAAACTCAGATTGCCTAAATATGATATTCATACTTCGGATGATGGGCCAATAGCACAGAATCCAGTAATTGAGCTTATAGCTGAGCAGTGCCGTGAAAAATGGGGTTTAGGTTTAGGGCCAATTAGTAATATGGTTCGGCTTTGCGAAACTCACGGCATTATCGTGACAACATTTTCTTCTATATCTAAAGAAGTAGATGCCTTATCTTTAGCTACAAAACGTCCAATTTTTGTGCGTAATGAAGCAAAAGAAAGTATATGTCGCCAGCGTTTTGACTTGGCTCATGAACTTGGTCACCTTGTACTTCATGATGGTATCGTCACTGGAGATCGACTAACAGAATCACAAGCCAACCACTTTGCTTCTGCTTTACTAATTCCTCAAGTAATGATGCGTACGCATTTTCCGACTTGGTACAAAAATGGCCGTTTTAACTGGTCTAAGTTGAGTGAATTTAAACAGACTTGGAAGGTAAGTAAGGCTGCAATTTTGTACCGAGCTAAGCAATTGGGTTTATTAACTCAAGAGCAATACACAAGTGGTGTGATTTACCTAAAAAAAACAGGTGAGGGCATTACTGAAAAAGAAGATCATTTGATCCCTAAGGAGAAGCCTGAGCTCCTTCAAGCCTGCTTTGCTATGCTCGCAAAAAAGAAAATTTTTGCAGAGGACATAGCTCTAGCTTTGGATGTGAATGTGGGTTTTCTTGAAAATTTGGTTGGAATGGAAATTCCAAGAAAACCAAGAATTTTAAGAGTATTGGAAAGCGCCTAAAGGCGCTTTTTTAAATTTTATTGAGGGAAATAATTCTCAAGACTAATAGCCATGCATAAAAAGTATCAATACGATTAATTGAATTATCATTTAATAGGCCATGTGCGACATTGTTTCTTAAATTAAAACCAATATTTTCAGTAAAAAGAGCCTTAATCTCAAATATTGTATTTTCGTCAAACAATTGGCTTACCTCAGGCTTTTGCATTAATGAACTTAAACTTATTTCATTTTGAACAGATGTTTCCTTGTCATATACGATTGTTGAAACTCCCAAGGTTTTAAGCTGCACTCTAACTAAATTTTCTAATTGTGGTGCAAGAATATGTATTGCTTCACAAAATTTAAAGTTAAATCCATAACCTATTCCTAGTTTAAATAACTCTTTGCGATCTTCAGGTACAAGTGCTGAATTATCTATTAAATCAGAGATGAAATTTTCATTAATTTCATTTTTGAATTTATTTATTATAAAATTAAATGCAGGAAAAATGCTTGAGAAAACATGATAAGTAAAAAGTTGATTAAACCAGAAAAATTTCCTATAAGTTAGATAATTTTTTATCAAGTCTTCGTTATCTAATGTTTCAGGTCTTTGTGGGCTATTGTGTATTATTCTCCCATCTGCTGAATATGCTGTTTCATGAGTAAATAAATGTGCGAAAAATGAAGGTTCTTTTAAGTCTTTTTCGGAAAAACTTTTTAAAGTGGAAAAGAAAAAAGTATTTTTTTGAAATAAGAAGAGTTGGTTCAAGGAGTCTATCAAATTTAATTTTTTTATTCTATTTATACTTAAGTTAACTTCTTCCGTAATATCTATTTTTTCTCCTTGATTTTTATTTATCATATTAATTACATCCTTACCAGCAAGTAAGATTTTCTTATTAAGAATGTTTATTGTATTATCAAAATCTAATAAAGAACGTTGCTTTTTTGATATTTTACATTCAAGAATTCTTTTTAAATCTATAAGATAAGTATGCTCTTTAGCAGTAGGTTGAGTTTCTTCTATAATTTTTTTTATTCCATTGAGTAAAGTCATCGCGCCTTTATCACTGTATCCTGTTTTCATATAGATATCATAACATCTGATAAATATATATTTTTTGTCATACATTGGATTTAGAGATTCGCTACCTTGTATGAATTTTAGAATAATTTCCTCGCAATCATTTTTCTTAAAATAGTCAAAATCATTTAACAACATGGCCATTGTTATAAGTATTTGGAATTCTTCGAAGTCATTACATTCTATGATTGTTTGGTATATTTTTTTTGAAATATTTTCAAAAACTTTATTGTTTTTTGTTTGTTTTGCCAGAGTTAAAGCACGTCTAAAAAATGATGGTGTATCTGTCATAGCCCAAGAACTAATAGTTAAAGGTATCGCAGAATAACTTTCTAATGCTAATTGACTATTTTCATATTTTTTTTCTCTGTTTGTTATAAATTTTAAGTCATATAGTCTAGCTCTCAATGCAGGTGAATTAATTGAGGAAATTAATTCATTACTTAGGTTAAATATTCCATTAAAATAATCATCTATATTTTCACCTGTCTTTTGGTGCGTTACGGATCCATCTTTAACTATAGGTTTTTTAACCAAATAAGGTTCACTCTTTTTCTCTGCATCTAGACTTATGGTTTGAATGATTGTTTTTATTGCTTTTAAATCATCATGTATATTATTTTTATACTCTAGGTTACCTATTTCCCACTGTATATCATCTAAAAGTGCAAATTTAACATCGGTTTCAATGATTTTGTTGAGTTGCTCGATATGTTTCATAATTTCCCCTTATGTAATAATTAATAAAATTTAATCTCAAAAACTCTCACTCTTAGGAGTAGAGTCTTAGGTAATATCTACAAAAAGTAAGCGTGACTTACTCTTCATTATTTTTTTTATGTAAATTTTGCATATATTCATCAGTGATATGATCTTCAACTCTTAACCAACCGAGACTACCTTCACCATTGTCGACAACATCAATATGATTATCACCTTGGTAAACAACAACTTCCTTATTAAAAAACTTTAATGAATTCCAAAAAGAAGAACCACTTAACACTTCAAGTGAAAGATGAATGTCATCTCGAAGTTGGCTAAGGTTTTGCGTGTAATCTAGGCTAAGGTTATTTAAAAGCTTGCCATAAACAACACGTTTTTTACCATTTTTTAAATGAAATATCTTAACTTCAGAACGTGGGGAGGCTGAACTTTCATTTCTTAAAAAACTTTCTTCCAACCTAGCAACAATATCCGCATTCATAGAGCGGTTGTGTTCTTTTGCTGATTCAACGATCTTATCTTTAAGATCTTGAGTCATACGCATTTTGTATTCAACATCTGCTAGATTTTTACCCATATCTATTTCGCTTGCAAAAATTCAATTTATTAAATTTATAATAATATCCCTAGTAGGGATTGACAAGAGGTTGTTATAAGAATAAATTTAAAAAATATCCCTAGCAGGGATATAAAAACGCCCCGAATAATCTTGGCGGATCACGGGGCGAGTTACCAATCATTTTCGAGAATAATTGATATGAACAGTCTATCATTTAATACAATACAATTTCATCCAATTCAGCGTAACGATAATCAAATTTGGATTACATCATCGGAACTTGCTCGAGCTTTAGGATATGCACGCGAAGATTCAGTCTCACGTATTTATGATCGTAGGTCTGATGAATTTACTTCCGATATGACAACGACCGTCAAATTGACGGTCGTTAGATCTACAGGTTCAGTTGAAATGGATAATCGTCTTTTTTCTTTACGCGGTTGTCATCTCATCACATTCTTTGCCCGAACCGCAGTAGCCAAAGAATTCCGCAAATGGGTACTCGACGTACTGGAAAAAGAAGTCCTGCAACAGCAAATCGACACTCGAGTAAAAATCAACGCAGAGCAACAAGCCATACTTAAAGAAATCGTCGACCGACGTTGTGAGGGCAGTACAAAGAAACGCACCGAACTCTGGGCCAGACATAACAAGCACTTTCGTATTCCACGTTATAGCGAACTTTTGGCCATGCATTTTCAAGACGCTGTGGACTACCTAGAAACCATGCAGATCAAAGCAAAAGGGGATATTCATATAGATGAAAACCAATCTATAGAAATGCTCTGTGGTCACGCTCGGCTGTTTCAAGCATGGTGGAATACCCATAGCCCAACATTGGCCAAGCTAAATCCGCAACTGGTTTATATGTTGCATGATAATATGTTCTCTATGAGCTATGCCATATCGGATCTATGCAAAAAGTACAATGTAGAACTGCCAGCTTATGACTATCAACATATGTTTGAGCTAAAGACCTTTCCGCACCAAAGATACAATTTATTGAAGTGAAAATGACCGCCTGAAAGGGCGGTTTTTTATGTCTAATGCTCGAAGACAGCAGGCCAACTTTTAAGACAAAATACCAATGAGCAATTTAAGGCAAAAGCCCAAAAAAGCTGTAGAGAAATGATGCTCTAAGTTATTGATTTTATTGGGTCTAGTTTGGTAAGAAAGTGACTAAAATACGCTCAAAAATAAGCAATGAAATTGTTATATTTTAAAGGCTTATGTCGGGTTTTGACTTCATCTTGACATCGTAGAGGTCTCCAGTTCGAGTCTGGATATACCTACCAAGATATATATTGAGTAAAATCAATATTTTAAGGGGAGTATTGAAACGATATTTCCCTGTTTTTATTGTCAAATAGGTCAGCTTTGGGGAATCAAAATACCCAAAATTTGCATTAAAAACTGCTTTATATTTCGCTTTCGGGCGCCATTTTGAGATGGTCGTATGTATCTCAAGATGGATGGCGCCCGTTTTCGGCACCAAATATTGAGAGTTTATTAATATGCAAAAACCTGTCAAACGCGGCAACGCCTGGCGCATCCAAGTCAAATACAAGCATCTTCGTGATGCCGCAACTAAAGATACCTCACAAGAATGTATTCAATGGGCGCACAAGCGACTCATGGAATTACAGCTTGAGTATGAGAAGCAGCTCAAAAATTTAGATAAACCCCAGTACACCGTAAAGCAGCTATTTAATATCTATTACGAAAAAATTGGTCAGTTTACTAAAAGCAAAGTCTACATCAAAAATCACATCAAATATTTAGAACGGTATTACGGCAAACTGACCGAATACTCTATTTATGATCTCACTCCAAAGCTAATTACTGAAAATAGAGAAAGACGACTGCAGTATGTGAAAGCAGGGACGATTCATAAAGAAATGAGCCTTGGATCTTCTGTTTTCACATTTGCTGTACGTGAACTATTTTTACTACCTTCAAATCCATTCAATTTGGTTAAGAAGCCAATTAAACCACCTGCAAGAAAGAACCGTATAAGCCAAGATCAAATCGAAAAGGTATTGGTGGGTTTAGATAACTATGAAGAAGGTATGGTGCCGAAAACACCAGCACATTATGTAGCTTGGAGTTTCTTATTTGCACTTGAAACTGCTATGCGTAAAGGTGAGATATTAGGGATTGAAAGCCAACATGTCTTTCCTGATTATGTTCACTTGCCCGATACGAAGAATGGTATCTCACGTGATGTCCCGTTAACGACAAAGGCAAGAGCGCTATTGGATCTACTGCCTAAGCGCGAAGGGTTACTGGTCAAACACAACTCCAATTCGTTTAGATTGCTTTGGCAGCGTAATTTAAAGCGTGTCGGACTTGCTGGAGCATTTACGTTCCATGATTCACGTCATGAAGCCATTACACGCTTTGTGAATAAACAAAAATTGCCTGTTGAGATATTAGCTAAGTTGACTGGGCATAAAACCATTGGGGTTCTTGTGAACACATACTACAACCCAACGGCTTCTGAGATAGCAAAAATGCTAAATGCTGCTTAAGATATGCCCCATTGAATGGGGCTTTTTATTATGCAAATTTCTGATTTATCATTAAATGAATTAACAACAGTAATTTTGCGTGAATTTTCTTCAGAGAGGAGATCGGGCCCTGATATTGTAAAACTATTTAATTATTTAGGCTTCAGTGATGATTATTGGGAGTTGAATAAAAAAGGGGAATTTGGTAGTAGAAGGGACTTTACAAATAAAAAGCTTGCTGAGATAAATGGAACTTTTAAATTAATTTCCTTGATCGAGATTTTGGTTGATGATCGCCAAACACAAAATCCTGATGAGATTGCATGTGAACTCAATAAAATATTGAAACATGATGGTTTATTGCTTTATAAAAATGAGAATGAAATCTATAAAATTGGTGGAAAATCTATTCAAGAGGATTTACAGCTCAAGCCTGTTTTTGAAAAAATAGAGAAAGAAATAATAGAACATATCAAAACTAGTAAGTATTCCGTATGGGTTGCGGTAGCATGGATTACTTCTAAGCCGATAGCTGAGGCACTTTATAGGCAACATCAAAAAGGGGGTAACATAAGAATTATAGTGAATGATGATAGTTTGACTGAAAGCAAGGGAATACGCTTTGAAAAATCTGAGATCGAATACTATAAAGTCTCACCTAAAAATGGCAATTTCAATAATTTAATGCATCATAAATTTTGTGTTATTGATTTCAAAAAAGTTATTACGGGTTCTTTTAATTGGACTGTGAAAGCATCATTTAATAATGAAAATATAACTGTGATTGAACAAAAAGATCAAGCTGAGAAATATGCGGACGAATTTATAAAGCTCATCAAAGATTTACCAAGAAGATAGAGAGCACTAAGCCCCCATTTTTTTAATTTTTACGCCGTGCTCCACGTTTAGAAGCCATCACGTTGAAATTTTCTAAGATGGGCATTACCTCTCTGGGATCATATAGATGCTTGTTATCGTCACCTTTATTAAAAGCACCAATCTTTTCAATAATGGTTTTACGAGAAAGGTTAAAACGCTGCGCTAGCCATGCTGCAGTTACTCGATTCGGGAATTCCTCTGCTTTAAGTTCAAGAACCTTACCAACATTTGGAATAGTGTCATGTAGGAAGACTTGCGGCGGATGTTCTGCTTCAACAATAACAATATATTTATTCATACCCATTTTATTATCCTGTGAAACTGGTGTTCTTATGAAATGATCACAGAGGGTCAGCTATATGATCACTTCACAAGAACACCAGAATAAAAACTTAAGATGCACATTATCAAAATATTTTAAAAAAAGATGAGAAAAGTTTAAAAAAACAAAAAAAAAGTTTATTTTTTAATTTATTATATCAGTAAAATAATCTTAAGTTTGTTTAGGTGGATATTCATTAAATTAGAAATGGTTTTTTGTAAAGTGATTTATTAGAAAATATTATTATAAAATAAGAGAATTGAATTTTTAGAAACGCACACTGCTAAGCCGACCTAAAAAGGTCGGCTATTAACGCATGCTGCTCTTTCTGTTAGTTTTTTAATTATTTACTCATCGTAAATTTTAAATGGGTTGTTTAAGTTGAGTAAAATTGAATTCTTTTTGTTGTTAAATTCTCTTCCAGTTTCTGAAATATTAAATTCATTTATCTCTTCAGTGTTAAATGATTTTCTATCAAAATAATCATGCATTAAATAGAGTTTCATGATCTCAAATAATATTTCGATTGGATCATCATCATTATTATTTAATTTAAGAAGCGACAATAATGTCCCACCAATAAAAAATTTTTGATGATTATCCCTATTTCTCTTTTTAATATTTTGTTGCTTTTCTAAAGCATCATCCGTGGCTAAGATGTTTTGATGGATTTTTATTTTTATATTGTCAGGTAGTTTTGACATATAATTGTCTAACATTTTTTCAGCTAAAAAATAATGTTCAAGCACTGGTGGAACAACTTCTTTGATATAGCTGTAATCTAAAATATCCCGTTCTATTTTTGTAATATGATGATCATCTTTTTCTAAGATAAGCGTAAGTATTTCATTGTATTTGATTCTTCTATTTATATATTGATAGGTTTTCTTGAGCAAATATTTTTCTTTATCACTAAGTTCTCCTAATTTTTTTTGTTCGATTAATTGAATGAGATCATAATGTGAACTTTCGAACGCAGGGTTATTCATTGCAAAATATTCGATTGAATAAATGTGATCTTGTGTTGTTAATGCTGTACGACTCATCGTGATATTTTCTCACTAAAAAAATAAAAAATGTATATCACATGTCAATTTTAAAACTTGAGAAAAGTTTAAATATTCAAAAAAAGTTCTACTTTTTTTCTGCTCTCTGTTAGTCCTGCTAGTTTGGCTGTTAGTTTTACTGTTAGTGGTGAGGGATAAAAATCATTTTTTGCGAATGCAAAAAAAAGATTTTTATCTCGTCTCCGTGTTCATTAAAATTTTCTGAAAGAAAATTTTAATGAACACTACTACTCGTCCTGCGGAGCACTTTTATTTTTTTAAGTTATTGTATTTAAATGATATTATTTATTGAATATTGGGAAAAGCACTTGAGATGATTAAAAATCACACAAACGTCTGTTACACGTTAAAAATTGGGGTTGTTACATGTTTTTTTGCTTAAATTTTGTTCGGTGTTACACGTTAAAACTGGGGGTGTTACACGTTAAAAGTACATACATTTATGATGCTGATATATTTTATATAAAAAAAATCGCATTATTTTTCATTTTCTGCATCAAACGAATAAAATTTTTGAATAATTTTATATGCTCCATTTTCTTTATTTGAAATTGGATTTGTATATGTATTATTTTGATTTACGTCATAATGTCAAAGAACTAAAAATTCAGCATAAAAATTTGCGTAGAGACAAATTTAGACATTCTTCAGAACTCGGTTATCACTACATTACGCGAACATTATATTTTTCAACGCATAAACAAGATATTGAAGAGCTTGAATATACAGCATCAGCCAATATGCCAATCTGGGCAGCTGATAGCCCCGAAGTATTTTGGAATGCAGCAGATCAATATGAAAGTATCAATGGGCGAACATCTACACATATTACCGTGGCTTTACCCAAAGAACTTGATTGTATGCAACGTATTGAATTGTCGAATCAACTTATATATGAATTCTGCGGTCAATATCAGATGCCATATAGTTTTGCAATTCATAATCATGTTTCAACCCTCGATGGGCGTTATGAACAACCGCATTTGCATTTATTATATTCTGAACGAAGTATTTATGATGGCATTGAACGAACACCAGAACTGTATTTTCAAAGACATTGTCCAAAAAATCCTGAGAGAGGCGGTGCCAAGAAACTAACAGCAGATGTAATTGGGCTCGGTCGTCATCAAATTAATCATTATCGAAAAATAACAGAAAATGTCATAAATAAATTTTTAAAAGAATATGCACCAGTTAAAGAAGTGGAGATCTACGGAATTAAGTTGCAAGTCGAAAATAAGGTCTCATGTTTATCGAATGAAGATTATAACAAAAAAAATGGGACAAATTTAAAAGATGTTCCGCAAATACCTCGACATTATTTGCATAGTAAAGATCCGGATATTCAAGAAAAAATTAAAATGGTTAGACAAATAGTTAAAGAGATTCGAGAAGCGAACTTATATGAATTACATCAAGCTGAGTATCAGCTTGAATTGTCCAGAAGAAATCAGTATCAATATGAAAATAATGATATTGCTCAGAAGCCTAAATCTAATGATTTCGACTTCTAATTTATTTTGATTGTCTGGCTGAGTCATAAGTAAGTTCAATCTGAATAAGTTGAACTTGCTCACTTGATTAAATAGCTGTCGATTTGTAATTGCTCAAGTGGATGCCATTGATATCGCTCCTGACCACAAAAGGATTGTTTGATGTAGGCAATATGTCGAATCACGTGTTTCTGCTGTTTGAGTAAATTTTGGATGCGCTGATCTGCATAATGAATATCAACGCGCTGCTGCAAGAGCGCTTGATAAAAATGACGATAATCCGTATTCATATTTTGGAGTATTTCACTTGTAGCGATCGGGGAGAGTGGCTGAATCAATCCTTGTGCCGTCGTATGTTCTGAGATTACAAGGTTTGGCTGTGCGGAGCATTTCTCTGATTTTAAGGACTGCTCGTGTGTAATCGCCTGATCTTTGAGAGTGTGAAACGCCTGTTGAATTGACAGCGTTAGCGTATCAGCTTGGGTGTCTTCAGCAGGATGTACACTGCTTATGGACTTTGAATCTGTTGTCTTTGCCGTTTGAGTAGACGATTGCGGTTGAGCTTGAGTTTCAGTATTCGGCTGGATCAATTGTTTTAACTTTCGATAGTTAATTGAATAAAAATTGGTTTGGAGCCATTTATTTTTTGAGAGCTTTTTAATCACTAAAATCTCCGCTTGTTTTAATTTAGCGACGATCCGTTTAATGGTGGAGACACTATAGATCCCGAGGGTTTGTTGCCATTGTTCATAACTATGGAACCAATACTTTTTTCCTTTGTGGACTTGAGCATCACTTTTTTCTAAGCAGTAATGCAGCTTTTGTAAAAAAGTCGCGGCTGCGACGCCATACGCTTTTGCAAGCGTAGGCGAAGCAATTAAAGGGTAGTCAGAGGGAGCCAGCAGAATATGCTGATTATGCTTCATAACGTGCTCCCAAAAGACGCTCAGCACGTTCAATCAGGTTTTGACGTTGATGGGTGCGGAATGCCCAGAGCGATGGGGTATGATTATTTTGATTGAGTTTTGCGACTTCAGCGATTTGTTCATCATTCATCTGGCGCATACATTGACGAATAATTTGGTGCGCATGTTCAAGCTCGGTCAACAAGGAGTCTGCAGTATCGAGTGCTTGATAAAGATGGGTTAGACTTTGACGCTGGGGATTTGAAATGCTTTTGCCAAGTTCAACAATCAGTTGAGAGGCTTGTTTTTTAGATGTGCAAGTGTATGCACCATGAAAAGTAGCGTTCATAGCAGTAGTCCTAGATAAGTTTTAAATACTTACCAGCATCACTTTCCTACGGTGATGGTGGCAGTTTAACAGGAGTAGGAAATACTGAATCTAGGATCAGCCAACCTTACGGTTGTCCTGCCAAACTGCCATAGCGACTGCTAAAACAGTAGGCAAAAAAATAGCCGCGAGTGCGACATTAATTTGCACCTAGATTGTATCAGGTTTCCTACGCCTGAACACAGATTTTGCTGTGTCCTATAAGCTTATCTGCGTATCCCGTGAGCTGTCAACGCTGTATTTGATTATTTTTACAAAACGCAACATTTCATTAATTCATTGATTAAGCTTTAGTTATTGGGGAAGTCTGACGGCTGGGTTTACCTATGATGAACAGGAGTATGTCGTTTGATACGGCAGGGCTTTTCTTCAGATCTACTTAAAAAAAGTGAATGTTTGGAGAAGATCTATTCAATCATTTTATTCATTTATTTTATTACAGAAGAGCAGTTCATTTTAGACCGATCCATAGCATCAAAATCAGCCCATCGATGGTTTTAATTTGAGCTTATGGGTGAAATCAACAACTTAACTGAATTTATTCAAGCCGATCATGTGAATTTTATCGTATCGCGAAATTGACTAAAGCGCTGGATAAATCTAATATGAGCTCGCTGGCCTACATTGCCAGTCGGTTTTAGCAGACCGATTCATCTAGCACATAAGGTTTATATTTTTGGATATAAACTGAATGTGGGAATCTTCACGTCCCCCTTTTTTTCTATGGTAGGACGGAAGGGGGACACTTTCGGGTGTGCTGATTCCTAGATGATCAGTCTGCTAACCCCTTTTCGTTCTGCCACCATTATTTAGCAGTAATTTGGTAGAACTTCTATTACATCTAGGAGCTTCTCATGCTGTATCCATCTATTCTTTATTGTGCCTCCGCACCTGTTCAACCTTGTTGTGTCCTTCAACAGGGCATACAGCACTGATTTTAATTTTTAAGCTGTATTAATAAAACATTTTTACACGAACAATCTCTAAGGTGGATGGCTCAATCACGCCTATAAAAAATACTTATTTTTATATCCCCTTGTGATTGTCAATTGCATTGAACATGCGGGGAACAATGATGTCTGAATTCACTCAACCAAAAATCATTTCAATCGAAAATCGCCCACAAAAATCCAAGGTCTTTGTAAAGTGCATCGTGGTGCCGATCGTCATTTTTTTAATTATTGCTAAAGTCTTTTCCTTTGGCTGGTTTGGCTACCTATTCTTTGGCATCTGGCTGTTATGGTTTGTGATCACCTATTACTTCTATACATATGGCAATACCTACTTTGCAGGTATGACGGAGCAACTGACCCGTCAAGGTGAACAGTTTAATTATCACAATCGTGGGGTCTGGATTAACAGTCAGCATAAAACCATCATCCTGTTTGATGAACCCGAACAGCGTTTAGTGAAATACCCATTTGATTATATTACTTCGGTCGGTCACTTCAACTTAGTTGAAGACAAAGTGTCTTATACAAGCACAATTACTAGCAATCCGATGACGGGAACGCATATCCGCTATCACGAACATCGCAGCCCAGTCAAAAGAGAATACCAAGTCAATATTGGAACACGCGATCAATTCAAACCGCATTACCGCCTCAAAGTGTTGTTTCCTTGGCGTAGCCCCAAAATGGCCAGTGAAATCCGCCAACTACTATCAGCTGATCATTACCAATAATAACCAAGAATAAGAGAGGGTAATAAAATGATGAAACATTCAAAATCGGGGATGCAATCCATTAGAACCAGCACCTTAATGCTGGCCATCAGTATGGCGATGGCCGGATGTAGCGGTGGTGGTGGCGGTTCAAGTTCTAGTGGAAGTGCTAGTGGAGCAGAGGACTCAAATAATGGCGGTACTTCACCTCAGCCTGTCACGTGTTCTGAAACGCAATATCTCCAAGAAGGGATCTGTAAAAACAAGACAGCACAAAGCTTTGAACCTTTACAGCTCCAGCGCTTTCTCAAAGGTCAGGCCTATCAGTTAAACCTGAAGACGGATCAAGATCTGACCCTCAGTTTTAGCAGTGAGAGTCCCAATATTTGTGACTTCGAACTAGGCGAGCTCAAAGCCCTTGGTGTGGGCAAATGTACTTTAACACTGACACAGGCAGGAATATCACAGCTTCTGCCTGTGAATAGCACAATGATGGTGGATGTCATTGAGGCGCAAGCAGAGGAGCATAAAGATCTGAATGCCTGTCATGCAGGAAGACCCAGTGAGGCGGAGCGTCAGCTGTTTATCAATACATTGAATGAGATTCGTGCCTTACATAATCTGCCGAAAGTTCGCTATGACCAGGCTTATGAAGACCAAATGATGCAAGCCTCTATGTTACTGGCGGTGAATGAAAAGACCTCACATTATCCAGATGGAACATGGCGTTGTTTTAGTGATATTGGCTATCAAGGGGCTTCAACATCGAACTTGAACTTTGTTCAAGCCTATCAACCTTTAGCCAGCTACGGTGCTGATACCCATGTGATCAATTGGTTGATTGAAAAAAACTCGGCCAGCATTGGACATCGACGTCATATCTTGAGTCCCTTCCTGACTAAAACCGCCTATGGTGAAGTCTCCAATACCGAGGCTAAAAGCGTAGCGACCATCTTAGGGGCTGCCATGAAGGTGGTCTATCCCTATGCATCACAAACCCTAGGCACTACGATGCCGAAAGGGGGGATTGCCTATCCGTATCATGTGTATCCGAAGAAATTCTTTGCAAAAACTGAACCTTTATCCTTGTCGATTTTAGTCAATACTCAAAATGCCTATGCCAACAATACGGTGGATTTTTCACAGGCGAAGCTCATAGTGACTAGACGAGACAATCAGCACATCCAAACGATCAGCAACATCCAGTATGACAATATCAGCTATGGTTTAGTGGCCAATAACCTGCAATTTCATTTTAACGCAATGCAATACAACGTGATCTATGACGTTCAGGTGCAAAACGTATTGGTGGATGGAAAAGCTGAGGATTATGCCTACTGGTTTAAAGTCGATGATCAGTCTGATGAACAGCACTTATCAGGAGAAAAACGCTCAGCAGGAGAATCCTCCAATGGCATTTAAGCTGAGACCATTTTTACTTGCTAATGCTTCACTGTTGGTTTTACAGACTGCAGTGGCACAGCCAGTGACTTTAGAGCAAGGCTTAAACTGTTTGGATTGGGCCAAGCAAGAACAGTCGTTTAGCAATCAATTGGCCACAGGAGAATGGACGCATACCGCAGCCTCTAAGCGAACAACGCTGCAACAACAATTTAAGCAGCAATACACCCAGCAAAAATCAAGCGTGGTAGATGATCCAGACGATGAAAACTACTGTGAGGATTGTCCTGAAATAGAAGTCTATTTGCCCAAAGATAAACGCAATCCGATTCAACGCATCGAGGCTTTGATGCAGGTCAGTGTAGCTGGGGCAAGTACCTCGATTTATCGCAATGATGACATGGCCCAAACCAAAGAAAAAATTGAAGCGGGTTTAAAGATTCAGTTCAGTCACTATAGCGGGCAGCAATTTAAACGCTTTAAACAGCAGTGGGATCAAGCCTCAGCACATGACAATGAGAAACGTACTAAGACCCATCAGGTCTTTCAACAGTATCCGCATTTAAAGGTGTTTAACGGGGAGGTCTTTCAAAATGGAAAGCGTTACAGCCCTAAACAGATTTACATCTATACCCAGCACTATAAACGGGATGTTTCTGATCTGACCGACATGATTGCCTATATCAGTCTGTATGACCATCCAATAGATCCATCACAGCACATATTACAGTGTGGCTTTATTGACAATATGTTTTAAACCGCTTCAACTGAATAAATAAAGAGTAGCATCATGAAAAAAATATTTTTAGCGGGCTTATGTCTCAGCCTTTCAACCTTAGCCTGTGCGGGCGCCAAAGAAAGCCTGATCGGAAAACGTTTGGTGATGGACCTCCCTGAGGTTCAATGTGCCGGCTTGTCCTTCTCCAAAAATGGCAAAGATGCGGCGATGTATGCAGAACTGGGGCAGTGTCAGGATCCCCTACATCTTAGGGTCAGATGGTTGGATGACAAGACCTTTATCTTAATTGAAAAAGTACGCCTCAATGAGACCTCTCCACCCCGTAGCTTTTTATATAAAGTCAAAAGCGTCAATCAGGATTATGTACAGCTGACAGAGATCTGGACAGGGTGGGGAGACTCAAAAGACGATACGCTGGGTTATTATTTTAGATAACCAGATTGCAATAGTGATCAAGACGAGCCCTTGCTGAGGCAGGGGCCTTTAAAACAAGAAATGAATGATTCAATCAGTATTTATAGGAATTCGATCATGTTATGTCGTCCAGTATTTTATCCAGCAAAATTTGAACAAGAAGGGCAAGCGTACAACGTCTCTTTTCGGGATATTCCCGAGGCAATCACTTGTGGTGATGACTGGGACGATGCCTTACAAATGGCCAAAGATGCGCTGTTCACCAGTGTGGACTTTTATCGTGAAGAGGGTCGGACTTTACCTTCACCCAGTGAATGCCAAGAGGGTGAGATCCTGATTGCTTTGGATCTGGCACTGACATAAATCTCACAAGCATCAAAAAGTGAGGAGACCAATGTGAAAAGCAAAGAACACAAAGATTTAGAACAAGATAAAGACCTAGAACAACTCGCAGATATTTTATGTGATGTTTGTATGGAATCCACGAAACTGAACCATGCTGTCCTGTCTACCAATTGGGGTAAGGAATCCAAACATGATGGAGAACAGTATCAACTGTATTTATGTGAGGCATGTTTTTTCGCTACTGTCGCAACGTTAAAAAGAGAGCATCGGGTGAAGCAGATGTTTAATGAGGATTTTAACGAAGCTGAATTGGAACGATTTGGTCGGAAATAAAGATATCACGATGATGGATTGCGCCTATGGATGACAATATTAAAAGACTTTTAGTAGAAGCTGAATTGAAAAACTTAGCAGCGGGTTCCGTGTTTTCTATTCAAGAGTTTAGTGTTGCTCTTTCTAAGAAGCAGCTTTTAAGCTTTTTATCTCCCTATCTGGATCAAGGGGAGGTCAGTCAGGTTATCCCTAATATTTACTATAAAGTTAAATTCTCAAATCTTTTTAATCCGCCGAGAGCATTGCCGCCTGATATCTTTGAAGTATTGGCTGCGATGACCCGATTAACAGGCGAGATATTTCAATATGATGGTGGCTATTGTGCCAATCGTTTAGGGCTAAGTACTCAAGTCCCGCTATATCATGTCTTGCATACAAATGGCCGTTCAAGACGATTCAAACTGGCGGGTGTAGATGTGGTGCTGAATCACACAGATGATCAACGACTGCTTCAATACCCTTTGCAAAAGGTCGGTATGGCGATCTCAGCGCTGTATTATTTAGGACCAAATGTTGTGGATGATAAGATCATCAAAGCGATCAAAGATCAGTTGTCACTTGAGGAGTATGAAAAGTTACTTTCAGCGGATTTGCCGAAATAGCCTATTCCTGTGTAAGCCTACGAACTATTCCTATTTGCACCCTACCTGTCATTCTTGTTCCAAGTAGCCGATCAAGAATTAAATTACATAGTTAAATTGATATTGCATGCTTGAAATATGGTCAAATTATAGGGCAAATATGATGCAATTCTTACCATATAGTATGAGGTCTTAGATATGAAGGGATTAACTTTTATTGATGGTGCGACTGTTTCTACGACGGATGTTCGCAAATCTTGGAGTAAAATTGTTCAAGTTGTCAAAGATAGCCATAAACCTGTTTTTGTTTGCACGAACAATACGCCCGAAGCTGTTGTTCTAAGCTTTGAAGAATTTCAAAACATGCAGGAAATCGTTGAAGCTGCTCGACGTGAACAGCTAGGACAACAGATGGTTTGTGATCTGTTGGATATTGCTCAGTTAACAGATCAGCCGATCAGACCTATGCTTTTGAACAAAAAAGGTGTGTTTGAAGAAGCAGAAGGGCAATAAGCAGGGCTGTTGGTGATATTTATGGGATTTTCGTAAGATTCGATTCAGATGCCCTTGAAGGGAAAGAGTGTCATACAATTGAAATTGTTAAAACTAATTTAACAGTTGTACTTTTATGGTCTATTCTTGGACTGCCACCTGCATTAGGCTTTACATCTCTTGCTTCAGGATTTAATACTAAGAATGTTTTGAATTCCTCCTATTTTTCCTGAGTCCAATAAACAAGACCACATATTGTATACATTGATTTTAGTTATACTACCTTGCAGTAGCTTATTTCATACTACTTGGTGATATTTTTAAATACTAATTTTAAATTCACAGGTTTAAAGACGATGTACTATTTCGCAGAGGATCCCTTCTAGATAATGTTACCTAGGAGGAACAATGAAAAAACTAAAACATCAATACAAGCAATCAATACAAAGTACTCGACACGATTATCTTTGGAAGGTTTACCCTAATGTCAGAAGTGCTATATTTAAGAAATTTAGTACTCAGCAAGAGCGTAGCTTTTATTTTTTGCATCGTATTGAATACAAAAGCTATTCGCTTAAAATTCGTGTAGCACGTGGTACAGGCTTACCTCAAGTTTGGGATGATTTTCCGACTTGCGTTTATAAAGTTGCTAAAAGTTGGAAACATAATTCTAAGAGAGCACATCAGTACTACAAAGAACATGAACAAAAATAAAAATCGGAGCTATTGATCTGACTCTCCAACACTTGTAGGGTCATCAGGCTATTACGGGATTATGCATGTCAGACATCTGTGTTTTAAAGATTGATAGATGAGCACTAATTGGTAAAAAGCCCCTTAAAGGGGCTTTTTTTGAAATTAATCAAGATCATATTTAATATTAAAATAAAATAATTAGCCATTTTTTACAAAAATATGCAAGTTTAAAATTTTAATTAAATTAAAATTAACATGTCGAGCATTTTAATATCTTAAAGGTAAATATGGGTACATATGAAATTACTCTTCAAGATGAGAACTTTAATTTACATAATCTTATGAAAGTTAAAGACTCTATTTATGATCCTGTTAAAAGAATAGAAACAGAACAGTGGTTGTGGATTTACTCCGAAACATCTGTTTTTTTCTATATCGAACTTTGGTCTGAGTTAGATCACGCTCAACTCAATCAAATACTCTTAGTTAAAAATAGGAAATTTAAAGTTATCGATATAAAAAATAACAAAATTCGATATTCTTAGTTTTTTTTACATTATTTAAATTTTAATCGCATTTAACAACAATAATTTAACAGAAGAAAACTATTTAATATTTTTTATTGATCCATAGTAATAATTCAGTTTTTTTATAGGAATTATAAAAGTGGAATACTTAACAAAAGATCATGTAGAGATTAATAAAATAGTTAAAGATATTCGTTTTGTGATGGTGACTTTCACAACTGAAGAAGGGCACTTACACTCAGTTCCTATGACCACACAAAATACTGATTTTAATGGGATTGTCTGGTTTATCGGTTCAAAAAAATCTGAACTGGTTAAAAATATTCAAAATCATCCTCAGGTCAACCTTGGCTACAGCAATATCTCGAATAATGACTATCTATCCGTGAATGGTATAGCTGAAGCCGTTAATGATCCTCAAGTTCTAGATCAGCTATGGTCATCTGCTTATGAAGCGTTCTTCGAACAAGGTAAAGCAGACCCTGATATTCAATTGATTCGAGTAATTTGTAATGGTGCTCAGTATTGGAAAGGGGCAGGTAAGCTTGTAACTCTATTCAAATTAGCAAAAGCATCCATATCAGGTGAAACTGAGCAGCTCGGTACAAGCCATACGATTAAGCTTTAAAATATAAATAAAAAAGACGAACCTTAGTTCGTCTTTTTTTATAAGTAAGAAGTAACACCCCTTTGATTCAAACCCACCTTACGACGAATGCGGGTTTGTTTCTCACTGGCAAGCTCATTTAATAAAATAATTAAATTGTCTTCATTTAGAGCAGAAGGAGTAAATACTTCTAGTCCCAAATTATTGAAAAATAATTCAATTTTAGAACCCTTTTGAACGTATTTCATTGACCAGTTTTTAAAGATAGCTTGATCGATATCAACAACTTCAAACTCAATAATATTGTAATGTCTCAGGTCTAATTTAATTCTATCAAATAATTCTAGAACTATCGCCTTATCACCCTCAAGACATTGAAAAAAATGGTTATTGGCGTAATAAAGCACACCAAATATTGTATTTTTTTCATTGAAGTCGCGAGCCACGCTTAGGATACTGTTTAAGTCTTCAATAAGATCAGTAGATGATTCATTTCGGGTACTCGCATAGCACAGTCGAATTTTCATAAACTACCCCTAACGTAATTTAGATTACGAGTAAGGGCCCTATTCATCTGCTTCAAAGTGATAAGGTTCTACCTCATACTCTCCAGCTAAAAGCTCGATGAAGGGAGGAATAGTTTCACTAGATAAAAGATATGGGTTGAATTCATCTAGATGATTTTCTATGAAAAAATCTCCTAATCTTTTATTGATCGGTGCAAATTTCATAGTCCAATTCTTGAACAAACCGACATCAACTTTTTCATAAAAGAGAATTTCACAGTTTTGGTGCCGAGGATCTTTTAAAATTTTATTGTAAAAAAGATCATCAACTTTAGTACTGCGCCCCTCTAGACATTGAACAAAGTAGCCATGCCCATAGTACAAGGCACCAGTAATATGATTACGTGAGTTAAAATCTACAGCAGAATTAATGATTTGCATTAAATCATTTTTTAGCCCTGGATGAGTGCTTGTAGACTTACTCGCATATAAAACTCTTACAAATTCCATTAGTTGGTTTCCGCATATAGTGATTAGATAATCTGTGGTGCAAACCATTAATTTTATTAAGGAATTTAATCCCATTCATAAAATGAAGAGTATTGAACTATTACGATACAGAGTTATATAGTTCTATGCGAATATTTTTGAAAATTAACGAAAAATCTTTAAATGTAAAGTTTTTTTACTCCTGTTTTAGCGAATTGTTAAAGAATGAAGTGTGTTTTACCATATGTTAAATTTAAATTAATGATATTAAATAAGAAAGTATAATAAATAGGAAATCTTACTGGTTGAATTGTATACAATTGTAAGCTATTTCTCACAACCATGTAGGCTATGGATTATAGTGTCATATTTCAGAATATCTATACTGCCTACATACACAGCAGTGTTCATTATTAATAAAACTGAATATAAATTTAAGAGTTAATCTGCGAACTCTTAATTGAAAAATAATTAGTTATAAGATTAATGAGCATATTAGGATGTTGTGTTGGGGTAGACTTCTCCCTCCTTAGTGGGATTACTAAGGAGGGAGATAGTTTTAGTTAATTACTTATTAGACGAGGAAATGTAATGTTATTCATAAAAAATACTTTTGTTATAATTTCTTCCATATTTGTGATTTCTTTATTAATCGTAATATTTAATAAATTTGGAATGAATAAAAACTTCAATTTAATTTTCTCAGCACTTCTATATGGTTTGTTTGCCACACTTTATTTTAAGACCTATATCTTAAGCTTAGTTAGTATAGGTGCTTTTTATAGTTCTCTTTTTGTCTTTACTAATTCATTTGAAGTCATAGGGATGTTGTTATTATCATGCAGCGTTCTAATTATTGTTAAAATGATAATGCCAAAACTTAAAAATGAAAATATTGAGCATATGTTTCTTAAAGAAACACAAAATAGTTAGATATTAATATCAATACAAAAGCCACTTTTATGTGGCTTCTTATTTTTCAAATTTAATCTAATTTTTATTCTAAACGGCTTTGTTGCACCAACCTATCGATAAATCCTTATCCCGTAATATAATCTGTAAATGAATAATCCTACACCTAAAATTTATCGTACAACCAATTGGTCATCCTACAAGCGCGCTCTGATAAATGGAGGAAATATCTCAATTTGATTTGACCCCAAAACTCAATGGTTTGCTAAACCCAAAGTCAAAATGGTCGAAATTGGACAACTCCGGATTATTCAACCATTTGCAGAAGACAAAAGCATATTGATATTCAAATTTGCTATAAAAAGAGTTGTAACGGATTGCATCTACTCGTCGATTCCACGGGCTTGAAGTTTTTAGGTGAAGGTGAATGGAAACGTAAGAAACATCAACCTGAATATCGTCGCCAATGGCGTAAACTGCATATCGGTATAGATGCTAAAACCCTGCAATTACGAGCAGTTCAGCTTGCAACGAATAATGTCAGTACTTCGCAAGAGCGAAATGAATTACTTCGAACAGTTAAACGTTTCGGCAGGCCACTATGGAAAAAATGGTCAGGCTATTATCGCCGAAGTTTGGTCGAAACCAAGATGCATTGCGTCAAATTATTGGGGGATAAACTCAGTGCGAGAAACTTTCAAAACCAAGTCAATGAAATGCATGCACGTGTGGCAGTATTAAATAAATTTACGGAGTTAGGTCGACCTCTCACCGAGTTATCACTTGAATTTGAGTAGAACAGGGTAAATTTAACTTTTAAATCTTTATGCAACAAAGCCGATTAATGATAATAATTTTTAATTATATTCCTATTTTATTTATGATAGTCATATTAATAAAATGTATAATTTTAACTATTTGTTATTTAAAGGTATTTTTTTATAAATTTATGTTATTTACAAATAAAATTAAATGGATTAAGGATTTTTTAAGGTTCAAAACTTATTTTTTATTTAATCTATTTATGGGAGATGATTATGACTATATTCATCTTTGAGCAACAGCCTTTAACTAAATTAAATGATTATGACTATCATTCATTATGTCAGAAAAATACGCAACACTTAAAAAATGCGCAGACGCTAAATCTGCCAAATTTATATAATATTTCGTCATTTCAAAAGAAAACACAGCTAAGTGTTCATGAGGCTGGGGTAGTAGATTACTTTGAACGAAAAGAGATCGAAGAATACATTAGCTTAAAATATAGAGAAAAACATAATGCAACCTTAACGCATTTTTCTTCAACCTTGTTCCTAGGTACATCTGAGGATCAGATGCAGGTTGCTATTGGCATAGAACATCTCAAGACACATAAAGCTTTTTTAGAACAATATTTAGAACAGCCAATTGAACGAAGTTTGCAAAATATAACTCAACAACATGTATCGAGATCAAAGATTGTTGAGATCGGAAATCTGGCATCAGAAAATATGGAATACGCTAAAATGATTGTAGCTTTCCTTGTTTTCTATTTAAGCTTGGATGGTGCTGAGTGGGCTGTTTGTACTGGCACCATAGCGGTGAGGTATGTGTTGCAGCAAATGGGCTTGCATTTCCATGTTTTGGAAAAAGCTAATCCAGATGTGCTCGGTGAGGCGAAAAAGCAATGGGGAAATTATTATGAACAAAAACCATTGGTGCTTGCGATCAATGTAGCCGAATCCCTATCTGTGACGCAAAAAAATTATGACTTTAATGTTGGAAAAATAATAAAAACAGGTGGGTTCTTGCTATGAAAACACTTTTTGACACAATCCATCACCATGCAGTGTGCACTCCAAATTTGGAAGCCATCATTACAGATTCAACTATAGTTACGTATAAAGAGCTAGATGACGTTGTAGATCAACTCTACCAAGAGCTTTTAACACTAAATAGTCAAAAACTTGCCATTTGGGGGATGAATAGTATTGATTGGATTTATATCGATTTGGCAGCGAAAAAAGCACAAATTACAGTCATTCCAATCCCATTATTCTTTAGTCCCAATCAAATTTTGCATCTCATTCAGGATAGCGCTGTTGATACCATTTTTATTGGATCTAACAAGATTGAAGCACTTGAAGTTGAAATGATGGAGTTTGACTGGCTTGAGACATTGTATGCTCAAAAACGGATTCATCACGATTTACAGGCGAAAAATGCTTCAGGCCGGTTTGTCAGTTTGAAAGTGGAACCTTCTGCGCAATTTGATCATGCAGTACCATCTAAAATCACGTATACCTCAGGTAGTACAGGCACTCCGAAAGGAGTTTGCTTGGGTGAGGATACTATTCAATCTATTACTGAGTCATTGAGCCATGCTTTAGCTTCAAGCCACTTAGGGCGCCACCTGTGTCTAATTCCATTTGCAACATTATTGGAAAACATTGCAGGAATTTACGTAGCATTCAATATGGGGCGTTCAGTTGTGGTTGGTAATGTTAGCACGTTCGGCTTAGTCTCAAACAATGAGTTTAAGGTAGATAGATTTGCTCATGCGGTGCAGAGCTACCAAATTGAAAGTGTGATTTTACTGCCGCAGATGTTAAAGGCAATGGTGGAGTACATTCATCAATTTGGAGCTACGGTTTTTAAAAGTCTTAAGTTTATTGCTGTAGGTGGTGGCAAGGTTTCATCGGATTTGCTGATGCAGTCAGAACAATTACACCTACCTGTATATGAGGGATATGGACTTTCAGAATGTGCTTCCGTCGTTAGTCTTAATCTGCCGAATGCTAGAAAAATTGGTAGCGTAGGAAAACCATTGCCTCATGTGAAAGTCAAAATTTCTGATCAGGGTGAGGTCGTGGTTCGAGGCAATGCTATGCAGGGGTATTTAAACGATGCCTCTATAGATCCATTGATTCATACAGGGGATGCAGGCTTTTTTGATGATGAGGGCTTTCTATTTATTACTGGTCGAATCAAACAAATTATTGTCAGTAGTTTTGGTCGAAATATTTCACCAGAGTGGGTGGAGTCAAATGGCTCAACGGAACCTGAAATCAATCAAATCGCTATCTTTGGAGAAGCACAACCTTATCTGTCTGCAGTTATTTACGCCAAAGAAGACGTCAGTGACAGTATGTTGGAACATGCCATTCATAAAGCGAACACTCGCATGCCTGATTATGCGCAGATTAAGCAATGGTGTAGATCGAAAGAGCCTTTCTCGTTAAGTAATCAGATGCTTACAGACAACGGAAAACTTCGACGAAATGAAATCCAGAAACAGTTTAAACGCTATTTGTGATGGTTTTTCCCAATCCATAGATAGAGATTTGTGAATCGAAGAATAATCGATTCTGACGAACATGAAATACCACTTCAATATTAGTGAGTAGAGAAAATGAGTATAAAACAAAAAATTTTTGAGCTAGATCATAGCCATAGAAATCATCATACAAACCATGCAGTGATCAAAAATACTTTACGTGAACAAGGTTGGATACTTTTAAGAGGAGAGCATTATGATGTTCAGCGTTTCAGCCACTTGATGTCCAAATTGTGCAAAAAACTAACTTATGATCCTGCACGTGAAAATATCACTAAACAATCACAGAAAGTAGATGCCGGCACACAAGCTGTTGGCTTGCATATTGAAAATGGAACGACACCCTTACCACCAGATATTATTGCTTTTTTTAGCCAAACAAGTGCTACTTTGGGATCACAAACAACAGTTTGTGATGGGCATGCTGTGTGGAAAAGCTTGTCAGATCGTTTAAAACAACAGTTTGCTGCTCCGATGACAATTAGTCGATATCTACCGAAACAGATTTGGCAGAAATATGTAGCGAGTGCCTTCAATATTGAGAATGCGGAAACAGTCACATGGGAGGACTTGAACAAGTTTATTAAAGCAATACCTGGACAAGCTATTAGTCTAGCGAATGAAGGTGGAGTGGAATATCACTTGCAAATGCCTATGATTCGTCAAGATAACTTAAAAGGTGTCCCAGCATTTGCTAATACATTATTGGGGCCATCATATAACTATGAAAAGCCCAAGTTCAGTTTTGCAGATGGTCAAGCTATCAGTGAAAATCTGATTTCAGAACTTTCAGAACTTTGTGAGCAACATACACAGGAAATTAACTGGCAAGATGGCGATGTTGTCATTATCGACAATAAACGTTTTATGCATGGTCGACGTGAGATTTTAGTGCCGTTAGAACTCCGAAAATTATACATCAGTATGGGGCTAGGCCTGAATGATGCATTTTAATCTTCATTGATTCAGCAATTTACAGTGAGAATATCTATGTCAAATTTAACAGCGGTAATTGTCGGAGCAACGGGCGGTATTGGTAAGGCGATCGTCGAAAATCTGTGTGTCCATAATGTGAATGTTATTTTAGTTGCGCGTAATATTGAAGCCTTACAGGATATGCACAATCGACTGAAGGATCAATTTCCTCAAATAAAATTAAGTAGTCTTTGCTGTGATTTGAGTGATGCTACAAGTCGACAGAAATTCATCCAAACTTTGGCGCAGCAAAATGTGACAATTAATTACTATATTAATAATGCTGGAATTAATGATTTTTCATTATTTAGCCAACAGTCCGCTGAAGCGATCGAACAAATGATGATGGTTAATGTGGTTTACCCACTAGAAATGATTCAGAAAATAATCCCGTTAATGTCAAAGCAGGAGCCTAGTCAGATTATCAATATGGGTTCAACCTTTGGCAGTATTGGTTATCCGGGTTATGTGAGTTATTGTGCAAGCAAGTTTGCTTTACGTGGCGCCACAGAAGCTTTAGCGCGAGAATATTCAAACTCAGCAATTCTGTTTAAATATTTTTCTCCGCGGGCAACGGATACAGCAATGAATAGTCCTGTTGTCGTAGAAATGAATGCTAAACTGGGTGTGAAAATGGATAATCCTGAGTTTGTTGCAGAAGAGCTTTATCAATTTTTACAAAACGATAAGCTTTACTATCAAGTTGGATATCCTGAAAAAATATTTGTGAAAGTGAATCAAATTTTACCTACAGTGGTATCCAAAGCTATTAATAAAAATATAGATATAATAAAGAACTATGCAGATTTAAATGATCCAGAAATAACTAGATTTTTATGAGATTTAAATCATGTACATTAATAGTTATGAAAAATAAATAATAAACCTATTAGAAAAAGACCATGCTAAAGCATGGTCTTTTTATTCAGTTAAGATTATCCAATACAAATTGTGGTGACTTAATAAACAATTTGATTAAAGCCTGTGCCGAGCTTGAAGGATGCCGAACACCTCTTTCCCAACTTTCTAGGGTTCTTGGAGATATGCCAAGTTTAGATGCTAACTGTTGTTGAGAGATATTCATTTTTTTACGTGCCTTAATGATTTCCTGAGCTAATGTTAAATTAACGATATATGGGAAATCATGATTAAAATTCACATGGTGCTGTTGAAGTAGATGCATAAATACCCTCTTCTTTCTAAGGACCTAATAAGCAAGTTGAAGTAAGAATCTAAAGCTCATAGCAATGACCAATAAACTTAAGAAACCGACTAGCCATAACAAGATGAACCATTGAAATTTAGATAATTTCATTAGAAATTCCTTTAATGATAACCTTCATCCCCAACACGAACTTTATCTCTGAATACCCAGTATGAAAGGGCGGTATAGACCAGTATGATTGGAATCAAGATCAGTGCCCCAATCAGTGCGAAAAGCTGGCTATTGGCAGGTGCAGCAGCATCCCAAATGGTAATTGAGGGCGGTATAATGTAAGGAAAAATACTGATACAGAATCCTGAGTACGCCAGAAATACGAGTCCTAAGGTATATAAAAAGGGCATAGCTTCATTTTGTTTAATACATGAGCGCACCGCTAAAACGGTACAAACTAGAACAAGTAAAGGGACTGGGCTAAAATAAATCAATTGAGTGGGATTAAACCAGCGCTCAGCAATTTGTGGATGTGCAATTGGCGTATAGATGCTGACAGCAATAAAAATAACCAATAAGCCAATCAAAAGCTTGGGCATTAATTTATACATATGCTTTTGTAGTACCTCATCAGTCTTCATGATGAGCCAACCACATCCCAATGCTGCATAAACGACTACAACTCCCAAACCTGTAAATAATGAAAAAGGTGTTAACCAGTCAAAGCCACCACCAGCGTAACGATTATCAACAATATCAATACCCTGAATATAAGCGCCTAAGATTACCCCTTGTAAGAAACTGGCAACAATAGAGCCCCAAATAAATGCATTATCCCAAATGTACTTTGTTCGATTGGCTTTGAAACGAAACTCAAAAGCCACGCCTCTAAAAATCAAAGCTATTACCATCAAAATGATAGGTAAATATAGGGCTGACAGAACCGCTGAATAGACAATAGGGAAAGCCGCAAAAAGACCAGCACCACCTAAAACCATCCATGTCTCATTACCATCCCAAACGGGGGCAACGGTGTTCATCATGACATCACGTTCCTGCTGATTTTTAATAAAGGGGAATAAAATCCCGATACCTAAATCAAAGCCATCAAGTACAACGTAAATAAAAACACCAACTGCAATAATGACAATCCAGATTAAAGATAAATCAATCATGAAGATGCTCCTTGATCCTGATCATCAATTTTTTCATCAATGGCACTCAGAGGTCGCATTGGTGTTTTGAAATGGCCAACGCCTCCAATTTCTTCTGGTGCGTTATGTAAAAACTCAGGTCCTTTATGCATGAGTTTGAGCATGTAATAAATGCCCACACCAAAGACAATGAAATACACGATCACAAAAATAATCAGAGTTAATCCAACTTGTTCCGCCGAAACAGGAGAAAGGGCATCTTTAGTCCTCATAACGCCATAGATAATCCATGGCTGACGTCCTACTTCTGTGGTGAACCAACCTGCGAGTAAGGCGATGAAGCCAGAAGGGCCCATCAGGATTGCAAAGCGATGAAACCACTTACTCTCATAGAGGCTGCCTTTTTTTCTGAGCCATAGGGCAGTGACTGCAAGGAAGAGCATAAGCATACCCAGCCCAACCATGATACGGAAACTCCAAAATACTATTGTTGAATTTGGGCGATCTTCAGGCGCAAAGTCTTTTAATCCTTTCACCGTCCCATTCATGGAGTGGGTCAGAATTAGGCTTCCTAAATGTGGAATTGCAATCGCATATTCCGTGCGTTCTTCTTGCATATCAGGAATACCAAATAAATATAAGGGCATCCCATGATCATGGTTCGTTTCCCAATGGCCTTCCATAGCAGCAAGTTTGGCTGGTTGATGTTTTAGGGTATTTAAACCATGGGCATCACCTATAAAAATTTGGAGGGGAGCTAAAATGAGGATTAACCAAAGTGCCATAGAAAATGATGTTTTGACTAATGCATCTCTACGGCCTTTGAGTAAGTGCCAAGCAGCAGTAGCAGCAACAAGTAGAGCTGCCACTAAAAAGGCTGCAAGTGCCATATGGAATAAGCGATAGATAAAGGACGGGTTAAAAACAATAGCAAACCAATCTTGAGGTACTACAATTCCATTTTCAATGGTGAAGCCTTGAGGTGTCTGCATCCAACTGTTTGAAGACAAAATCCAGAACATTGAAATACATGTACCGATGGCGACCATCAATGTGGCAAAAAAGTGTGCTTTTTTGCCGACTCGACCCCATCCAAAAAGCATGATGCCTAAAAATCCAGCCTCTAAGAAGAAAGCACTTAGAACTTCGTAGCTCAGTAATGGGCCTGTTATTCCTCCTGCAAATCGAGAAAACTCACTCCAGTTTGTACCAAACTGATAGCTCATCACGACACCAGAAACGACACCCATGCCGAATGATAATGCAAATACTTTCACCCAGAATTTGAATAAATCATGATAAATAGACTCGTTTGTTCTAAGCCATCGCCATTCCAAAACAGCAAGAAAACTTGCCAGTCCAATAGAAATCGCAGGGAAAATAATATGAAATGACACCGTGAATGCAAACTGAATACGTGCTAACTCAAGTGCCGTAAAGCCTAAGGTCATAGCAACTCTCCACATCCGAAGCGTGCTCTAGATTGCATAAGCTCTGATATGAGTGTGCCTACACAGATACGTGCATTTTTTAAAAGTAAAAACATAGCGATTAGTCTCTTCAACTAATTAAATTTTAAAACAATAAGGAATTGCCAATAAATTTAGACAGCAAAAGAGACAGGAGGTGCTCGACCTTGAGGGATCAGAAATAATTGTTTTAAAAGAAAAAAGATATGAAAGAAAGCTTCTTTAAAAGCTAATAACCGAACTTGAATTCTCACGACTACTTCTTTAACACCCATGTCTGGTAGTGGAACGACATGTGCGTAAACTACACAGTACTGACATTGATGATTTGCATCGTGATGATGGCTAGATGAAGTTTTTTGTTCAAGATTTGCATGATTAAGCTTTTCAATATCATGATTAGCTAAACCCAACTCTTGATGAGAGTGATTATGCGTAGAATGATGTGAGCTATGCTCATGGTGAGAAGTATCTAATTGAAGTGCATGGACAATAGTTTCACAGACAGGAGAAATTTGATATTTCTCTGGAAGTAAAGGCTGTAGAAAAACAGCAATCTGTAACAAGATTGCAGAGAGTGCTAGCAATCTTCCTAAAACCATGATCACTTAGATGGTCTCAATTATCCAAGTAAGGAAAATGGATTGTAGCAGAATATATATTTATTAAAAGTACATTGTATTAAATTGAAAGTCTTATATTTTTATTTAATTTTGTCTACTTAAAGTATTTTAAAAATAGATTATTTTAATTTAAGTAGTTGATTTTAATCTGAATTGTTTCAGATTAAAATCATGCATGATTAATTTTGCTTTTAAAAAATAATGATTAAAATTTATAAAGTAAAGTAGATGAGAGTATTTTCCCTACATTGTAGGGGTATTTATTACACATTCGATTATTATCTAAATCTTTGTGCTTTAAGATTTTCGATTTTTTTAAATTGAATTATTTCATCAGTTTTACTCATTAGATATCTTAAAATAATAATGGTATTGTAAATTATGATTTTACAATTTATCTATTGAATTGAGAGCTGCATTTGTCCTTGCGATAGCTGCGATGTTGTTGCAAATAACCGTTTTTATGCAACCTTTACTACCAGAGAAATTTCAATTCTCACTGGTATGCGTAACTATTTCCGATTTAAAAGCTCAGATACAAAATCAAGAACTACAGCATCAGCATGTATCACACCATCACGATGTTGATGCTATTAAATTAGAAACCGCAAAAACCGCACATCATCATCAGTTAGATCATCAATGTATGTTCTGTACTGCATATGGTCATTTGGTCGCAAATTTAGAGATTGATCTAAACCCTATTTTAGATCGTATTCAAATTCGTTTAATGTCGTTTCAGAAAGCGTTTAAACATGTCTATTTTGTACTCCAGCGGCTTTTTTTAACTCCTCAGGGGCGTGCACCTCCTTTATTTGCTTAGATTCCAACCTCTTATGTAAATGGAACATGGATGAAGTGTTCCAATGGAAACTTATGCTTAAAAGGAATTGAAATGCCTCAATTCAAATTGAACCCTTATTTAAAAGGGAATCATTCTATTGTTTCGCCTCAAGTAACAGGGCTTAAACACAATCACGCCTTAATTGATTTAGCACAGCGTTCTGTTGTTGCCCTATCAATTTATGGGCTTGGTTTACAACTAAGCTATGCTGAAGATAACTCAGCGCAATCTATGCAATTGCCTGTTTTAGTGATTGAAGCTCAAAAACAAAGTACGGCTGACCCACTCCAACTGAAACAAGTCAACTCAACGGGCAGTCGCTTAGGGTTAACAGCTCAAGAAACCCCTGCAACAGTTCAAACCATTACTCAAGAAGACTTACAAGAAAAAGGCTTAAGAACGGTTAAAGAGGCATTTGGCAATGTGACAGGTGCGACTGTAGGTAATGTGCCGGGTAACCCCGCTGTGCTTACGATGCGTGGTTTTTCTGGTAATGCCAACACGGTATTGCAGGATGGCGTTCGTGTGGGGGCTTCTACCTTCGTAACAAGGGATTTAGATGTTTGGAAGTATGAAAAGATTGAGGTTTTAAAAGGACCCTCATCTGTACTTTTTGGTGAAGGTGCTTTAGGCGGTGCAGTGAATTTAGTCACCCGAAAACCTAATTTAGAAAAGAAAACTGTGGAAGGGCTGCTTAACTACGGTAGTTTTAATACAGTAAGAGTCGCTATAGGTGGGAATCTACCAATAAATGATGAATTGGCTATTCGCTCTGATGTGAGTTATCTCAAATCAGATAGTTTGTATGATATTGATGATCAAGAAACGACTAAATTCGGTGCGGCAGTGAGTCTGCTGTATAAGCCGAATGATGATTTATCAATGCTGTTTTCAGCAAATTTTGATCATGACAAAGAAACTTCAAGCTATAACGGCTCACCGTTAGTTTCAGCTTCGACAGCTAAAAATCCTAGTCACATCGTAGATAATCCTTATGGTCTAGTCGTGGATAAGACAACAAGGCATAAAAATTATAATCCAGACGGTGGTGAGTTAAGTGCTGACACAACGACTCTCTCTTGGTCGACGGATTATCGCCTTTCACCATCATGGACGTTCAATAATATTGCAACGTATTACCATGCAGATCGAAAATTCTATCTATCCCCAGAACAAAATTTTGACAGCCAAACGGGGCTATTCAAACGGACAGTACAGCGTTGGAGCCATGATCATGATGTATGGAGTAATCGCTTTAGTTTCGGTCATGATCAATTGATTGCAGGGACGTATCGTAATCGACTGAGCATAGGCTCTGAATATAGCTATACCGATTTTAGTAGTCCCAGACCTGGTGGCAACCTCAGCGCTGTAGATCCATATCATCCAAATGTTGGAGAGATGCCTACCAGTGATTGGGCGGGATGGACGAGTTACAATAAATTTTCAACTCAAATTAAGAATTGGTCTGTTTTTGCAGAGGATGCTTTTAACATAACGCCAGATTGGCTTGTTGTCGGTGGGGCACGCTATGAACGTCTTGATGTAGAGCGAACAATTGATAACATCCTAACCGATAGTCAGCAGCAATTTAATCCTACTTTTAACCCATTCTCTTGGCGTATAGGCAGTGTTTATAATCTAACTCCAGATACCCAGCTATACGGTCAATATAGTACAGCGGTTACCCCCGTTTCTTCTTTACTTGTGATCTCGACAGCGAATGGAAGTTTCGATCTATCAAAATGGAAATCGGCTGAACTTGGTTTTAAGTCGAGTGTATTAGACGGCAAGCTGGACATGATTGGTTCAGTTTACTGGATTGAATTAAATCATATTTTAACTCGTGATCCGAACAATATTAATTTAACTGTTCAGGGAGGACAGCAGGTCTCTAAAGGCGCTGAATTTACAGCATCTGCTGCGATTACACCGCAGTTAAAAGCGAGCTTAGGTTTGGCTTGGGTTGATGCAGAATACAAGAAATTAATAGAAGCGGGCGGTGCGAATCGTTCAGGCAATCAGCCGATTAATGTTCCCGAAAAAGTTGCCAATGCCTCATTAAGTTACCAGTTTAGTACTTTACCAATTACTGTGAGTGGATTTGCAAAATATGCGAGTGGTTTCTACACAGATACAGCGAATACATACTTTGTAGATGGTCATACCACGTACGATGCTTCCTTAGCATATGACCTAAAAAATATGACTTTTACACTATGGGGCCGAAACCTGACCGATGAATTTTATGGTGAGTATTCAGGCTACTCCGCGAAGCAAATTTATATTGGTGCACCAAGAAGTGTCGAACTCGGCGTCACATTTAAATTTTAAGCACCAGATTTCATAACCCTATATCAGCATATACACATTCAGAGTCACTTATGTCTAAATTTTTATTTCATCCACTGACGTGGAGTATTTTACTTGTTCAACTTTCAACCCACGCTGTGTCGGCCGAAAATGAATCTGCTTCAAATCAAATTGTAGCTCAACTGCCGAGTATCACGATTACTGCAGAAAAACAGGATGAAAGACATAGTTCTTCACAAGCGATTACGCAGTTCAATCATGACCTGTTAGAAGTACCGTTTACTAAATCACATGTATCAGCACAAGATATCCAAAATCATAATGTTCAGCGTATCAGTGATGCGCTTTCGTTTGTAAATGGTGTGGTTTATCAAGACAGTTATGGCGGAGGTTTTTGGGACAATTACTCATTTCGCGGATTTAGTACCGATCCGAATATGGGTACGATTTACATGCGTAATGGTTTGAGCTCTGTGAGTGGTATCCATACCGCACGAGATATGGTGAACATTCAAGCGATTGATTTCTTGAAAGGCCCCATGGCCGCGATGTATGGGCAAGGTGCGGTAGGCGGGATTATGAATATCACCACTAAGCAACCTGAATGGGAGAAAAAAAGTGATTTAAGTCTGAGCGGAAGTACGCTTGAAGAATATCGAGCTGCCTTAGATACCACGGGTGCGATTAATCAGGATTTGGCTTATCGCCTTGGACTAGCCTATGATAATAATCAAAGCTTCCGTGATCATGTTGATAATCAGCATTATTACATTGCACCACAATTAGCATGGAAAATTTCTGAGCAAACCCAGTTGAATCTTGATACTGAGTTCTCAGAGTCTAAAGGCGTTTTTGATCGTGGCGTACCGATGGTCAATGGGAAACTTCCAGTCAATAAGAGAACCTTTTTAGGTGAGCCAAGCGATGGTGATATTGAGATTAAAGATCAAATGTATCAACTACGTTTAAACCATGAATTTAATGATGATTGGAACAATACAACGGCAATCACTTATAGTCATGGTGAGCGTGCAGGTACATCAACCGAAATTTCGTCCATTGCATCAGATGGAAGAACGGCAAATCGCTTCCGCCGCTCCCGTCAATTTGAGACAGACACCACAAACTTTCAATCTATCTTAAGAGGTAAGTTTGATACTGGGGTAATCAGACATGAACTGGTTACAAATGTCGAAGCAGGTCATTATACGATTGATCAACTGCAACGTCGTAGTGCTGTTGGGGCTTCGAGTCAGATTGATATTTATAATCCCGTGTACGGTCAAAATATTTTGCCATTAACCCGAATCACTAAAGATACAAAAGAAACTCAAGATATGTTTGGGTTTAACATTCAAGATCAAATTTTCTTGAATGATCAATGGAATGTACTGGTAGGCGGTCGTTTTAATCGTTTAGAACAACAAATTGATGATCATCGAACTGGAAAGACATCAAAGCAAGCTTTCACACCATTTACACCACGTGCAGGGATAAATTATCAGCCCACTGAGCAGTTGTCTTTTTACAGTAACTGGGGGAAGGCATTTGAACTGAACACAGGGTTGAATAAGGACAATGAACTGTATGAACCAGAGAAAACAGAAAGTTGGGAAGTGGGTGGTAAATATAAGTTTTTACCGCAAAGTTGGTTTGGTCTAACGTATTTTGATATGGAAAAACAACATCTGCTCACTGAAGGCATTACTGATAGCTATGTAGATAGCGGGAGAGTACAAAGCCGTGGTGTTGAGTTAGAACTACAACATCAATTCACTGACAAGCTACGTGTTAATGCTAACTATACTTTTACAGATGCTGAAATTGTAGAAAGTGAAGTTGAGGATAAGGGCGCAAGGCTTAAAAATATTCCTAAACATACGGCAAACTTAAGTGCTGACTATCAATTTGACCTTGCAGGACATGATGCTGGCTTGGTTGGCAATATTAATTACTACGGTAAACGCAGTGCAAATTATATTGATAATGGAACCAGTCTTCCTGATTTTACTATCGTTAATATTGGGGGCTATGTACAGCTACGACCAGACCTGCGCGCGCAACTGAATATTGATAATCTTTTTGATCAAGATTACTACGTCGCAAGCTATACCAACTATTGGGTGCAGGTGGGTGAACCGCTCAAAGCAACACTTAGTCTAAATTGGAAATTCTAGTCTGTGGAGTCAGGAGGGACAGTGTCACAAGATGCGACTGCTCCTTCATAGTTGCTAAGAGATATCATTTATGAAAAATACATTATTATGTTCTTTTGTTTTTGCTAGTTTGTGCCTCGGATGTAGTCAATCTGAACCTGACCCTAAATCGAGAGAAGCTTCGACCAAATCCATAAAAGTTATTGATCCTGAATTACAGAAATGGGTAGGCCAATATAAAGGAATTTTACCTTGTGCAGCATGTACTTCTTTCTGTGAAGGGTGCGAAGGTATGACTGTCGATTTGGATGTTGAGGAAAACCAGACATTCAAATTGGTTAGAACCAGTAATAGTGGACACAATAAACCTGAAATACACGAAGGAAAATTCATATTCGTTGATAACGGAAAAATTAAAATTCAGCTTGATGGTGTATCTGAGCGGAATACAGTTTTATGGCAGCAGGGCTCTGTGGAAGTTCTTGATGCCAAGACTGGTCTACCTTACGAAGCCTATTTAGATTTTGAATTAACGAAGAAAACTTAATGAATAGCTCCTACCTTTTATATAAAAGGTAGGAGCTTAAACAGTCAGTTAAGCTTTTTTCTCTTTAATGCTACTAATAAAGATAGCGACTAATGCTACGACTAGACTTAAACCAAATAAAGGCAGTAGTAGCCCAAGAATAATCAATATAGTTCCTAGAGTAAGTCGTTGAAGCGTTTTTGCACTTTTCCACGTACTCAAGAACAAATTTGAAAACTGTATTGTAGTCTGTTTGAGACTTGTTCTTTTGTACCAAGCTAAATATGCATAAAAAATCATTGCACATAGTGCCAATGAGTAAATAACGAGTATCAACTGGTTTATCCAACCAAATAAAATTCCAATGTGGGCATCAACACCCCAGCGTGTCAATTTAGCTATTAATGGATAGTCATCAAAATAAAGCTGATCAATTACGCTGTGATTTGAAATATCAATTGCAATGCTATCTGCTTGAGTAGGCCAACTGCGTTGAATTTCAGAAATACTCCATACTTGATCTTTTTCTAAAGGTGGTTTTATTTGTACTTGAGAAGCATCTATTCCATGCTTTCTAGCGAGATCTAAAGCTATGTCGAAATCACCAGAAGTGACTTGTACGGAAGCATGATTATGTAACATCGAATGATCTTCATGGTGCATAACCTTTTTTGATGTAGGTTCGGCTTTGATAGATGTTGATAGAACAGGTGTTTGCCAACTTAGCGCGTGGCGAAATATTCGAATATTTTCACCAGCATATTCAGACCACGTTAAGCCAGTCACTGCAACAAAGAGGAATAGTGGGAAAAAGACTAGGCCGATAGTGCTATGTTTTTGAATATATTTATTATACTTGATTTGGTTTTTCTTGGATGCTTTTCGGCGTTTATACCATTGGTAAAAGCCAGTAAATATCAAGACAGCTAACCAACTTGCTGCGAGTTCGCTATAAAATCGCCCCCAGCTTCCTAACAATAAATCTCGATGTAAGTGATCAAGCTTAGTTCTAAACGGAAGTAAACCACTTGTGCCATATACAGCTAACTGACCTTTTACTTCAAGTGTATATGGGTCAATGAAGATGGCTTCATTTTGCAACCCTAATTCAGGATCTGAAAAGATAATCCTTGTCGTCTGATTTACTGCTGGTGAAGGACGTACTTCAGTTATTTGTGATGTAGGGGGTAATATCTGTTTAGCTTTTTCAATTTGCAGGCTAAGAAGTTGTTCTTTTGAATTACTTTGCTTGATGTATAGAACATCTTTATAAATACTTTTTTCAATTTGTGGGGTAGCAGCATAAAAAAAACCAGTTAGGGCAGCTATAAAGATAAACGGAGCAATAAAAACACCAGCATACAGGTGTAGTAAACGGAAAAGTGTTGGCCAGAAGCTAAAGTTCAAATTTTTTCCTTAGAGCAGTTGTGCATCATCTATTTCAATAATCTTACTTGATATAGATTCATTTTAAAATTCACTCAACTGTTGGTCGAGTTGGTTGTTGTGCATGGAAATTTATGTATGGTGGAAAAAGAATGTGAATGATATATTTTCTTAAGAATTAATAACTATTTTTTTTATTATTTGGTATAAATAATTCAATTCAATTCAATTCAATTCAATTCAATTCAATTCAATTCAATTCAATAATTACAACAATTAAAAATTTTCTAAAAGAAAGGCATATTTTTTGTATGTATAACTATTCATCAATACGTTCATCAGATGGGATTTGATGGATCAGATCACCCAAGACTTGTGAATCATTGACATTATTCGTTGTAAGCTGAACAGCCCTCATTTGCAGGGTTTGAGCATCTATACCAATATGCAGATTACGCCATTGCCGACGATATTCAGGTTGGTGTTTCTTGCGTTTCCATTCACCTTCACCAAAAATTAAGGCCAGTTGAGTCTACTAATAGATATAGTCCTTCATGATTTTTTTGATAGCTGATTGCAATATCAATATGTTTTTGCCGTCTTTAGAGGGTGGAGTAATCTGGTGCTGTCCAACTTAACCCACTAAGCTTAATAAGGCTTTGTATAAAGCCTGTGACCATATTTAAAAAAAGTCGGAATAGAGATTTGATCATTAAACAGCACTGAATTGCTATATCAGAATAGGTTTGATTTCGACCTTGTTTGCCTTGTGCTTGTGCATGCCACTTAGTATTCAGATCAAACCAAATTGTCAAATTGCCACGATTGATCAAAGCGCAATTGTAGGATGACCAATTGGTTGTACGATAAATTTTAGGTGTAGGCTTATTCATTTATAAATTATATTGCTGAATAAGACTTTATCGGTAGGTTTGTGCAACAAAGCCACCTATAACTATCAGGTGTGATCAATGCATAATAGTTTAGGGAAATTGTAATGAATTTAAGGTGCTAATTATTTTACAGGGTAGTATTGCGTAACATATCTATTATTGATAGATAGAGCCTGATGTCATATCTATTATTATAGTATTTCACGTGATGGAACCGACATGATTAATAAGCAAAATCCAGAATCAAAACCTCAAAAAGAATCAAAACCTCAAAAAGAATCAAAACCTCAAAAAGAATCAAACGATGACAAGGGTGATCAGAAAACCTATCAGAATCCAGATCCTCAGAAAAAACCAAATGAAGAGCCTGAGAATCCACTTAAAGAGCAAAAGTAGATCAAAAAGCCCTCGTCGAGCGCTTTTTGAAATCAAATACTTACACTACTTTTAATCTCAAATAAATTCATGCTGGAATAGCTGCGACAACTTTTTCTCTATCCCACAAACGGTGATTTTGAATAGCTTGTTTGAATTGATCTTGGATCTCTTTAAAATTTTGAGTAGAGAATAGAGCTGCATCCTTAGTGAGCTGAAACTCATCTATTAAAGCGCATTTATCACCCAGGAAAACAATAGGCTTGAGATGTTTATATGTCTCTAATACATAATGTTTAGAAACTCCATCAGCCTTAAATATTTCTAAATTATTCCCATCAATCACGATTACGGCATCATAAGTCACTGAAGGCTCGCCATTTTGTCTTCCATCTACTGGTATTTCATTGTCATCACTAGATTTAACAGGGGCTGCGTTCGGTGCTAAAGTTTCCACAATAGCTTTTTCTGCTTCAGCCCATATTTTAATATCATCTATTGATGACGCATTTACACCGTTATGAACGAGCAAGGCAATTTTTCGCTGTTTAATATCAGATGCAGGAAAAGATGAGGTACTTAATCTTTTCGAAGATGCAATTACGGGTTGGTGCAGACTATCTTGCTGTTTAGGGGGAGTTTTAATACCTAACTCTTTCGCAACATATTCAGCTAAGTCCAAGTCAATATTAGCTAAGACAGCGTAAACTACACGTCTGCGGATATCTTCCGATTTAACCTTAGATAATTCAAAAGAATATGCATCCTTAATATGCTGTTGTTCATGTTTTTCCAAACTATGGTAGTGCATTGTGGCTTGCGAGAAATGATCAGCGAAACTTTCTGGTCGAACTCTTAGTTTGCTGCCTTGTACTTCTTCAGGATGTGTCTTGAAGGCACCACTGTCATTAGGTGATTCTCTTGGCCAATTTTCATCAACAGAATTAGGTTCATAATTTGCCTTTCCTTTATAAACTTCGTGATTAGCATAACCACCTCGTCTATTCGTATGAAAAGGACAAACGGGTTTGTTAATTGGAATTTGATTAAAATTTACCGTACCTAGTCTGTGTAAGTGAGTATCCGTATAGCTAAATAGCCGTCCTTGTAAAAGGGGGTCATTACTAAAATCTATACCTGAGACAATATTTGCAGGACTAAAAGCAACTTGTTCTGTCTCTGCGAAAAAATCATCTGTATTTTTGTTTAAAACAAATTTACCTAGTGGAGTGACTGGTACAAGTTCTTCTGGGATTAATTTTGTAGCATCTAAGACATCAAAGTCCCATTGTTTTGCATCTTCTTCAGAGAAAATTTGTGCGCCTAATTCCCATTCCGGGTAATTGCCACGCTCAATAGCATCCCACAGATCACGTCTGTGAAAATCGGGATCTTTGCCATTAATTTTTAGGGCTTCATCCCAGACGACTTGAGCTACCCCTTGCTTTGGAGTCCAATGGAATTTCACTAAGAATGCTTCATTATTCTTATTAATCAATCTAAATGTATGAACACCAAAACCTTGTATAGAGCGTAGATTTCTTGGAATTGCTCTATCTGACATTATCCAAGTAGTCATATGTGATGCTTCGGTGTTTAAAGAAATAAAATCCCAGAAAGTATCATGGGCAGATTGACCAGTTGGAACTTCATTGGCATCTTCTGGTTTTACTGCATGAACAAAGTCCGGAAATTTAATAGCATCCTGAATGAAGAAGACAGGGATATTATTCCCCACCAAATCATAATTTCCTTCTTCAGTATAAAATTTTATAGAAAAACCTCGTACATCTCGAACGACATCAGCCGAACCTCGCCCACCTTGAACTGTAGAAATACGGACAAAGATAGGGGTTTGATTATTTGTGTCCGTTAGGAACTTGGCTTTAGTCCATTTTTCATTACCGGTATAAGCTTGAAAGTAACCATGAGCACCGACCCCTCGAGCATGTACAACACGTTCTGGAATACGCTCACGATCAAAATGAATAAGTTTATCCCTTAGAAGAAAGTCCTCGAGAAGAGTAGGGCCTTTCTCATTAATTTTTAGACTATTTTGATTATCAGCTACGGGAACACCTAAAGAAGTGGTAAGAGTTTTACCTATAGGATCCACGTATGCTTCCTCAGAAAGCTGGTCGATTTTTGGTGTATTTGGTTCTTTCATATCACATTCTCTTATACATTTGCTTTATAACGTTTTATGAAAATAAGTATTTATTTTCACGTAAGTTAATGGCTTATTTGTTGACGGATATTTTGTGCTTATACAATTTAATAGGTTATCTACAATCGAATATGAGTTACTTGCCAGAAAACTCTTTTTTGGATCAAAGATACCCATATAAACTTTAAGTATTTACTCTTTGAGTAAGGTAAAGAAATGTGTATTTTTTGTTCGCTTAAACTACTCATTTTAAATAATATTGAATTAATATAAGTCAAAACAAAAGCTTATTAATTTTGATATTCCTCGCAATACAAACAGGATTTAGCCCATTTTGTATTTTGACAGCGTGGGCATTTTTCATTTAAATGATTTAAATGTTGGGTTTGACCACACAACATACAAGAATAAAAGTGATCGATATTATGATGATCTGCAATTTTGTATTCATCGGGAAACAAAGGAAGGCCCCATTTTATATTTTCTTTAGAATATGGGATCACGCTTAGGCAGCCATCAGTCTCAAGCAGTGCCATTTTAACTTGTCCAAGATGCTCTATTTTCTTTTGACGCATTTCAGCAAAGAACTCATCGTATGAATACTTTTCTTGCTTAATATCCTCAACAATCAGTAAACCATTTTTGACGATGTATATTGGTCGACCTTCCAAAACGGTCTCAAAAGCATCGGATTTCATCATTAAGTAAGTTGTTAATTGGTATAAAGTCATAATTACTGCAAAACAATAACAGCATGAATGTCTGAACTGTAAATTTACAGATGGTTCCTTTACAAGTTGTTATAACTTTATCGGTGTTTTCATCCTTTTCAGCTAACTCAAGATAGTAATGTCCGCCCTTAATATTTAGACTACGGATCTCAGCTTTAGCCCATACAGGTTCATTGAAAGTAATTTGAATTACTTCCTGTACTGTGGATAGATAATCACTGAGAGAAAATGGAGGTTCAGGCATTAGGTCAATTATTTTAAGTGCTTAGGTTAATAGTATTAAAGCAATGCTAGAAGTGCAAATTGAGAATATGCTGACTTGATCTTGATCTTGATCTTGATCTTGATCTTGATCAGGGCATAAGGCATATTTCTGCTATAATGGACTAAGTTATAGTAATTCACTTAATTACCTTAAAAAGCTCATCATTTGATGGGCTTTTTTTGTTGTTTGATAATTTGGAATAAAATGTGAATGAGATCTCAATATAAACCAAGTATATTAGTTGGTATTAAGTTCTCCATGATAGTTAATATCAGTTTATACCTGCACCTTCCCCAAGTTGCAGGTTTTTTTTGCTTCATTTTTTATTCGATTAATGATTTAATTATTTTGTTGTAAATAAAAACAACGATTCCTTGTATCAGCGCACATGACCAAGGGGAAAAGCCTTACAGAGATGTAGGGCTTTTTTAATGGTAGCTTAACTTAAATCGTATTGGTGTAAATTTTAATATTTATCATATACTTAGTAGATATGGTTCGTTCAGATAATTGCGCTTTTTTGTTTGTGATATAGTTTAATCATTGCTTACAACAAGAAGAATAGAAATGAATATCTGTATCGGTGGTGATTTAGATGGCAGGGTAATAGTGCTTGATAAACCCTCTTTTAATGCTAAAGAAGTAAACAAGACAAAATCAACAAACTACATTAAGCAAATGTATGTCATAGATGGTGACGTCTACTATTTTTGGCGTGATGCTGAGCTTAAATTGTGGGAAGTTACTCAACGAATAGAGATATTACTGGCAAAGGCTAAGCGAAAATCTATTTAAATATCCCTGAGAGTAATTTTTTTATTGTCTTTATCCGTACAAGAAATTAGTTTAAATTAAACCAATTGTTAAAATAATTATGAGAACTGAAAACAATGAATAGAAAATTTGAACTACATGTGATTAGCCAGATCTATGACTTTTTAGTTGAGAGAGAGGGTTTTACCTCACTAAACCTTGATCGGAAGGTTACGGAGTTTTTTCGAGAAGTACATGTAGGGCAAGAAGAAGATTTTACAATTCTTGAATCAAATAAAATCTCAGGAAACTTTGGTGAAGTTTCCTACATCAATTTATTGAATGTTCCGCATTTCAACGATAAAGATAAATTTCTGAGATGGGCCCATAAAGCTTTAAATCTATAAGTTGTAATAATTCAGTGTAATCTGAGAGGAATTGTTTCATTATTTAATAAATTCAATTACATAAATAATAATGTGGTTACATTATGAACAGTAATTCATCAGAAGGCGGTTAGATAGATACAAATCAGAGTGATATGTTTGAATCAAAAGTTCTACATGGATGGAATTAAAGATGAAATTATTAACTTTGGTGAGCATAGGTGCGGTAGCAAGTTTCTGTTTATTGTCAAAGCGTCACACTACTGAAAATTCATTTCATTCAAACTTCGATAAAGTTGTTCGAAATGCTGTCTTACAGGGATTCATATAAATATAGATGCCTAAGATATATAGCTTTTAAGTAGTTAAAGGAGGAATAAGATGATCAGATTATTAATGTGTATATTTGGCCTTCATGGTGCTAGAGAGATTGATTACACCAATGACCAAAAAGAAATTTGTGTATGCCGAGAGTGCTTGAAGAAAGTCAAGAGTCCTCATGATTAGGTATAATTTCTTTTTATGAAAAGACAGTCTAAAAAATCTGAGCATATAACCTCAAATTGGACAACCGAGCAAGATAGTTTCTTAATTGAAAATAGTGTTATGGGGATTGAGAAGCTTATCAATCATCTGCCTTTTACTGAAGATGAAATTATTAAGCGTAAAGAGGTACTAGGTCTCACTAGAAGACATAGACAGATGCGTAAATTTTTAAGCAATCCATCTTAAGAGAGTTCTAAGCATCTATTTTTTTAAAACGGATCAGACATAAAAAAACCGTTCGATATCTATTATTCTCGGAGGTTTTTTCTCTTTTATGAGATGTTGTTATACAACTTTAGATACTTAATTAACGTCACAGTTACTTTTATAAAATCTCTTACAAGTCAATCCCTGAATAGCCGCTGATTTTGGAATTATCCCTATTTAATTATTGGGGATTCTAGAAAGCACGTCTGGTGTTATCCCCCTCTCAGACTGGACGAATCGTGTAGCGGATAACTTAAAATATGCTGCTCAGGATAAGTAACCACATGTTGCTGTGCATTCTACTTTCGGACTGCACAGCGCATTCGATTTCGACAAAGATGCACATGTCACTGTTTGTGTGCAGTGTGTTAATTGAGAAAACCCTCTGAGTGAGGGCTGTTTCGAGTGAGCTCTATTATGTTCAATTGACAATAATTTGATGGAAAATTTAAATATTGGGAATTACGCATAAGAGATTTATATTAAATAAAATCAAGTAGATTTGGGAAAGTTTGTAAGAAAATAATAACCCTTTGCCCTTGCTTGCAATAATAAATCCTATAACTTGGTCCAAAAAAGAAACTTAATTCAGAGATACCTTCACTGACTGGTTCAGTATCTCCAAAGTTTCCATTTGCAACCATATCAATTCGGACCTATATGCGTCTTTTTGACTGTTGGTCTTTTAACTTGGTAAGGGCACTATTTAAACTATTTGAAAAGTATCGCTAAATCAATCAAGGCGGGCGTGGTGTTTGAACCAATCATTGAGCTCATAACACTAGGCGTACCACTGACAGAAATTGCGGGACGTGCACGTGGAGTTGTTAGTGTTGTATCGCTATTTAGATCTATACGGTATAGGACAGAAGCACCATTATTGTTGTTTATTGCTGCTAGAGCCAATCCATTATCACCACCAGCAATATCAAAACCATCATTCAAGCCTAAGTTCACGCCAAGACTACCTAATCTCACCAATGTTCCATCATTGGGTGGAACTTGCTTCGTCAGTAACTGATTGGTATGATCTAGATTAAATAATTCGGTGCTAAGTGCTGAAATAGGTGTTTGAAAACTGTTGGTATATGCCGCAGCGCTAATCACGGCATTGGTGATCCCATTGATTTTGCCATCTTGAATGGTTTCACCTGTATCGACATTGATTCGCAGATTTTGCCCCGAATTACTGATGACTCTTAAACGGTCAGCCGTTGGATTGAAGTCAACAGCAAACTCTGTGCCGTCTAGAGCACTAAAGTTACTACCTGTACCTGCTTTAAGCGCAGTCACAAGTGTTGCAGCGCCAGAATTTGGATTAATAGTATACAGGTTTGCTTGGTCAGTTAAACCATATAGCGTATTGGTTTTATCGGTAGCAGTACGTAATCTAAAATCAATACCTACGAATTTTTCATTGACCAATACGCCTGTGATTTTTTGTTCAGTCGTATCATTTGGACGATTGATTTCAAATCGAATTAAAGCATTATTGTTAGTCAGCCCGATTCCTTTTGAGGTGGTATCTTCTGCTCGATTAAGTGCAACCCCACGAATGGAGGTTTGACGATATTCGCTAGGCAAGTCGCTCGTCTCAAAAATAGCGTTACTGGTCGTTCCTACATGAGCAAGATTAACTCTAAATAATTTATATGCACCTGAGACTTGTAATGCGGCAAAACCAATATTATTCATTGGGTCTATATCAAAACCACCGTTATTCGATACATCCTGACCTAAGGGTGCAGAGATACCTAATGTTCCGGCATTTGCATTTTGCAGATAAATGCGATCTGTCGCAGAATCGATACTGTATAATTTTGTACTTGCCGTTCCAGCAAAAGCATTAGTATAAGCTGCGGCGCTGACTTCAGTTGTAGCATCACCAACCCGACTGATTTCTCCGTCGGTGATAGTGAGACCTGTATCAACATTGACTCTTAGGTTTTGACCATCTTGACCAATAATTCTTAGACGATCCGCAGCAGGGTTGAAATTCACGCTAAGCGCATCGGGATTGGCAGTAATTTTACTAAAAGCTGTATTACCATCGGTCGTATCTGCTGGATCAGCTGTTATCTTAATGACGAATTTTGCCACGCCAGAGCTTGGATTTAACGTGTAAATATTACCCAACAAACCTACTGCATATAACTTTCCATCACTTGGACGATGGTCCATTCCAACCAGTTGATCCCCAGAAACTAAACCTGAAATTTTAATATTTGAAATCAGTGAACCAGGTTTGTCATGATTGAGTGAACTAATCATACCGTTACTGGTCAGTACCAAGAGATTACCGGTAGCATTTGTTGGAGAAATAGGCTCAGATGAATTTGAATCATTACATCCAACTAATCCGATGCCACCGAGTGCGGTGAAAGTACAGATGAGTGTTTAGAGTTCCATGTATAATTTTCCTTAATTATTGATATTTGATTTCGAAGAACTTTTGATTACACGGTTAAATTTGTAAAACAACTTAGCTTTGCTGAGAAACAGGTCGAGGTATATTTAGACTTGAAAAGGATCATTTTCTATTGTTAAGCGTGTAGAATGCATAGAAATGAAGATATTTAAGTTCAATGTTTGTCGCATGTTAATTAACCATATGTCTTTATTGTTTTTTAGTAAATATATGTTTTATGGATATTATTTTGTATTGTTATATCTATTTGGTAATGCTTCACAGATTGTTCACATCAAGTACGAGACTAAATGCAAAATTAAACTGCATTTCAACATCTAGATCTGAATGGCTTTGTTGCATAAAGATTTTAAAGATAGAGCTTTCCTTAGTCGCTCAAATTTAAGTGACAACTTGGGTATGAGGTCGGCCTATTTCTGTAAATTTATTTAAGACCGCTACACGAGCATGAATTTCATTCACCTGACTAGGAAAGCTTCTTGCCATTAATTTATCGCCTAATAATTTGATGCAGTGCATCTTGGTTTCAACCAAACTGCGTCGATGATAGCCTGACCATTTTTTCCATAGTGTCCTGCCTAAAGTTTAACAATACGAAGTAATTCATTTCGCTCTAGCGAATGAACTTTTGTATCCTTCCAAGGCTTCGCATTTTTTCTTGACGGAATCACCGCATGCGCTTGTCGATCTGCAATAACCTGACGGCATTGTTTTGTGTCATAAGCCCCATCTATATAGACTGAATCAATCTGTTCATCTAGTGGAATTTGATCAAGTAAATTACCAAGTACTTGTGAATCACTGACATTATTCGTCATGAGCTGAACTGCCCGTATTTGCAGCGTTTTAGCATCTATACCAATATGCAGTTTACGCGATTGCCGACGGTATTCAGGTTGATGTTTCTTGCGTTTCCATTCACCTTCACCTAAAAACTTCAGGCCAGTTGAATCTACATGTAGATGTAGTTCACCATGACTTTGCCGATAGCTTATCGCAATATCAATTTGCTTTTGTCTTCTGCAGAGTGTGGAATAATCTGGTGCCGTCCAACTTAAACCACAGAGTTGAATAAGGCTTTGCACAAAGCCCGTGACCAGACGTAAAGAAAGTCGAAATAGAGATTTGATCATCAAACAGCATTGAATTGCTCTATCTGAGTAGGTTTGATTTCGTCCTTGTTTACCTTGAAATTGAGCATACCATTGAGTCTGAGGATCAAACCAAATCGAAATATTTCCACGATTAATTAAAGCTTTATTGTAGGTGGGCCAGTTGGTTGTACGATAGATTTTAGGTATAGACTTATTCATCTCAGAATTATATTGCTGAATCAGAGCTTACGAACAGCTTTGTGCAACAAAGCCCTTTTGATATTTAAAAATATACGCTTCATCCAGTAATCAAAACTTAGGTAGCGCCCACCACCGAGTACCAATAAAGCTAACAGCATGACTAAGTAAGTTACTGCAAACTCAATACCATTATTTAAGATGACAAATGATCCACTTGAAGTTAACCAGTCATAATTTCCATACGTCTCTAATATCTGACGAGCCTTTTCTAACTTTTCAGATGAAGCAATCACCTGAGCACTAGCAAATGGCGCATTAGGATCAGCAATTGCTTGCCATCCATTCGGTAAATGTACCGTAACGATAGCAACTAACATGGTGATAATGAGTGGAATACTGATGAATCGAGTTAATAAACCTACTGCTAAGAGAATAGCCCCCATAATTTCAGTCGAAGTTGCGAGTGCCGCCAGCAGTGTAGGAAATGGTAGACCTAAACCCCAATCAGTATTACCGAACCATTCGACTGTATCTTGAAAATGGGTAAATTTATTTGTACCCGCCATCCAGAATATCGGAACTAAATAAAGTCTTAGTGCAAGTGCTGCAATACCATCACCATGTTTTATGACACTACAAAATTTTTCGTATTTTTCTGATAAAAGATAGATAAAGTTGTTCATGATAAATTCACACCCAATGCGATTGAATAGTCATTAGTCGGGTGATAACGGTATTTCTTACATAATTTTTAATTTGGACTGTAATAAATGTCAGTTTAAGTCGTCTAACAACATGTACCTAAGTACAAACTGAGAAATTATCTTAAAGGAATAGAAAAATGAACAAACTAAACTCAATCACATCAGTCGCAGCATTATTAGCTTTATCTGTAGTTGGTGTAACTCAAGTATCCGCAGCAACAACTACTCATGCGACAGAAACACATGCAAGTAAAGCGGCTGATGGCAAATGTGGTGAAGCTAAGTGTGGTGCAAATAAAATGCATAAACACGAAAAGACCACTGAAGCAAAATGTGGCGCTGATAAAAAAGCAGCAGATGGCAAATGTGGTGCAACCAATAAAGCAGCAGATGCGAAATGTGGTGCTGATAAAAAAGTTGCTGATGGCAAGTGTGGTGCTAAATAGTCAATCAGTTAGAAGATGATGTCGCTATGGATCACATAGTCGACATCATTTCCAAAATTGGAGTATCGCTATGGTTGATTTAGCTGGTGTAGGACTTGGAATAAGAAGAGATTTTATAGATGAATTTCTTAGTGCTGAAAAAGCTCCGGACTTTATAGAGATTGCACCTGAAAATTGGATGGGTTTTGGTGGTCGACATGCAAAACTATTAGCTCGATGCGTAGAAAAAGCACCTTTAATATGTCATGGACTATCTTTATCGATTGGAGGACCTCATCCGCTCAATATTGAATTTATTCAACAGATTAAAAGTTTCTTAGCAGATTATCATGCCCCGATTTATTCTGAACATTTAAGCTATACCCATGATAGGGGCTACTTATACGACTTGATGCCGATTCCAATGACAGAGGCTGCGGTCAAATATGTGGCTGAACGTATTTTACGTGTCCAAGATATTTTAGGAAAAAGGTTGGTGGTTGAAAATGTCTCAACCTATTTAATGCCAAATGCTGAGATGAGTGAAGCCGATTTTGTTTCTGAAGTACTTCAGCAAGCTGACTGTGAATTACTACTTGATGTGAATAATGTCTATGTAAACAGTATAAATCATGGCAGTGATGGCTACGCTTTTATTCGAGCAATGCCAAAAGAGCGGATTCGTTATATACATATTGCTGGACATGAACAAGTTGAACAAGATCTATTGATTGATACGCATGGCGCAGAAGTGTGTGATTCTGTTTGGCAATTATTGCAACACACTTATCAAGTCTGTGGCGTAAAGCCAACCTTACTTGAGCGTGATTTTAATATTCCATCATGGCAAGTATTACAAGATGAAATGACTAGAATTACAATAATGCAGCAGGAGGGTGGTAATGAAAACAGAGCAATTATCTTTCCAAGCGACGCAGCAGCAGTTTTGTAACTGGATTCGTTCTCCTCAATCTGAATTGCCGAAAATACTTCCTGCGGAAAGAATGCAGATTTATCGAGATTTACTTTTTAATAATGTTTGTTCTTTTATTAACTTGGTTTACCCAGTAACTCGAGCAATCTTGCCTGAGTTAAAGTGGCAAAAGCTATTAAATGAATTCTTTCAAAAAGCGCAATGCGATTCACCGTTTTATAATGATATTTCCCTACAATTTAGAGAGTATCTTACAGACTGTCAGCATCCTATTTTAAAAGAATATCCTTGGTTAGCTGAGCTCTTACAGTATGAGTGGCTTGAACTCTATTTAGATACCATTGAAATTGCAAAAAAAAAGGTGACTTTGCAGGATAAATGGCAATTAAAAACCCAAGTCTGGGTGCTCGTTTATCAATATCCAGTCTATCAATGGTCGTCACGTATGAGCATTTCTGAAATTGAGCATATGCCGAGTGTCATCATGGTATGGCGAAATGATCAAGATTATATCTGCATAGAAACCTTATCTGCTTTATTTGCAGTGGTCATTGAACAACTCAATCAACAAGAGTTAGTTGAACAAGACATTAAAAATTTAATAAAAGCGACATTCCCTGATTTTTCTAACACCCAGATCCAAATACAGGTCTATGAGTTAAAAGTGTTATTAACTCGATTGAAATTGTTAGATGCTCCCAATAACAATGATGAGGAAAAGGGATGAGCGCAGAGCCAGCAAATAGAGATGAGGGAATATTACAACAACTGCAAAGCCCAGCCTTTTTAATCGACCTAAGACAACAAATGTTGAAGTTTGCCATTTTACAATTGTCCTCATTTCAACTTGCTGAAGATGCTGTTCAAGAAGCATTAGCCAGTGCATACCAACATATTGATTCTTTTACTGGGCGGGCAGCTTTTAAAACATGGGTGTTTGCTATTTTAAAAAACAAAATTATTGATTTAATTCGACAAAAATCTCGTTTGATGACGATGAGTGAGTTGTTTAATGATGAGGAAAGCGAATTAAGTACAGATGCGTTATTTGATGCGTTCGGACATTGGCATAAATATGAAGCACCTCAAGCTTGGCCTAGTCCAGAAGAGATGTTGGAGCAACAAGATTTTTGGATCATTTTTAATGCCTGTTTGAATCACTTACCAGCCAAATATGCACAAGTTTTTATGCTTAGAGAAATGATTGAACTGAGTTCAGATGAAATTTGTGAAAAGCTCGGAATTACTGTTACTAACTTAAATGTACTTATGTATAGAAGTCGAACAAGATTACGTGAATGCTTAGAAAATAAATGGTTATTGAAGGAGGATTGCTCATGCTAACGTGTCGCCAAGCCACCCAATTATTATCTGAAAGATTAGACAGGCCACTTCTGTTTCTAGAACAGACTAATTTACAAATTCATTTATTGGCATGCCGTTCATGTCGTCGTTATGGAAAGCAAGTCAAAACACTTAGTCAGCTTTCCAAAGAGTTTAAAAATTTTGATGAAGGTAAGTAGATCGTGTCTGCTGTTTCCAAATACAAAGTCCTCAGGCTAAGTTGATTTGAGTAATGTAAAAGAACTATTAATTCGAGTTTGAGAATTTGTACGTGAATGCTTATGCTTGTTTTATAAAATCTATTTTTTTTTAAAGGAAAATATTTTATATCAGTTTCTTTATTTGTGATCATTTTGTACATTTATTAGTCGAATTTGCGTTGTGAAGAGAGCGGTATGTATAACTTTTCTGTAAGTGATTTAGACCAAATAATTGAAAATACACTGAAAGAAAATAAAAAGATCAGTAAAGTATTGATGGGATATAAGCTATTTCATGAGTTAATGAATGATCCTAAGTTTCATGCAGAAGTGACCAATTCAGCGTTAAGTGCGACGAAAAGAAAATATAAGCGTTTAAAAATCAAAATTACTACGGATGAATACCAGCTTCACTTTGAGTAAAATCATCTACTTGAATAAACAATTTTGAAGTCTAAGTGCAATATTAAAATTAAGTGTACCCACTTTTCTACTGTGAAAAAATTCGATAAGATAATAATCCATTATTTTTTTTTGCTCTATATGCGCTCCCGAATACGTAAGTTCTTACATTCCTTTTATTCAACACCAAATTCAAAAGTTCTTGAGATGAAATATAACTTAAGTAGTTATAGTGATTTGGACTTACTCAAAAAAATTCAAAAATCTAGCTGCCAAAATCTTAGAGCAGCCATTTGCAGCATCCTTTATGAGCGTGGTTATACACCTGCTGAAATCACGTTATTAACCAACGAATAGCTTTAATGTAAAAGCCCCCATAAATCTAGGAGGGTTTTTTACTTTGATCACTTGATAGTGATTATGACTGTTTTAATATGATTGGCTTCTAGCTCTGTGAATTCAATACTGGAGTACTGAACCCAATTGGTGGGTTGGGTGTTAGTTTAGGATTAAATAATGGTTTTTATACCGTTGGTGGTAACAATGGTTATGCTTTTTGCTTCTATCGCCAGTCTAACAGCAGGACCTTCGTTTTTATATCGAATTGATATCAGTACATAATTAGCGATAATCGTGCAAACCTGCTATTAGCATCGATGGAACACCGAATGTAATAGCATCTACTATAGGAACTGAACCGCTTATAGATATTGCTTTATTACTTAATAAGTTTTAGTTTTGAAGTAACATTATTTGTAGATTTTAACTTTTAGCTAAAATCTACAATTTAACATTCTTCTAGTGAGTAGTATTTAAAAATTAGGTTATTCAGTTCAACTGGCTTCGTGTAAAAATATCCTTGCAAGAGATCACAATTTTGATAATGAAGTATTTTTGCTTGTTCTAGTGTTTCTACTCCTTCTGCAACAACCTCAAGATTAAGCTGATGAGCTAAATGAATTATAGATTGAACTATAGATGCATCTTGAGAATTATTTGTCAAATTATCTATAAACTCACGATCTAATTTAATTTGATTAATTGGTAATCGACGTAAATATCTAAGACTTGAATAACCTGTTCCAAAATCATCAATTGAAACTTTTACTCCTAGCTCACGAACTGACTTCAATATCTCAATTGCTCTATCTGCACCATTAATAATCACGCCTTCTGTAATTTCAATTTTAAGAAGATTAGCTGGTAGTTTACTTTTAATCAGTACACTTTCCAAGCAACTAAGGAAATTACTGCGACCGAATTGTAGGGGAGAAATATTGACAGAGACCGAAATTGTAGCGTTATTTTTTCCATTTATATGGGAAATATCAAAACACGCTTGTTCAAGAACCCACTGACCAATTGCGACAATTTGACCAGTTCTTTCGGCTAATGGAATGAAAGTATCAGGAAAAATAAAGCCTTTTTGAGGATGATGCCAGCGAATCAGTGCTTCTACACTGTGAACTTTTCCTGTTCGTGGATCCACCAAAGGTTGATAAAATAATCTAAATTGTTTTTCCTTTAGTGCAGTCATAAGTTCTAATCGCAAAAGAGCATAATCTTTCTCTGGGAAAAATTTGTTTGGATCTCTTTTATATAAATACCACGTGTTTCTTCCTTGTTTTTTTGCTTCTTTCAGGGCATTCATGGATTCATATAACAGCTCTGAAGCATATCGAGTATTAGAGTTTCTTACGGCAATTCCAATGCTAGCTGTTAAATGTAGAGTTTTATTTTCAATCTGAAAGTTTTGAGAAATAAGGTCAAGTATACTTTCTGCCAAAGTAACTAATTGGTTATGATTTTTAGAATTTTTTACTAATAAAATAAACTTATCTTCAATATATCGACCCAGTAAACCATCTTTTTTTAATAAGTCCTGTAAACGTGAGCCGATATCTCTAATTATTTTATCACCGATCAAATAGCCTAGACTTTCATTCATAGATCTAAAATCATCAAGATCAATGTAAAATAATGCCAGACTAGCTGGAGATTGATTTTGTTGTTCAAATTCTTTTTCTAAAAATTTATCAAATGTTCTCTGATTTGGCAAACCAGTGATTGAGTCACGGGTATGTTGATATTTAATATAACTTCTGTTCTTTTCATCCTCAGTTATATCTTCAATATTACCTAAGAAGTGAGTACAAATATTATTTTGATCGAATACAGGCCCAAACATTAAACGACACCAAAACCAAGTTCCATTTCTACGGTACTTTTTTAATTTCACTGTTGTTTCTTTTAGTTCTTTTATTCCTGTTTTGATCTTTTCTACCTGAATTAAATCAGTTTCAGGTCCTGACAAGAAGTTATAACTTTTGCCTAAAATATCTTCTGGGCTATATCCAGTTATAGATGTAAATGAGGGGTTAACAAAAACTATTTCTAAATTATCAGAGATGTCAGTTATGAAGATTCCATTTGGACTCGCATCTACCCCGCGCTTTAATAAGCGCAGGCTTTCTTCATTTTTTAAACGTGTAGAAATATCACGTGCGATGGCAAATACACCAGTGATTTTTTGATTTTGAATAATGGGTAAATTTGTAAGATCAAGCCAAATGAGTTTGCCAGAAGAATGATATGCAGGAATTTTATAATGTTTAGCAATACCTTTTAATGCATCTTTAAATGCTAAGTTAATAAGTTTATGATATCTAGTTGGTATAAAAGTCCAAAAATGTTTTCCTAATATCTGTTTTTCTGAGAATCCAAGAATTTTATTACAAGTAATATTTGAATTTAAAATATAACCATTAAGGTCAATTTCAATAATTAAATCAGGATGATGCGTATAAAAAGAGCTATATTTTTCATTAATAGCTAGTCTCTGTTTGTATTCATTTTCTCTTTCAATTGCTAACGCAATTAATGATACCGCTTGATTTATAAGTTCAAAGTGCTCTGATCTGGGCGTCTTCTCTTCACGATAGTAGGTGCCAAAAGTTCCATATAAGATACCTTTAGCACTTATAATAGGCACAGACCAACAACTAATAATATTTTCTTCTCTAACAAACTCTAAATAGTTTTTCCAATTTGGATCAAGTATCAAATTACGACTAATAATAGTTTTTCTAGAAAAAGCAGCTGTACCACAAGATCCATTCTTATCCTTAACTTTTAAAGGACTGATTGAACGACAATATTTAGAAGAAAAGTGATGTTCCCCATTTACAAGTGTTAATGTTTGCTCCACTTCTGAATAAAGCATAATTGTGACTAATGCATCTGTAATATTTGATTCAAGCCAAGAACATATCGAGTTAAGTATAAGTTGAAGATCTGTACTTTTATCAATAGAATTTAAAACATACTCAATATTTAGCTTTCTAAGATCACTCTTCACTTTTCAGACCCTCCTTGGCTTCAATACATTTTATGCGAAATAAAATTAATTTTTTATTTAATTTAAGTATCAATAGTCTATATTGAAAAACATTGAAAAGTAAAAACAACTTTATGAAAAATATGTTTTTTTTGTGTATATTGATTTAGCTGCTTTTATATATTTTTTAATTTTGATATAAGAATGTATGTTTAGGATCAAAATTTTCACCGAGAGATGGCTAATATACAACCAAGGACTACTTTAATGAATAAACAAAAGTTTAAAAATTTTGAAGATGCAGGAAGAGAAATTTTAAATTTTTTACATCAGAGGTTTGGATTTGACTTATGTATGATTACTCGGGTAGAAGGTGATGATTGGATAGTATTGCAAACAGAAGACCATGGATACCATATTAAACCAGGTCAAGTTTTCAAATGGGCTGATTCATTTTGTTGCCATATGGTTAAAGGAAATGGTCCAAAAATTGCTCCTGCCTCAGAAAAAATTGAACTATATGCAAGTGCACCAATTAATAATCAGGTAAGTATTAAATCTTATATTGGCCAACCTATAACCAATGAGGATGGTAGCTTATTTGGAACATTATGTGCTATTCATCCTCAAACAAAATCTGAAAATATAAGTCAAGATATAGCTATAATAGAATTATTAGGAGATTTACTTAGTAGAATACTTCAAGCTGAATTACGTCAATTTAAGCATATTAATGAGTTTAAAAGTTTAAGAAAAAAAGTATTTAAAGATGATTTGACTGGTTTATACAATAGAAGAGCTTGGGAAGAATTCTTAGAAAAGGAAGAAGAGCGATGTAAACGGTATGGTCATCCAGCAGCAATTTTTTTTATTGATATAAATGATTTAAAAAAAGTTAATGATAGTTTGGGGCATTCGGCTGGCGATCATTTAATACAGTGTGTTGCAAATGTGCTTGTGAATACTGTGCGCAGTAATGATATTGTTGCTAGATTAGGTGGAGATGAATTTGTAATATTAAGTATGGAAAACAACTCAGTAGGGGCTGAAATTCTTTTAAAAAGAATTCTAGATGCTTTTTGTGAGGTTGATATTAGTATAGCTATTGGTTTTTCAATGAGAGTTCCAAATAAAGGTTTACTATTTGCAGCAGAACAAGCTGATAAAAAAATGTATATGCATAAGAAAAAATTAAAGTCTAAATTAATTTTTTAATATAACGTAAATATTTAATGTACTGATGTCGTAATACATACATTTAAATTTAAGACTATTTAGGAAAACACAATTCAAAGCATATACCTTTTGCGCTATTGACTGCCTGATACATTCCCTGATGAAGCGTTAAAATGGATGCAACAATCGATAGGCCTAAACCACCCGTTTGATGAGGACTTTGTCTGCTGGAATTGCACTGATAAAAACGCTCAAAGAGATGAGGCAAATGCTCAGGGGCAACTTCCAAACCACTGGTGATTACAGATAATGTAATCATCTGCATATTATTAATGATCTTTCGGTGGCTAAGTACATAAATAGTTCGGTGATTGCCGCCGTGAACGAGCGCATTTGATATCAGATTATACAACGCTTGTTGTAACAGTTCAGGATCTGCCGATAACTCAGTCGCTTCAAGACTTAAAACAAAATTGCAGAGTTGTTCTTCGGCTTGATACTCGAAAATACTGAATATATCTTCTATAAATGATTGAAGTTGAATCTTCTGTTTGTTTAAGCAAACTTTGTGCGCATCTGCGCGTGCTAGAAATAACATGCTGTCAATCATTCGTTTTAAACGCTGATAGTCCTCTAAGTTGGAAATCAAGAGTTCCTGATACTGTGCGGGACTACGTTCACTCATGAGTAAAATTTCGGTTTGCCCGATTAAATTATTCAAAGGTGTTCTGAATTCATGAGCAATGTCTTCGGAAAAACGATTCAGTTGGCTATATCCTAGTTCAATACGGCCAAGCATGGCGTTAATATCGGAGGCTAGTTGTTCGATCTCTTGAGGAGGATGATTCAGATTAAGTCTCTGTTCAAGTTTGTGAATACTAATAGCATGAGTTTGTTTGCGTAGTGTTCTTAATGCGTTCAATCCGAAACGGCTGGCAATCGCGCAAAGTATGAAAATGGCTAGAATGCCGCTAAACACATAGATAAAAAGACGTTTTTTAAAAGGCGAGATAATCGCTAAACGTTCCGACCACTGCTTGCCTGCAATTAATAGATAGGGTTGTCGATTAATTTGAATAGTTTTCCATGCAATACGGGTGGGATAAGCATAAGCTGATAAATCACGGAATTGAATCTGAGGCTGGTGGATAAATTCAGGCAGTGGAATGCCAAGAGGATTAATGTTGATCAGAGCCTGATTCCCTTTAAGCAATACAAATAGATTGTCCTGATTGCCGAGCATATTTTGATACAGCTTCGGCTGCGCGATAATCTGCTCAATATTGCGACTGTCCTGCAATAAAATTTCCAGACGTTCAATACGTTCAATCAAAGCCCGATCTTGCTGTGCAATTAGAATCTGGTTGATGCCAAAATAAGTCATCAACGCCACAGTACACAGAACCATCGCAGCACAAGTGGTAGCCAGTAGTGTTAATCGTAGTTCTAGCGAACGAATGGGGTTAAACATTATTTGTCTACCGAAATTTTATAGCCCAAACCGCGAACAGTATGAATTAACTTTATATCATGTCCCTCATCAATTTTACTGCGTAAACGCCGCACAGCCACATCAATAAAATTAGTATCGGTATCAAAATTGATCTGCCAGACTTCAGACGCTATTTGCCTGCGCGTAATAATTTCATTCGGATGGCGAAGTAAAAAGCGCAAAAGATTGAATTCTTTTTTACTGAGTTCTATAGGCTGTTGGTTACGCCAGACTTTATGATGGATTAAATCCAATTTTAAATTTGCAATTTCTAATTGATTTTCCTCTACATACTGCTGACGTCTAAGTAGACTTTTAATTCGGGCCAGTAATTCAATATAAGAAAAAGGCTTGGCTAGATAATCATCGGCACCTAGTTCCAAACCTTTGACCCGATCAATCACTTGGTCTTTTGCGGTAAGAAAAATTACTGGAATCTTAGAAAATTGTCGCAATACTTTCAGGACTGCCCAGCCATCTATATCGGGCAACATCACATCTAATATGACCAGACTATATGCATGCATTTTTAACTTTTCCAAGCCTTCTAGCCCTGAATGGACACATTCCGCCTCATAGCCAGATTCATTTAACCCTTTAACCAGATATGAGGCGATTTTAACTTCATCTTCGATAATTAGAATACACATTTTGTTCAGGCTCATTTTGAAGATGACAACTTTGTAATGTGATTGTCATCATCTAAATCATTCAGATTGTATAAGATTTTTAAAACTTAATTCAGGGCAATCATGATGAACAAACTCAAAGGGCTTATTGCAACAGTAATGCTGATGAGTAGCAGTACTTTTGCACAATCCGTTCAATTGAATCAAGTTTATTCACTTGATTCTCAGACAGCACAAACTCTTATTGATGCTGCTATGACCGTATGTCAAAAAATACAGCACAATATTGCCGTGGTGGTGGTCGATCGGGGAGGGAATACCTTGATGTCAAAGAGACATGAAACTGTCGGGCCACATAATTTGGGCGCAGCCGAAAAGAAAGCCTATACCGCTTTATCCACCAAAATGGCGACCATGTTGTTAAGTCAAAATGCCCATGAAAATAAGGATGCAAAAAATTTAACCACTTTATCAAATTTACTATTGTTAGGTGGCGGCGTACCTGTGCGTTATGAGAGTCAAGTGGTCGGCGCCATTGGCGTTGCCGGAGCAGGGGGCGCAAAAAATGACCATTACTGCGCTGAAACAGCTGTTAAGTCTATTTTCAATCCTTAAGGAATCCATCATGTTTAAAAAATTATTGCCACTCTCAACACTATTGTTGACCTCAATGACTTTTGCACAAACTAACCCCTTAAGTGTGCATGTGTTGAATCTAGAAAATGGTCTGCCTTCCGCTCAAGTCGAGGTGGTACTCGAAAAAAGTACCGGGAATAAATGGGTGAAATTAAATCAGCAATATACTGGCCCTAATGGCCGTATTACTGGATTGTTTCCTGAAAATCAGAAGCTTGAAGCTGGTATTTATAAAGTTACCTTTAAAACCGAGGACTGGTTTAAAAAAAATAAGCAAGATACCTTCTTTCCTGAAGTTCCTGTAATTTTTAAGGTAGATGGAAGTGTCAGCCATTATCATATTCCTCTACTTCTAAGTCCTTATGGATATTCGACTTATAGAGGCAACTAAGATTTAAAAGGGCTAGTCTAACTAGCCCTATTATTTGTGTTTAGTCCGTAAACTAGAGAAAATCACAAAAAATTCATGATCGTATTATTATGCTTTTAGTTGAATTAAAGTTGACTCAATTTATGTAAATGAGTTGATAGAACTTATTGAAGCTTCATAGTAATTAAAATGAGAATGGCATGAATCAATTTTCTGAAGAAGACTTATCCAGAATTATCGAAATGGCCTGGGAGGATCGAACCCCATTTGAAGCCATTCAATGTGAGTTTGGTTTGAACGAAGCGGCAGTGATCCGCTTGATGCGGCAAAATATGAAACCCAGTAGCTTTAAAATGTGGCGTGCACGTGTGACAGGCCGAAAAACCAAGCATCTGCAGCTGCGTTTACCTGATGTGATACGGGCCTATTGTTCACGCCAATACAAGCGTTTCTAAGTGTTTGATTTTGATTACCGTCTGGACTCACGTTTACATCGTTCAGAACAATATTGTACTTCCTCCCAGCAGCGGTACCATTTCTTGCGCCAAGTAAAAGGGCGCAAACAGTGGATACAGATTTTTTCAGGGAGATGCTGTTTTTTCATCGTTTATAACTCATTGATCTGGCTAAGAAGTTGCTGGGCATGGCTGATAATCTGATGCCGATCTTTAAGTTTATCTAGCTGTCGATAGATCATGCCCATACGTGGATGAGTACGAAATTTAGCCTCATTTCGGATCATAAAATACCAGTACAGGCTATTGAACGGACAGCTATCTAGCTCGGTGCGAGTTTTGACATTGTAGCTACAGTGCTTACAGTAATCGGACATCTTATGGATGTAATTGCCCGAGGCCGCATAGGGTTTGCTGGCCATCAAGCCGCTATCGGCATGCATCACCATACCCAGCGTGTTCGGTAGTTCTACCCATTCATAGGCATCGGCATAGACTGCCAGATACCACTCGCTGATCTGCTGCGGGTCTACACCAGTTAATAAGGCAAAATTTCCAGTCACCATCAAACGCTGGATATGATGTGCATAGGCATGCTGAAAAGTATTACGGAAACACTCAGCCATACAGTTCATCCGAGTACGGCCAGTCCAGTAAAATTGTGGCAATGGTGCTGAGTGCTGCAGTGCATTGCGGCTGGCATATTCTGGCATGTACAGCCAGTAAATTCCGCGAACATATTCGCGCCAGCCGAGAATTTGTCGGATAAAGCCTTCCACTGCATTCAGTGGTGCATGACCGGCATGGTATGCAGCTTCTGCCGCATCACAGACTTCTTTAGGTAGTAGCAGACCACAGTTCAGATAAGGTGAGAGCAGGCTGTGAAACAGCCTGTCTGAGTCTTGAACCATGGCATCTTGATAATCGCCAAAATGTGGCAAACTGTGGGTAATGAAATGCTCCAGTGCAAGCAGAGCATTGCTACGTGTGGTGCCCCAGCGGAAGTTGTCAAGGCTGCCAGAGTGACGGGAAAATTCACGTTCAACCAATTCAAGCACATCCAGATCAATCTGATCGTGTTCAAAGTGAAGTGGTGCAGGCAAAGGGGGATTGCCAGTCCAGGCCTTACGATTGGCGCTGTCATAGTTCCACTGTTCTCCAAACGGCTGCTGTCCTTGCATCAAGTAACCGGTCTGCTTGCGCATTTCCCGGTAAAAATATTCCATACGCAGTGTCTGGTAGCGGCTGGCCCAGTGCCGGAACTGCTCCGGACTACAGAAAAAACGTTCATCATTCAGGCATTGTACTGGCAATTGCAGCTGCTGGCTCCAATACTGTTCAATCTGCTGCTGTAAACGATATTCCCCGCAGTGAGTAATGACCAGTTCTGTGACTGGTAAGAGTTGCTGCTGTGACTCTACGAAATCCAGCAGGCTACGAATCGGACTATCAGATTTAAAAGCATGGTAACGTACACGCCAGCCTTCTGCTTTGAGTTCTTTGGCAAAATGACGCATGGCGCTAAAAATCAGGGCAATTTTCTGCGGATGATGGGCGACATAAGTGGCTTCCTCAACAACTTCGGCCATCAGGATCACATCCCTGATACGATCTAGCGCTTTGAGCGTAGCAAGCTGATGATGAAGCTGGTCACCCAGAATTAAACCGAAACGCATAGCCATTCCAGACCCTATAAAATATAGCGCAGTGTAAGTCAAGACAGTTCAATTTTTTGTGAAAATAAAGATCATTCTGCATGTTGAATCAATCCAACTCGACCAGATGGCCCGCTGACATCGCACAGAAATTATGAGTACTGCTATAACAAAATATTCATCCCTAAATGCTAAAGCCAGTTGATGAAACTCGCTTTACTTGATTTCTTAATACATGAGTAGTGTGAAAATTATGTGATTTTAATCAAAAAGATACAAATTATTATGGTTGTAATTCAAGTAGCTCACGCCTAGTATCTGGCTTGAAGTTACTCCATGTGAGCTTCCTTAGTTTTGTCCCATACACCCCTCTGTATGGGATTTTTTTAATCAGGGAATTGTCATGAGCATGCATTCAAAAGCGTATATTTTTAGACAGCAGCAATTACTAGTGGATGAGCATTTTCAGTTGCCGCAGGTAGAAAGACTGCAGCACGACCTAAACCTGTCGGAAAATTGCGAGATCATTGCTCGTGACCTGAAAGAAGACGAACCGGTGCCGGAAGGTTATCAGCTGGTTCCAATCCGGCAACTGGTGCAAGTCTGGAGCAGACCGCAGTTTGAACAGGCCAGCCGTGCGGTACAGTTACTGGAATGGCGCCGTAACCACCGCTTTTGTAGTAAATGCGGTCACGCCACCCAGCAGCATGTCAGCCAGTATGCCATGATCTGTCCATCCTGTGGCTATAACCAGTATCCGCGGGTGAATCCCTGTGTGATTACCATCATTACCCGAGGTACAGATGAAATTCTGCTGGCAAAAAATGCTCGCAACAAAACCCAGATGTACAGCCTGATTGCAGGCTTTGTTGAAGTTGGAGAAACTCTGGAAGAGGCAGTAAGCCGTGAAACGCTGGAAGAGGTGGGACTACAAATCAAAAATATTCAATATCTAGCCAGTCAGCCGTGGCCGTTTCCCAGCAATCTGATGATGGCCTTCAAGGCAGAATATCAGGGAGGGGAAATTCAGATTCAAGAAAATGAACTCAGCGATGCGCAATTTTTTAAATTTGATCAGTTACCCGAGATTCCGTTTAAGGGCAGTATAGCCTATACCATGATTCAGCATGTGATACATGGAACGCCTGTTGCAGATGACAACAAAAAATGGCTTTGAAAAAGTAATCTTGTTTGGGTCTCTCAAATAAACTGCAATAACGCATTAGGTAGTGAATATTCAGATGGCATTTCCTGATCTGGAGAAACTGAATCGCATCATTTGATCTTCACGCTTTGTTCACATCTAGCTGGGTTATCTTAATCCTGAGAACCAACAAGGCTAAAAAATGAAGATGCGATTTAAGTCTGCTTTTGCAGCGATAGCACTGTCTATCATCAGCTTAAATACAACGACTCAAGCAGAAACTGCTGCGCCTCAGGCAGTAGATCGGGTAGATATACAGAAGTATGCCGGTAAATGGTATGAAATTGCGCATTTACCGATGTATTTTCAGCGTAAATGTATAGCTAATATCACGGCACAATATAGCGTCAATGCCGATCAAACTATCGGGGTATTGAATAGCTGCCGAATTGCCAATGGCGAGATAATTAGCTCTGAAGGTGTTGCGTATTCGCAAAATCAGGGGAACAGCAAACTGAAGGTCAGCTTTTTACCTAAAGGTTTAAGATGGATACCCTTTACTAAAGGTCATTACTGGGTATTACGAGTAGACCCAGAATATAAAGTGGCACTCGTGGGTGGCCCAAGTAATAAATACCTATGGATTTTGTCACGTGAACCGCAACTAGATGAAGCAACTTATCAGTCATATATAGACACTGCGAAAGATTATGGCTATGACGTGACAAAACTTATCAAATTGCCTCATTAATCTGCTAATCTTTTGCCGAACTGATAAATCTCTCAACAGTTCGGTTTTTTTATTTACTTCACATAAAATTCATACCTGACTGATTACACTCATCAAATAGAATAAATACAATCGCTCGAAAGTAGGATGAGTCCATGTTGAAAACTCTGATGCGATGGATAGACAGCTGGTCCACACCCACAGCGCCCGAAACACTGACGGCTGAAAACAGCAAGATTCAGTGGCAGCGGATTTTACCCTTTATTCTGTTGCATCTGGCTTGTCTAGCAGTGTTCTGGGTGGGAGTGTCGTGGTTTGCAGTGGGCTTTATGCTGCTGTTCTACCTGATTCGTATGTTTTCCATTACGGCTTTTTTTCATCGCTATTTATCGCATAAAACCTTTCAGACCTCGCGTCCAGTGCAGTTCCTATTTGTATTACTAGGCACCATGAGTGCACAGCGTGGCCCCTTATGGTGGGCAGCCCATCATCGTTATCACCACCGCTATACAGATTCTTCACAAGACCCGCATTCATCTACTCACGGTTTTTGGTATAGCCATGTGGGTTGGTTTCTGAATGAATATAACTTTGCCACGCGTAAAGAAGTCATCAAAGACTGGCTGAAATATCCGGAATTAATCTGGCTAGATCGGTTTAGTCTAATTGTGGTGCTGTTGACCGCGGGTGGGATTTATGTGCTAGGAGAATGGCTGGCAATAGCTTGGCCGCAACTGGGGACTTCCGGCTTGCAATTACTAGTCTGGGGATTTGTGGTGTCCACCGTGTTGCTGATCCATGCGACCTTATGTATCAATTCACTGGCGCATCATTACGGTAGCCGTGATTTTGACACTGATGATCAAAGCCGCAACAATTTATTCTTGTCTATCATTACTTTGGGCGAAGGCTGGCACAACAATCACCATTATTATGCAGGCAGTACCCGACAGGGCTTTTACTGGTGGCAGATTGATGTGACCTATTACCTCCTAAAAATTATGTCTTGGCTTGGGATAGTCTGGGGTTTAAAGCCAATTCCAGCGCGGGTCTATGACGTCAGTAAAATTGCACAAGCTCGAAAACAGAGAAAAGTAGCCAAAACAGGCGCTCCTACTATTCATTCGAAGGAATCACCATGAAAATTGCGATTATTGGTTCAGGTATTTCCGGTTTGTATGCGGCTTGGAAATTAGGTAAAGTGCATGACGTTACCGTCTTTGAAAAGAATAATTACTTTGGCGGCCATACCGATACCCATCAGTTGAATATAGATGGCGAACAGGTCGCGGTGGACAGTGGCTTTATTGTATTTAATGAGCATAACTATCCACTGTTCTGTGCAATGCTCAAAGAACTCGGGATTCAATCGCAAAGCAGTGACATGGGCTTTTCGGTCAACAATCAAGTCACTGGCTTGCAGTACAATCCTTCAAAAAAATTCTCGCTGTTGTTCCGACCGCAAAACTTCTTTAACGCTGATTTTCGCGTGATGTTGTCGGATCTGTTCCGTTTCTATGCGGCGAATAAAGATATTGATATTCAACAGGTCGATGCACAGCTCAGTATTGATGCATATCTCAATCGACATGACTATTCCGAAGCCTTTCGTCAGGAACATCTCTATCCGATGTGCGGGGCGCTATGGTCCTGTCCAGTAGAGCAAGCTGGACAGATTCCGTATAAATTTGTGGTGAGCTTTTTTCAGCACCATCGTATGTTGCAGCTGAAAGAGCGACCTTCGTGGCTTACGGTCAAGGGTGGATCAGCTCGTTATGTTCGTGCCATTCAGGCCCAATCAAATATGACTTTCCGCAAGACAGGTGTGCTTCATGTATCCCGTAGTGCCAATGATGTAGTGATTGAAACTGGACAGGGCAGTGAACGTTTTGACTGGGTCATTTTTGCCAGCCATGCTGATGATAGCTTGAATTTACTTACAGACCCGTCAGCGCAAGAGCGGGAAGTACTTGGCAAGTTTCGCTATCAGGATAACCATATGGTGGTGCATTCCGATACTCATATCATGCCCAAATCCAGACACCAATGGGCCAGCTGGCATGTACATGTGACACCTAGTCGTGCAACCGAATCAACTCCATTCCAGCATAGTGGTATGCATTATGGTTTCAGTTACTGGATGAACCAGTTGCAAAACCTGAATTGTAAAACCCAAATCTTTGCCACACTCAATCCTAACTTTAACCTCGATCCGAAAAAAATATGGGTAGAACGATATTACCGTCATCCAGTATTTGATGCTGCCGCGATTGAGGCACAACAACGTTGGGCTGAGGTTAATGGTCAGAACCGGACGTCATACTGTGGTGCCTACTGGGGCTGGGGCTTTCATGAAGATGGAGCGCGTAGTGCTTCATGGGTTGTAAATCAGTTGCTGCAACACACTGAGCAAGCGGCTTAGGAGTACAGAATGCAAATGTATCCACTGGCTATCGCTTCTACCGAAATTCGCCATCGTCGCTATTTGCCCAAATCACATGCTTTTGAGGTGAGGCTTAGCTATTTATGCTTTGATCCGGATCAACTGGCAAATTTTACCCAAAAATCTTGGTTCTGGTCTTCTAGTCGCTGGAATTTATTGACCTTGGATGAACGTGACTTTCTGAACATGGAATATGGCTCGATTCGGCAGAAAGTTGCACGGTTACTGATCAAGCACGAAAACTATCATTTACCACATGCTGCATCTATTCGTGTACTGGCTTTACCACGCACACTGGGTTTTCGTTTTAATTCTGTGGTGTTTTATTTGATCTTTGATACGACCGATCAACTGATTTTTATACTGAGTGAAATCACCAATACACCGTGGAATGAACGTCAGGTGTACATTCACGATTGTCGGCACAATGTAACTAAACATACGCCTTACCAGAGCCACCAGTTTGACTTTAAAAAGGCCTTTCATGTGTCACCATTCATGCCGATGTCACTGGATTATCGTTGGCGTTTTAGCTTTTCAGAACAGCAAAATGTGATTCACATGCAGCTGTTTGAACAAGAAATATTGCAATTTGATGCCACGATGAAATTTAAGCTACAAGCCATCACACTTCCTTCACAGCAACATCGATATGCTGTATTAAAAGTTCTTGAGCCCTTTAGGATGGTGAGCGGGATTTATCTACATGCTTTGCGCTTATGGAAAAAGAAAATTCCGTTTTATCGGCATCCTAAAAAAGAAAAAGGAAAGACATGACTATGAAAACACTGTTAATGGGAGAGCATACCGAACTGCCGATAGTCCTACGCCATATGCTGAAATTGCGTCATGGTCAGCTAATATTTAAAGGTATCTGGAATGGTCTGGTCGGGGAAAATTACAGTGACTTGCATGCAGTAATTCAAGTTCACGACCAACGCCTTATCGATTTGCTGTTCCGTAATGGTGTACTGGGGGCAGCAGAAGGCTTTATTCGTGGTTACTGGAGCAGTGAAGATCTGGTCAACGTAATTCGTATTCTAGCACGTAATCGTGATGTGCTTGATCGGATGAATCAAAATGTAGTGGCAAAAGCCAGCCAGTTGGTACTCAAGGCTTGGTATAAATCCCGCAAGAATTCGATTGATGGTAGTCGTCAGAATATTGCTGAGCATTATGACTTGAGCAATGATTTTTTTAAATTGTTCTTAGATTCCAGCATGATGTATTCCAGTGCGGTGTTTAAAGAACCCTGTATGAGCTTGGAACAAGCTTCAGATTATAAAAAAGAACTGATCTGCCAAAAACTTCAATTGCAACCGATGGACCATTTGGTTGAAATTGGCAGCGGCTGGGGAGGCTTTGCCATTTATGCGGCTCAGCATTATGGCTGTAAGGTGACCACCATTACCATTTCCAAAGCTCAGTACGATGAAGCACTCGCCCGAGTTGCTGAAGCAGGGCTGTCTCATCGGGTGTCTGTACAGCTTCAGGACTACCGTTTACTCGAGGGTAAATACGACAAATTGGTGTCCATTGAAATGATTGAAGCAGTTGGTGAGCAATATTTACCAACTTATTTCCGAAAATGCCGCGAGCTCCTCAAGCCGAATGGTCTAGCCCTGATACAGGCGATTACGATTGAAGATGCACGCTATGTTAAAGCTTTAAATACAGTGGATTACATTAAGCGTTATATTTTCCCTGGTAGTTTTATTCCATGTATCAGTGTGATGACGCAAACGGCTTCTGAGCAAAAACTTCGTCTCAAACATCTGGAAGATATTGGTCAAAGCTATGCACAAACCCTCAAGTGTTGGCGCCAGCGTTTTCTGGAGCAGCGTGATCAAGTACTGCAACTTGATTTTGATGAGCGTTTTATACGTATGTGGGATTTTTATCTGTGTTATTGCGAAGGTGGTTTTAGGGAAGGTGTGATCAGTGATGTTCATTTGCTGTTTGAAGCCAGTGCTTACTAAGCAGAAATAAAACAGGAGGGCGACATGCTGATAGATTTATTTTTGCTCAATGTCTTCATCATGCTCTGTAGCTGGGTGTTGGTGACCTATAACCGCAGAGCAGGGCTGGTCGATGTCGCTTGGAGTTTCAGTATTGTCCTTAATGTGATTATTGCCGCTTGGGCGATTGACAGTGCACCGATGTTGGTTCGGTTATTTCTGGGACTGGCGAGTGGGATCTGGTTTTCACGGCTGACTTGGCATCTGTTCCGGCGCTATTCCAATGAGACCCAAGAAGACACGCGTTATGCCAACATGCGCCGAGCGATGGGGGATTATCAGCATCTTGGTTTTCTGGTGTTTTTTATATTTCAGGCAGGTTTGGCTCTACTGTTTTCTTACCCAATGCTGAAGTTGTTAAGTATCTCGACCCAGCAATGGAATGACTGGACTTTGGTCACTGTGATTGTGGCGGGCATGATCATGCTATCTGCTTTGATAGGCGAAAGCACTGCCGATCAGCAACTTTACCGTTTTAAGCTAGATGCACAGAATCAAGGTAAAACCATGGATCAGGGCTTGTGGAAATACTCACGCCATCCGAATTATTTTTTTGAATGGCTGCATTGGTTTGCCTATCCAGTGCTCGGTCTGGCAGCAGGATGCTATGAATTATGGATTTATCCGCTGCTGATGTGGCTATTCCTGTACTACCTTACGGGTATTCCATTTAGTGAAAAACAGGCCCTCACCCACCGTGGTGACAACTATAAAGACTATCAACGACGAACTTCAATGTTTATTCCGTGGCCACCCAAAGAGTAGGTAAATACATGGACTTTATGATTCAAAAATCTTTAGAACTGATCGAAAATGGCAAGGTGCCAGACCCAGTGATTCGTGCTGGTATTAAAATCTTGAGCAAAAAACGTTTGGCACAAGAAGGTCGGTTTAATCCCGCATTGGCAGCGCAGCGCTATATGGATGTGCTGACCATGCTGAAAAGCAGCGAAATTGCCATTGAGACAGACAAAGCCAATGAGCAGCATTATGAACTGCCGACCGCATTTTTTCAGGCAGTACTCGGTAAGCGTTTGAAATATAGCGCGAGTCTATTTGAACATGCCGATATGACGCTAGACCAAGCCGAAGAAGCTGCCCTTGCATGCTATTGCCAGCGAGCACAACTGAAAGACGGGCAGGATATTTTGGAAATTGGCTGCGGTTGGGGTTCTTTAAGTCTATATATGGCCGAGCATTATCCAACGGCCCGTATTACAGTCGTGTCAAATTCTTCAACGCAGCGCGAGTATATTCAGGAACAAGCCCGTTTAAAAAAACTGGATAACCTTAATGTGATCACTTGTGATGTCAATGTGTTGCAACTTGAACCTGCGTCATTTGACCGTGTGGTATCGGTGGAGATGTTTGAGCATGTACGCAACTATCAAAAACTGTTTGAAAATATTAGTATTTGGCTCAAACCAGATGGCTTATTGTGGTGTCATATTTTCTGTCATCGTTTCTTGCATTATCCGTTTGAAGTCAAAAATGAGTTTGACTGGATGTCGCAATATTTCTTTAGTGGTGGTTTGATGCCAGCAGCCTCAACTTTCCTACATTTTCAGCAGCATTTACAGCTAGAACAGCACTGGCAATGGGCGGGCACGCAGTATGAACGTACCGCAAATGCTTGGCTAGAAAATATGGATGGTAAACAGGCCGAGCTAAAGCCCTTATTTGAAAAAACTTATGGCGCGGATGCCGCAATCTGGTGGCAGCGCTGGCGGATTTTCTTTATGGCCTGTGCCGAGCTATTTGGTTATGACCATGGACGCGAGTGGGTCATTGGCCACTTTCTGTTAAAGAAGAAAGCCGTATAATTGAACAGTGGGATTGGCCAGCGGGGAATGCATCAATGTTAAAGCTATTTAGGGACAAACGTGATCATCCTCTGGGTGAGGTGTTTAACCGCTACTACTGGCTGCAAATCGGATTCATTGCCTTGTCTGTGGTGATTGGGATTGGCTTCAGTGCCTGGGTGATTAAAGGTTCTTTGCTCAGAACGGCGCTAGAACAGGAAATGTCACACTACTGGCAGCGATTAGAACGTAATCCTGCCGCAGAATTGCCCGATACCAAAAACCTGTATGGTTACCGCTGGAATACTGTGTCTCCCTCCCAATTTAAGAATATGTCACTTGAGCAAGGGGTGAATCGGCATTTTGTCGATGGTAAGGAACGCATGACCGTTTATGGCGAAAAAGATGGGCAGCATGTCCTGTTAGTCTTTGGTGAAAGCAATGTCAATAAACTGGTCTGGCTGTTTGGTCTGGCACCACTGATGGTCAGCTTGTTTGTACTTTATAGTATGTTATGGTGGTGGAACCGTCGTGCCCGACGCTATTTTTCTCCCATTACCAGGCTTGCCAACGCACTGGAACATATTGATTGGGAAGATTATAAAAATCAGGCTTCACCGTTTCATGACATCCGGACTGATTCAAATCTGGAAGCGGAATATCTGAAGCAAGCGCTAGAAAAATATCATCAGGTATTAAGCGAGTTTATTCAGCGTGAACGTGAATTTACTGGTGATGTCAGTCATGAGCTTCGCACACCACTTACCATCTTAAAAGGCAATGTGCAGTTGTGTCAGGCACGCTATGGGGACAATAAATCATTTACTCGCTTGAACAACACCATTGAAGACATGCAACTATTAGTTGACACACTACTGGCTATCGCCCGCAATACCACCAATACTTTAACCGCTGAATCGACTATGCTTTCTGAATGTCTGGAAAATGTAGTTCAGGATCTGGATAGTGTTAGCCATAACAAAGGCATGCGGATAAATTTTCAAAAAGATCTAAACGAACAGCCACGTAAACTTTACCCGTCGATGACCAAAATGGTATTTGGCAATATTTTGAGGAATGCACTGAATTATTCACAAGGCACAGAAATTGATGTCATTTTGCAAAAAAATACAGTATTGATTGCAGATAATGGTGTCGGCATTCCTTTACCGAATAACTCAAAGGTGCAAGAACTGTCGGGGCAGCAATTGCAGTTAGAGATCAAAGGTCATGGCATTGGACTGCAATTGGTACAGAAGTTGTGCAAGCAGCTTAGCTGGCGAGTGGAATTGTTTGATCGGCAGTATTATCTCAATACCCATCAGGATGTTGATCTGGCGATGACGACTGGACTGATTGTCGTCGTGTATTTAAATTAAGGCTGGGCTTCTAGAACTTAAGCTTCTAAAGTGATCTTTAACCCTACACCAGATATGGTATGAATTAGTTTTTGCTCAAAAGGCTTATCGACCATTTTACGCAAATTATAAATATGACTACGCAGGGCATCGCTTTCAGGCTCTTGATCCCCCCAAAGCTCTATCATAATTTCCTGTTTAGTCAGAACTTTAGGCGAATGACGCATCAGTAGTTTGAGCAGTTTAAATTGAATGGGGGGCAGTTCAATAGTTTGTCCTCCACGAGTCAGTTGCTGTGTTGCAGGGTCCAGAATAAGATCATGAATTTGAAGACGGCTAGAGGAGACTTCACCCTGTGAACGCTTGATCAGAGCTTTGACTCGAACCACCAGCTCATTAAAGTCAAATGGCTTGACTAGATAATCATCCGTTCCTGAATTAAAACCTTTAAGTTTGTCATTCAGCGTATCACGTGCGGTGAGCATCAGCACAGGGAGGTCCATACCTTCTTTATTTCGTAGCCATTCACATAGTTCATAACCCGAACCATCAGGTAAGTTAATATCTAAAAGTAAAATATGATAGCGTTGCTGCTTGAGCAATTGGCGCGCAGCATTTAGGTTTCGAGCATGATCGACCACAAAACCATGCTCTTCTAGAAACTCGCATAAGGTAGATGCCAGTTCGTAATGATCTTCAACCATCAAAATAAAATGTTTAGACATAACTGTAGAGACTACTTTATTAATTGCTGTTTTAATTTAGCACTAAATGGCTGAGGACCTAGCCATATATTAAAATATTGCTGGGCTAATGGGTTCTGGAGTTGTCCCTGCAGTTTCTGGTTTAAGTATAGGCTTAATGTGTGTGTGGCATGGCTATATTTTAGTTGGTATAGATCTCCTGAGTTCACTGGACGATACAGATCGGTGATTGGATTGAAAACAGCCTGAATCTTTTGATCTTTGATATTACGTTGGAGTAGATGTGTGGCTGCACGTTTGAATGCCCATTCTGGAATATTCTGCGTATAGGTAAAATCCATCTGCATGTTTTGGCCTTGCCAAGGCTGATTACAGTTTTGCGCAAAGTAACTGGCCACACCGACCTGTTTTTGTCCCACCATTAGTGGGCCATTACCACATTTATTTAAGGTTTGTGCATGCGCCCAGGAACCGAAACTCCCGAACATCAGTACAGTGGTTATGGCTACTTTTTGAAAGGTAGTACCCATGAATAGGTTCCTCCTACATAAGGCAAAGAACGATACAGACCATTGGCCGGATCCCAGAAGTCTTGTTGGAAAATAATCTGATGGTTTTGGTTGACCTTTATTTCACTGATTCCAAATGAATCCATTGTTCGTGTTTTTCCGAACATTTTAAAATCATAAACCATATGCCAATGTACATAGGCAGAGTCTTGATGATATGAAGTATTTAATAGATTGACAGTTACATTACTCACTCGCTGGTTCATACCTTGAAAATGTTCAAGCAGTTTTTTACGCGATGAAAATTGCGACAGAGTATCATTAATAAAAAGTTGATCTGCATACAGTGCTCCAGCATTTTCAACAAATTTAGGTGTGCCCAACGTATTAAATGCCGAAGTGAAGCGGGTGCCAATGTCTAGTGCTTTTGCATCATCTAAGGGTATTCCCTGAATACTCGCTCTGGCATTTGCATAGTCAAAGGAATAACGAGGAACACTTTTACATCCTAATAGAAAAAGCACGGGTAAGGATAAGGCAACTACCATTAACGTTTTGACTTGATTCATGTTCACTGTCCATCTTCACAGTTTATCCTCTCACTTTAGAGAGGCTAGAGTGAACAGAATGTGAAGATAGACGCTAAAGACAGTACATTGAATAGAATTTTAGTGATCAAGGATTAAATTTCATTTTCTCTTTTTTCCTCAGCCATTAACCAATGAATGATATTCATGACATCAGGATTCTCATTATTTTTTCTGACCATTGCATAAAAATTATAGTCACAATAGATAAAACCAAAAGGGGCAATGACTCTTCCATTTAATATTTCTTTTTCTACTAAAATTTGAGGTGCTATCGCAATTCCTAAGCCTGACACAGCCGCCTCTATCATTAAATTGAGACTATCGAAATAACGATCATTCGCTTTTGGGGAAAAGTGAATTTTGGACTGATCAAACCATGTATGCCATGCACTTTTATTTGAGTGGGTATGAAGTAATGGATAATTTAAAAGATCATTTTCTGTATGAAGAGGATTTATTTCCCGATTACAAATAGGCCCCATGTTATCGGGAAATAAAAGATATTTATTCAAAAAGCTGGGAAGAATATGATTCTCATTGATGCTATTGATAAATATGTCAATTTTCTCTTTTTCTAACAATTTTAAGTCATTACATGTCATTAATTTGATATGGATATTGGGATAAATGACTTCGAGCTTTTCTAATCGGGGAATCAGCCAATTTGCCATGAAACTATGAGAAGCGCCTATTACAACTTCTACCTCTGATGTTTTATTTGTTAGCTCAAAGATGCATTGTTCTAAATGATTAAAAAGATGCGTACAAACTAGCGATAATTCTTCTGCATCCTTCGTCAGAGAGATGGTAGAGGAATGCCGAATAAACAATTTTTTATCTAACCATTCTTCTAGCTGTTTTATTTGATGGCTAATCGCACTATGGGTGACACACAATTCTTCCGCAGCTAAGCTGAAACTTTTATGTCTGGCAACTGCTTCAAATGCTTTTAAAGCATTAAGGGGAGGTAATATTCTACGTTTCATGTTGTAAAATTTTCTAACAGCATAAGCTCAAAATATATCAATTATCAGAAAAATGAAAATATTTTAAGATGAAAAAAATGGATACAGCAAGAGATATGAGATGACAACCCCTTATACAGGTAATGGTCCTGATGACTTGGGATTTTTTGGTAAATTTGGCGGATGTTATATGCCAGAGAGCTTGATGCCAGCACTTCAAGAATTAGAGCAAGCCTTTAATACTGTTCGGCATAAACCTGAATTTTGGGCTGAATATCAACAGATTTTAATGGACTTTGTTGGTCGTCCTAGTCCTCTTTTTTATGCAAAAAACCTAACAGCATATGCAGGAGGTGCTCGAATATATCTCAAGCGGGAAGATTTGAACCATACGGGGGCACATAAGATCAATAATTGTGTCGGGCAAATCTTATTAGCTAAATTTATGGGTAAAACCAGAATCATCGCAGAAACTGGTGCTGGACAACATGGTGTTGCAACAGCAACAGTTTGCGCACTTTTTAAGATGAAATGTACCATTTTCATGGGAGAAACAGATATTCAGCGCCAACAAATGAATGTTGAGCGCATGAAATTACTCGGAGCTGAAGTCCGAAGCGTTCAAAAAGGTCGTGGTACTTTAAAAGATGCCATGAATGAAGCATTACGTGACTGGATTCGTCATGTGGATACAACCTATTACTTGTTGGGTACGGGTGCAGGTCCTCATCCATATCCCATCATGGTCAGAGAATTTCAAAAAATTATTGGTCTAGAAGCCAGAAACCAAATACTCCTCAAAGAAAATAAACTGCCTGATGCTTTAGTTGCTTGCGTTGGTGGTGGATCAAATGCATTAGGGTTGATGCATCCTTTTCTAGAAGACCTGAATGTCAAAATGTTTGGCGTTGAGGCAGGTGGAAAAGGAACAAATAGCGGTGAACATGCGGCCTCTATTTGCAAAGGTCAAGTCGGTGTGCTACATGGTAATTTAACCTATTTATTACAAGATTTAGATGGACAGATTTTAGAGGGGCACTCTATATCAGCTGGCTTAGATTATCCTGGTGTCGGCCCTGAACATGGCCTTCTGTTTGAAACAGGACGTGTGACATATACGGCTATAACCGATCAAGACGCTGTAAATGCATTTCAGCTTTTAAGCCAACAGGAGGGCATTATTCCAGCTCTTGAGAGTTCTCATGCGATTGCATATGCGATTCAACTTGCTCAAGAAATGCAGCCAGAACAGATCATTATTGTCAATTTAAGTGGCAGAGGTGACAAAGACTTAAACACGGTAAAAAAATATCTTGCAGGAGCTACAGCATGAACCGTCTAGATCAAAAATTAGAGCAATTAAAACTGGAAAATCGAAGCGGTCTGGTCTGTTATTTTACTGCTGGAGATCCTAATTTTGCAGAAAGTTGTCGTCTGATGAGTCAATTAGGTCAAGCTGGGGCTGACATTATTGAAGTTGGCATTCCTTTTTCAGATCCAGTGGCAGATGGAGAGATCATTCAGGCAGCACATCTTAGAGCATTAAGTGCAGGTCAAACGGTAAAACAGACCATTGAGCTGGTAAAAGCAATCAGGCTGCATGATGACAAGACACCAATAATTTTTATGACTTATTTAAATCCGATTATGCAATATGGTTTCGAAACACTTGTCGCCGAAACAGAAAATCTTATAGATGGAATATTGATTTTAGATGCTCCATATGGATATCGAGAAAACTTTGAAGTGCAATTAAATGAAAAAAATATGCATTTAATTGCAATGACAGCGCCGACTACCCCAGTTGAAAGGTTAGAGCAAATCTCAGCGCGCGCGACAGGTTTTTTATATCATGTTGCAGAAAATGGCTTAACAGGGGGGCATTTAAATCTACCCAATATTGAGAAAAAGATTGCTGAAATCAAGCCTATTTTTAATATTCCAGTTGCAATTGGCTTTGGGATCAAAAATGAAAGTCATGTTAAAGCATTAGCCAATAAAGTAGATCTTATTATCATTGGCTCAGCACTTGTCAATACTTTTTTTAATAAGGGGATGAATGCGACTTTAGAAAAAGTCACAGTTTTTTCGCAAATCCTGAGAGAAAATAAAGAATAGGCCAGCTTCTTTCATAGGTATTCTTTAAAACCATAATTAAATATAAAACAGTATTTTATCTTAGCCGTTCTCCCGAACGGGAGATGGAACTTTATACGTGGATTTTTTTACTGAAAGTAATCGCTTTTTAAAAATCACTATTATGATACAGATGTGACATACGTCTTTGCTTTGTCTCTAGATAAGCTTTGTTAAAGCTATTTAAGCCTACTTTTAAAGGAATCCGCTCAACAACATTAATTCCTAAATCAGTTAAAGATTTAATTTTAAGGGGATTATTTGTAATGAGTTTTACACTCTTTATTTTTAAATAATCTAACATAATGATACACATGTCATATTTACGAGCATCTGCTGGTAAATTTAATAATAAATTGGCATCGAGAGTATCATGTCCTTGGTCTTGGAGTGCATAGGCACGAATTTTATTGGTTAATCCTATGCCACGGCCTTCTTGGCGCAGGTATAAGATCACTCCTTGACCTGCATCATTAATCATTTTCATGGTTGAGTGTAATTGTGGACCACAATCACATTTGAGTGATCCAAAAGCATCACCTGTTAAGCACTCTGAATGTATTCTGACCAATACAGGTTGATTGGGAGCAGCATTTATCCCTTTAGCAAGAGCGATATGTTCTTCACCAGTCTTTTGATCTTGAAATGCGATAATTTCAAAATAGCCAAATGCAGTAGGTAACTTTGATTTGGAAACAAATTCTATAGCCATTTAACTATACCCCTGTATTTTAAGAATTTAGAAACTTGCAACTATTACTTTCCAGCTAAAATAGTTCTCAAATAGTGAAATTTATGTGAAAACACAAGAGTTTTTAGCGTGTGAAGTAAATTTCAATAAAAAATCAATGAGTTACTTCTAATTTTAGATTTGACAAGTTTTCTAAAATTATTTTTAGTTGGATGTTAAATATACAATTTTTATATGCATAATAACTAAGATCGAAATTAACAGTCATTAGGAATGATATAGACTATTTTTAAAATGGTAACTTTTTACTCGCAATTGCTTTCTGAGTAGGTTGATATAGAGTCTTAATAGTTAAGCTCTACATTCATTTGGTTCTCATTTTTTAAAATCATGTACTTATTACAGAAGGAAGAGATTCATGGCTAGTCCTAAAAAAGAAGTAAAAGCAATAAAGATTGATATCGGTATTTCGCATAATGATCGAGAAAAGATTGTCTCTGGCCTGTCAAAATTACTTGCAGATAGTTATACCTTATATTTAATGACGCATAATTTTCACTGGAATGTTACAGGGCCCCAGTTTAATAGTTTACATAACATGTTTATGGATCAGTATACTGAACAATGGAATGCTTTAGATACTATAGCTGAACGTATTAGAGCATTAGGTTTTCCTGCCCCTGGTACATACAAACAGTTTGCTAAATTGACCGCAATTAAGGAAGTAGAGGGTGTTCCAAAAGCACAAGAAATGGTTGGTTTATTAGTGAATGCTCACGAAACTGTTGCAAAAACAGCAAGAGGAATTTTTCCAATTGTCAATGAGGTAAACGATCAGCCATCAGCAGATTTAGTTACACAAAGACTTGAAGTACATGAAAAAACTGCATGGATGTTAAGAAGTATTTTAGAAGATTAATAGATGTAAAAAAACCCTTGAATATATATTTATTCAAGGGTTTGAATAAACTAGAGATTAAGATGATTTTGGTTTATTTGGGTATACGGATTTAATGGTTGATGGGGCATCCTCACCCCACCAACCCGATACCACCCTCAGATGGTTGATAGATCGACCCCGTAATTGAGCTCCTCTGCGAAGTCCGGCAGTCCGTAACCGATGGTTTTCTTGTAGAACGGAGAGACCTTCGCAGTCGGGGCCTTCTTCTTGTGCTTCGTGGTGTAGAGCATTCGTGCCCGCATCACCTCGAAGGAATAACCACGCCCTTCACGGTTCTTGTCCTTGGCCAGTCGGTTGATGGACTCCGTGTAAGCGTTGGTCACGGGCATGTCTGTCTCGAAGTAGGTCATGATCTCTTCACGCCAATTGCCCACTGCCCTGACCAGATCGCTCCAGACTTCCTTCTGGCCCTTCGGAATGGTGGCTATCCAGTCGTCCAGGGCGGCTTCTGCCCGTGGCCGTGTGGTAGCGTCCCAGATGCCGTAGAAGCGTTCCTTGTGCTCGTAGGCGGCCAACAGTTGCGGGAATGCGCCTGTCCAGGTCTCCATGATGAGGCGTTCCCGGTCTGAGACTTCGTGAGCGCGTTTCAACAGGATTTTCCGGTCTCCTTTGAGGGTTCGGCTCTGGGAAGGTTTCAGCTCCTTTCTGAGGCCCTTGCGCACCTTCTCCAGCGCATCGTTGGCCATGCGCACCACATGGAACTTATCGACCACGATACGGGCCTGTGGCAGCACAGTCTTGACCGCCGTTCGGTAGGGGTTCCACATGTCCATACTGACGATCTCGACCTTCTGCTGGTCTTTCAGCTTCATGAGGTAGTTGGTCACCACGTCCTGACGGCGGGTGACCAGCAGGTCGAGCAGGGTTCGCTCCTCGATGTTGGTAAGGATGCAGCGGTAGCGCTTGTTCAGGTACAGCTCGTCTATGCCAAGAATGCGGGGCGTCTCGAAGCGGTGCCAGCGCCCCAGGAACTCGGCACGGGCATTAAAGATGTCGCGTACCGTCTTCTCGTCAAGGCCGGTCTGTGCCGCCACGAAGGTGTAGGGGTGGTTGAAGGATTCCTTCTCCACGTATTCATGCAGCCGCAGAGTCATGCGAAAGCCGTCCACCATCTCCGGTAGCTGGGGCCTGAAGGTGGTCTTGCAGGCCCGGCAGGTGTACCGGCGGCGGACCACCCAGAGGGTGACCCGCTTGCCGTGGATGGGCAAATCACGATAGGGAACATCACGCTTGCCGAACCGCACGAACTCACCCTGTACGCCGCATTCCTCGCAGGCAAGGGGATCGGGTGCATCCACCTGGAAGTGCATTTCATCCTCGGTGGATTTGCAGTCCAGCACCTGATACTTAGGCAGGTGAAGGATGTTGTTTGGCATTTTCGTCATACAGCGCTTTTTCAGTGGCAGTATCTCCGCCACATCTACAGATTGGCGCACAAAATGTAGGCCTATCTACAAGTTGAGTAAGCGAGATAGTTGAACGATGAAGCCCCGATTTGGATTTATCCCGGTGGCGCCAAATCGTTCCTCGTACACCGCAAAGGCGAGATCCTGCCGTCTACGTGAACGTGCCAGGTCAGCCTTTGCCAACGCCTCCGGTAGCTCTGCGAGCGTGACTTCTGTGCAGTAGCATGGGGCGCCACATTGCTGGCGCCAGGAGTCAGCTATCGTCCCGGCATCATATGCGTCGAAGCCCGAGTCTTCGACCAATGCCATCGCCACTTTCCGGTCTCGGTCGCGATCTGCCGCAACGGGAGCGGCGACACGCTCCGGGTGGCCTGCGGGCCGGTCCATCTCTTTGAGCGTTGCGGAATAAATCGTATTCCATGCCTTTGCGATAGGACGGCCTAGTTTCTCGGTTACCCAGACACTATCGGGCTTCCCCTTTTCGATCACCTCGATCCTGTCATCGCGCAAAGGAATGTAATTTGACGTATCTATCACCACCGTCTCAGCAGGAAGCTCGGCGAGCACCGGCGCGAGATCTGGAATCCGTATGAAGGGAATCGAGAGGATCAGCACGTCAATATCGGTTACGACTTCTTCCTTCGTGACAGCATGCGCGCCCGTGGAGAGCACGTCTGGGTCGATGGTGTCTGGTCCACGAGAGTTTGCTAACTTGACAGTATGGCCGCAAGCGCTAAAGCGTCTGGCAAGAGTCCCACCGATGAATCCACTGCCTAAAATACCAATCTTCATAGTGTAATCCTTAAAGCTGGTTACTCGACTCAGTCATTGGAATGCACCGAACGATTCATATTGATAATGTCGGCATGGGTCGGGTTGGAGCCAAGCTGTCCGAAACGCTTAAATACTTCTTGGAGGACACTGAGTGCCTTGCCGGGAACCGCTTCGTTCAACGCTTTGCGCATCATCGGTGCGTCGTAGTCGCAACAGTAGCTAGGCGTGCCGGGCTGCTGACGCCAGGATTCCGATAACAAACCTCCATCGACTGGGTCAAAGCCGATCTCGTTTACGATGTCCATAACGATCTGCTTGGATCGGGCGTCATCGCCGGCCACGGCCACAGCGATACGGTCGGGCGATCCGGACGGACGGCCTAGTTCGCCGAGCGAATTGGCAAGAATGTTGTTAAAGGCCTTGATGATGGGGCGGCCGATCTGCTCAGAGACCCAGACGCTTTCGACCTTTCCGTTATCGAGTTCGGAAATGTGCGGGTCGCGAACGTCAGGATAATAGTTGCCTGTATCAATGATTGGGGCGCTCTCGTCGAGTTCGTTGAACAGGTCCTTGGGGAGCTTCGACACAGCAGAAAAGGGGATCGACAGGACGATCAGGTCTGCACCCTTGACAGCTCCGTGGGCGTCGGCGGGAATGGCCCCAATTTCGTCAGCGAAGGGGCGCACATCCTCCGCACCTTTTGAGTTGGCTACGCGAACCTCATGTCCAGCTGCGCTGAGTTTGCGGGCAAGTGTGCCGCCGATACTACCAATGCCGATGATACCAATTTTCATATTTGCTTCCTTCGTTTGGAGTTGATTGACCGGTTCAAGATTCAGCCAGTGGTCGCCCGAGGCCATCAAGCGTAAGACGCAGTTCTTCGAGTTCACCTTTGGTTAGCTGGCACGCCACTCTAATTTTGTCGGGTATGCTGCGAAGCTCCTCCTCCATTTCTCTGGTGCGCAACGAGAGGTCGATGAGAACCCGACGTTCATCAGAAGGGTCACGAGTCCTAGTGACCAAATTAGCCGCTTGCAGTCGCTTGAGCAGCGGCGTCAGGGTTCCTGTTTCCATATCGAGACGGGCACACAGCTCACCAACCGATAGCGGTGCCTCATTCAGCAGCTCTAGCGTGACCAAATACTGCGAGAAAGTCAGACCCAGCGGTTCAAGAAACGGTTTGTGCAATCGGACCATCCGATTCGCAGCAGCATGAAGAGCAAAGGAGAGCTCCGTCGCAACACTCCGTGGTATTTTTACCATAAATATAGCCTGCTATAATATAGCGTGATTTAATGTAGTGCACTATATTATTGGGTAGAAAAGAGCTTGTGTCAACCGTGTTCCGATTTAACCGATGCTTTAACGAATGTAGGATGGCATGACGAGGGCCGTCCAGTGTTAAAAGTCGCTGCTGCGCTGCCAGGGTCTCTTGCTCACAGCCGAAGTCTTCTAGTCAGACTAATTTTCACGTTTAACAATCAATTATTCCGTTGAGGAAACGAATCCGTTAGGTAATGCTAAGCCACCTTATCAACCAGATTTTCCGGATACCCGTTTATTTAAAACTTCATCTAGTACATCTTTTTGCAAAGCATTATCCCAACGAGCAAGAACGATTGTTGCGCAAGCATTTCCTACAGCAAACAGAGATGCATAAATACCAGCTGAATAGCCTGCAACACTTCTCGCTCTAGTCGTCCAGCACTGAATTGCTCTATCAGATAGGTTTGATTTCTTCCATGCTTAGCTTGTGGCTGAGCATGCCATTTAGTCTGACGATCGAACCAAATTGAAATATTTCCTTGCTTGATTAGAGTTTGGTTATAAGAGGACCAATTCGTTGTACGATAGATTTTAGATGCAGGCTTCTTCATTTAGAAATTATTTTACTGAAGAAGTCTTTAAGAATAGCTTTATACAACAAAGCCGAGTAGTGAACCAATAGATAGTAAACATCGATATTTTTGTGTAAATGGTAAACTAAATTGTAACAAAAAACATGGGCGAAACATGGGCGCCAATAGTACCTAAATTGTTGATTTTTCATATGTGATCACCCATTGACATCGTAGAGGTCTCCAGTTCGAGTCTGGATATACCTACCAAATAAATTCAAAGATTTACAGTTAAAATCAATACTAAAACTTAAAGAGATATATTTTCTCCTTAAAAGATTTGATGTTTAAAATTTATGAAATAAAAAATATTTTTTAATAAAGTTCCTTGAATTTTATATTAGCTTTTCTTCTATTTCTGACTTCTTTAAAATTCGATTTATAACGTTTCGAGTGACAGAATATTCTTTTGCTATAGAGTAAATGCTATACCCTTTTTTAAATTTATCTTTGACTTCTTTTTGTTGTATTATATTTAATTTTTCAGGGCGTCCAACTTTTTTAACACTTTTGCTGAGAGGTTTGATTTTTGATTCAAATATGAAATTATTTTCAAAATCGAAACATAGTTTTAAAAAATGAATAAAACTTTCTTTTGCACTTCCTTCTATTACTGATTTAGAATAATCTAAACAGATGAGATTTATATTTTTTTGATAGATCCTATGAACGCTATTGTATATTTCTTTAAAATCCTTTCCCAAACAGTCAAAGCTTTTGACTATGAGTAAGTCTCCTTCTTCTAATGTTAGGTTAATAAGAGCCATAAATTTATCTCTATAAATAACAGAGGTTTCTACTGTCACGTTCTCGATAATCAAACGATTTGATGGGATTGAATAACCGAATTTATTTAAATTTATTCTATCCTGTAAGTTTTTTAATCTATTTGGATTTTCCCTGAAATATCCATAAATACGCATGTAGCCCTCAAAATATAATTAATATAAAGTCCTGATTTGTATTTTATAATTAAATAAGTATTAAATAAATATGATGAAAACAGATATATGAATAAAACAGTGTTTAAAACATGTTTTTAATTATTAATTTTAACATTTGTTAAACGAAATAGTGGTTGCTTTTATTATTACCACTCATGCCTAAAATAAATTTATAGCTAGGTAGCAAATAATCTGAAGTTTGTTTAGATTAGCTGCGTAAACCTAGCATGATAGGCTAGGTATAGTGTTTACTCTCTTCTGAAAAATTAGTGATAGCTTAAAACAATCACTTTATGTGATTTGTCTGTATGACTAGTCGTGATATTAGCAACAGAATTTGAATTATTTGGAGTTTCATTACTCAGGTAACTCTTTTCGGATTTTATACTTTCGATCGTTTTCTGAATATCTTCACAAAGTTTATTTGGTTTGTTGTAATTACAGGTGAATTCTGAAATAGAGCCTTGAAAATTAATTTTTTGTGCATGACTCAGCTCACTGCCGCCCCATAAAAAAACTGTGCAAATAATAGGTATATACTTATTTAACATCATCTCTTTTCCCCATTTTGAGATGTCTTAGTTAAAAAATACATGCCTATATTATGAAAAACAACAAGAAAACCCAGAACTTATAAAAAAAAATTATAAATTGTGATGTAGTTCTATTAATCGTATTCTATTGTGACGGTTGCCATTCCTCTGACTGTCCCTGGTGATACAGTTTGTTCGGTTTGATAATAGCGCGCCTTCATTGGAACAGTGTATTGGAGAGTTTGGTTTGAGCTTAGAGTGCCAAGAGTTAATTTATCACCCTTAGAAATTACTTTGTTTTGCTTCTGATAATCCCAAACGATTTGTGTACCCACACCTTTTGCACGTGTGTTAATTGGGGCAGTGTTCATAAGAACTTGATTATTACTATTTGCTAAAGAAGTATAATCAAAACTTAAGCTAATTTTATTACTTTCTTCATATCCTGTCGGGTTTTTTCCACCATTACATAAAATATTGAGATCAAAAGCCTGTTCGCCTTGTGTAGATCCAATACCTTTAAAATCAGCTTTATTGACTACGGGTAATTGCACTATTTTATTAATACTTCCTTGAATTTCACATGAAGAAGAGGCGATTGTAATGGCATTGCCGTATACAGTACTGGTTAATATCGGGTTGTTGGGGTATTCATCTATATGGTAGCTACTATAACGGCCTGGCACGAGTGTTCCTGAACCAGTGTTTTCTGCTGTTTTTATAATTTCGACGACAAAATAGCCATTAGCCAATGAGTATGATCGACCTCGTTCAAGTTTTCGGCTATAAGGATAATAGCCTGAGAAGCCTGAAGCTCCTTCGGCTTCACGATATAGTCGTATGCCGATGCCAGGAATATTGGTACTATATACTGAGTTACCGACAGAACTTAATGGATAACGTTGAGTTAATATTGCCTTAACATCTGAAGGCGCACTCCAACGATCACAAGTTATTGTTGAATTATTAGAATAAATAGGGAAGGTTGCTTTTCTGAGAACACTGCCTACAGCATCACTTGGTTTTACAACCACACGTCCGACAGCCATGCTTACATCTTGTGATTTAAAACCTCTCTCTGGAGTACAAGCGGCATAAACTTCGCTTATTGAAACTGTGCCAATCAACAGTACTAGTGTATTTACAATTTTAAGTTTCATTGACAAATACCCTCTGTGGTAATCATGTTTAATTTTTCATTTGACGTTTGTTTACTTACATCGTATTCAATACGGCATTGCTCACTGATGTCATCACCCCATTTTACGGTGATCGTATCTGCTGTTTGATTGGTACGTATGTAGACCATGCTACCTTGAGCGACTATACCGATATTCTCTCCGCCTGAATTATATGCCTCAGCTGCAAATGGTAGCGTTTTTCCGTCAGACGTTAGCCCATGAATATAAATAGCTTTACCTGTTTTCGTTGCAAAGCTAACCTGAGTAATCGCCCCTGCATAAGGCGCAATACGTTGACTGGTTTCTTCAAGTTCAACATCTGATGACATGTTTTGTGGATCTAGCGTGATATCATTTAAACGGTAAGGCGTAACATATGGAATGACAGCATAACCAGCCTTATTTACTGTAAGGCCTGTTGCGTTATTGACTTTTGCTCCTGCTGCATCAGGTGCATGGACTAAGACCATGGTTTGTCCTTGATCTGGACCAAGTAAAACGCCTTTAGTGTGTGCAACAATATTGCCTCGTGCAGAAAGCATAGCTTGTTGATATTGATCAGAAATACTATATGAGCCACCCACTGTAGTAAAATTGGTACGGTATTGGGCATTCATGTTCATACTCGGGTTATTACCATAGGTATCCGTAATAGAAGTCCCATAATTGAATCGGTCACCAAGTAGGCCGCTCATTCCGACCGTTGTGCTGTCACGAGTTGTGATTGAGTTTAAATTGACCGAATTCTTCTTGAATGACCATGGCAGTGACAAGGTCAGCATATATTCCGTATCATTGGTAATCAGTTTTGTTGCCGTGTCTTCAACAGTACGTCTAGTCGCGGATAGGCCGTACGTTAAAGCACTATAGGTATTGCTGTAACCTACTTGATACTGTCGTGTTGTCTCCTGACGATTCCAGTAATCACTCCATGAGCCGGTAGCATAAAAATTACCCCAATTATTCGGCAAGCCTTGGTTCAATGTAATTTGAAACTCACTCCGCTGTTTGCCAATATGGCTTGAACTGATGCCTTTTTCATCAAGGTTTTGAATCATTAATGCATCACGAAGTTTGTAAAAATTCTCGGTTGAATAACGGTAAGCTGCTAATGTTAAATTAGTATTGGTTGGGTTAATGAGCTTACTGTAACTTAATCGATAACTTTGTCCTGTTTCACTGTCCCGTTTTTTGAAATCTGCTTGTGAGTGTGTGACGTCTAGCGAAACTGCACCAATTGGAGTTGAAAAAGCGCTTCCTAAAGTCACAGCTCGGTAATCTTCTGCACTTTGTATACCAGTAAAAGCAGTAATATAGTTATTAATGCCACGTTGGTATTTGGCCTGAATAATCCATGGATCAAGATCAATCTCTTTATCTCGGAATTGTCCTGTGGTAATTGAATAACGGCTCATACCGGGTCTGAGCATTTGTACTACAGATGCATAAGGTACATTAAAGTGTTGAATTTCACCGTTAGCTTCTAAAATGGATACTTCTAGTTCACCACCGAAACCTGTTGGGTAAAGGTCATTAATTTCAAAACTACCCGGTGCGACAGTTGTTTGATAAATGAGTTGACCTTGTTGGCGTACTTCCACTTTTGCATGTGTTTTGGCATTTCCTCGAATACGTGGGGCGTAACCCAGCATGCTATTTGGTAGCATACGGTCATCACTAGAGAAGTCAGCACCGCGATAGCCAAATGAGTCGAAAATTTCACCATCAGTATAGCTATCACCTAAAGTTAGGACGGCTCTGTAGTTAGGAAAAGCACGCTGAACATAAGTACTAACAGCATCATAACTACTTTGTTTATTTGTTGGAGCATCGTTATTATCTTGATCGTGGTCTCGCCATTGCCACTGACCATTATGGCGGAATTGCCAGCCTGCTAGATTGGCACCTGCATTAATTGAAGTAAATGCAGTGGTTCGTTCTTGATGTCCTTGCATTTGATCAAAGGTTTTAAATGCACTGGCATTATAAGAAAGAAATGCCGCATTAATACCTCGATCCCATACGCTTGGATCGACATAACCTTGCGCATTTTTCTGCATCACAATTTGAGGAATTGAAATATCTATTCTCAATTTCGATTGATCAAATTCGTAATATGCATCCTCGACCCATTGTTCAATTTTTTGACAAGGGGTGATGTTGAGTGCTTCATTTTGTTGAATTAAAGCCTCTGGTTTAACACCATATTCAATTAAGTTTTTTTGAGTAAAACAGGTAAAGGCATTTTCTTTATTATCTAAAGCCTTAAATACCATACGATGTTTACCAAACCAATTATCATTCACATAAACATCTAGGCTATATTCACCAGGTAAAATTGGATTACCAAATTTAAAGCGGTCAATATCAATTTTTTTGGCATCACCCATTAAAAAAGCGGAGTCAAATTCTGCTTCTTCTGCAACATTTGCTTTATCTTCTGTTTCAGATGCATGAACAAGTGCGGGCATACTGAGTGTGATCACACCAAACGCGATATAGTAGCTAATGTGATGTTTAACCCATTTAAGACTTTGTTGTTTTTTTGGCATGAAACTGTCCGCCTATTAATTGAAATAGGTGTGTTTTTGAGTAAATTTACTTATCTTTGAATAATGTTATTGCACGCGAATTGGCAATTCGACACGGCCACCGTAGTCATTGATGCTGGTGAAGACCATTTTGGAGGTGTTGCCTCCTTTCAACTTAACACTGTCCTCAGAAAAAGGTTTTAGCATTAAGCCTTCTTTAATTAAGTCTGTGCGCTGACCCGCGTTGTTCTGATTGATAGACGTCAATGTAATATGAAATGGCGTAGGATTTTTTACCTTAAGTTGGTCGCCTAGTACTGTCCATTGAAGTTTAGAGGGAGCAGCACCAGAGTCCCCTTTAATTTCACTTGGGCGATAAAAAAACTTAATGCGCGAGCGGATTGCTAATTGTAAGAAATTATCTGGTACGTCATTTGTTGTTTTTGTACTAGGTTTGGGAGGAATATCTAAAATATTCAACCAATACAAGGTTTCTTGAGTTTGAGATAAGTTTGCAGTTTTTGGTAAAGCTGAAATTCTTAAAGTTTGACCTTTTTGACTATCTACCCGTGAAATTGGAGGAGTAATCATAAAAGGGGCTTGAGATTGGTCTGGAGTACTTTTCGCATCACCTTCATCAATCCAAGCTTGTACAAGTGCAGGTTTGTTACCATTATTACTCACTTGTAAAGTGATTTCACGAGCATCTGAAGGATAGATTACACGTGTGCCATGAATAATAATCTCGGCATTTGTTGCAGTAAATGGGATAAAACAAGCTAAAAGTGCAGTTTTGAAAAGGGATGACTTAAAGTGCATGATATATTCTCTCAAACAAATCTTAACAAGTGAGCTTATGCAAATAGCAGCACAAGCTCTCAGCTATACGCTATAAATTATTGATAAATAATTGTATATTGAATAGAAGTTGTTACTTTGCCTGCCGTAGAAGCATCAGTTGCATAGTATTCAGCATAGTAGTTCAAGTCTGCAGAACCTTGGTCAGCAACATCAACCCATTGAGAGTTTTCTTGAGCGCCATTTGCACCTGCAGCTTTTAATGGAATGAATAAATTATTTGAACCTAAAAGTTGAACTTGTACGTTTTTCGCACCACTAGCATCTTGGTTATTTAGGCGGCCAGTTGAGAAATCAACAGTAGCACCTGGTTCAAAATAAGTCGCTACCTTACCTTCTGAACAGTTATCGAGTTGAATGGTGAACGGAGTACGGCCAGCTACGTCACCAACTTTAGCAAGGGTTTGTCGAGAAACGGTAGGTAAAGTTACAGTGAAGTCTTTACCTTGGGGAGTAACGATGTCACATGTTTTATCTGTTACTAATCCGTTGATCGTAATTGTGCCATCTGCTGCATTTGCTGCACTCATAGCTAATATAGTTGTAGTTGCGATAACTGCGATACTTTTCATTTAAAATCTTCCAAAAAAGATGTGGATAATTGTTAATAATGTACCATTTTGGTGCGCAAACTATAACAAACTAAAATATAAATGCAAACTATGTCACATATTAATTAAAATATGTTTAATTTGCACGGTGAATTAAAAGCATATAGATTGACAAAAAATTACAATAAATATCTTCTTAAATATAATAGTGACTTAGCAGTTTTTATATATTCATATAGGTCAAATATTCGTTCTTTTTATTCTTAATATTTGCCACACTTTTTTTATAAAAAATTTATACATTTCTTATTGAAATAACTAAAAACTGAATTTGAAAAGCTTAAAATTTAAGCGAATTTCTAGCTATTCTTACTTAACATCGACTTTTAAGTGTGGCTGTTTACGGAGATTAGGCATTAGGAGAGTGATCTGAAGAGATGACTATCACTTGTGAAGTTGAGTTGATATCAAAAAGGAAATTGAATTGAAATAAACATAATCTAAAAATTGATAAACGAGTTCAATTTGCATCTAATCAAAAACTGCTTATTTATATATGGATAGTTGTTTGTTGTAAATCGAGTAGGACTCTATAACACTATAGTGGTCGTATATTCAAAATATACAATTTGTTGTATATATTTGGGTGTAAATGCAACGGTCATTTGTATAGACATTCGGAATTTTATAAGAAGGTAATCGCTTTAAATCAGGCAAATTGGCATTTCAATCCTAAAACAATTAATGCTGACACGTGTATCTACAAAAAGCTACTGAATGGCTTGGAACACCCCGATGTCTGTCCAAAAGTATAAGGCTAAATTTTACTTCTTTTTATAGGCCATTTTTAGCAGAATCGTTATTACATACATATCAAAGGAATGATTAAGCTCATATGGGTATCGAAAATGTTCTAATTGCATTAGGCTTTTTTGCTTTTTGTGGAGGCTTAATTGATGCTGCTGTTGGTGGTGGAGGATTGGTCCAATTACCTGCACTTATACATGCACTACCACAGTATAGTTTGGCGACAGTTTTCGGAACGAATAAATTTGCTGTTCTGGCAGGAACACTGTCCTCTATTTTTACTTATATAAAAAGAATAAAAATTGTATGGGTGTTGATGTTACCTACCATGATTTCCGCCTTTATTTTTGCATTTTTAGGAGCCATGTCTGTTTCATTTATTCCCAAAGAGATAATGAAATATATTGTTTTCTTTCTATTGGTAGTTATGGCCATTTATACCTTTATTAAGAAAGATTTAGGAAAAATTCATAGTTATATTCAATGCAGTAAAAGAGAAATTTTATTGGGTATATTCTTTGGTGCACTCATTGGGTTTTATGATGGAGTCTTTGGCCCTGGTAGTGGAAGCTTTTTACTTTTCTTATTTGTTAAATGTTTTGGATTTGATTTCTTAAATGCTTCAGCTTCCGCCAAACTGGTCAATTTAGGAACATTCAGTGCGTCTCTCTTGTTTTTTATCCCTGCTGGTCATGTTCTATGGAACATCGGTGTGATCGTGGCTGTATGTAATATCGCTGGATCTATTTTAGGTTCATTTTTGGCTTTACGTTATGGAAGTGGTTTTATTCGAATATTTTTCCTGATATTACTGGTCTTTCTGATCGGGCGAATGGGGATGTCTATTTTTGTTTCATAAGGCCATACTTTTGAATGGTCATGTTTTAAAGTTCTAAGCGATCATCACAAAAACATGGCTAAAAATAATGAACCTAATAATACAATAGGAGCAACATATGAGTGAGCCGATAACGGGCCCTACCTTGTTTATTTGTCATAGATGCTGTTTACATATAGAGAAAAAGACCAAAAAAGATTTCAAATATAGACTAGTTACTGCTTTTTAAATTTCACTGTTTCTAATGCTTTTGAGTGTCCCAATAAAGCTGAGAAAATCTGAAATCATCATCGTTGAAGCTTTTTTTCTCTTTGAGCATTTATTAACGCTTTATTTCGACTTTCATTTTCTTCTAAGTTTAATGCACCAGTATCATGATTGATTAAGTAATAGTGTGACCTTTCAAATGAGCTCATATTTGCGGTATGTCTACGGTCTTCCTGTGTTTTGAATAAATCGTTTTCATGTTGTTGTATTGAATTTAATTCTTGCTGTTTGGCAGATTTAAAAAAATCAAATGGCTGTTGAGTCGAGTTCACCTCCGAACTTGGTTTTTCTAATGGATATAGCTGGAGTTGAGCCAACGAAAGTGTCGATGTCGTGATTGTTGTAGTAAAAGTGATCCCATACACAGCTAAAAACATGTTTCTTTTCATTAAGGTGATCCAATTTTTAAAGCTGCCTATTTTAAAATAAAACTACATAAATAGGGTAGTAGTTCTAAAAGGTGAAGGCAATTAAAAGTGTAGAACGCCATTATATTTTTAGTGTGATTTTTGATTATTTTGTCCACGCTGCTGATATTTAGCTTGAAACTAAACTTAGGCAAAAGGCAGTATGTATATAAGATGACAATCAGCTATAGAAATGTTTTACAAGCTTGTAAAGTTTTTTATTCATGGTCGGGGCGAACATAGTTCAATTTTGGACAAAATCAACTTGTTATGGGGTATCTAGGCTACAAGCTAATATGCTCTAGGATTTACAAAAAAGTTATGATGAGAGTCATTATAATTGATTATAGGTCGATATTTAAGCTAATTTTTTTGTAGCTTTAAGAAAATAAATATTTGAAAAATAATAATAAAAAATTATGAATAATGGTTTTATATGGCTTTGAAAAAAGGATCATTTTTTTTATCGATAAATGTACTGGGCTATAAATATTTACATAGTAAAATATAATCATAATAATAATGATTATCACTATTTATTACTTAACCTATATTATGACTTCACAATTCCGAATAAAAGCTCTTAGCTTAGCTGTTCAATCCATCTTAATTTACGGGGGAATAACGCATTTTGCTTGGGCTGTAGAACAAGATCAAATAGCGGATACAGCAACACTTGCGACCATTACATCTAAAGCGACAGTTAGTGATAAAACAGAGGGGACAGGAAGTTTTAAAGCAAATACATCAAAATCTTCATCAAAACTAGATTTAAGTTTAAAAGAAACTCCTCAGTCCGTAAGTGTCATTACACAAGAACAAATTGAACAGCGTAATCTTGTCAGCATTGATGATGTAATGGTGGCGACACCAGGTGTAACTGCAACCAAACAAGATAGTGAACGTTCAAGTTACTATGCCCGCGGTTTTTCTATTACCAACCGACAAATTGATGGTATGCCAGTAGGAGACAATAGTCCGCGTGCGGATAGTTTTTTCTTCGACCGAGTTGAGGTAATTAAAGGGGCAAGTGGTCTAACTGGATCAACAGGGAATCCATCAGCGACGATTAACATGGTGCGTAAGCGTCCAAATAGAGAATTCTCAGGCAGCGTAAGTTCAACTTATGGAAGCTGGAATAATACTCGTGTAACAGCTGATGTCTCAATTCCCTTGACTCAAGATGGCAGTGTACGTAGTAGGGTAATGGCTGCATATACGGATAAAGAATCCTATATGGATTTCTATGAGCTAAAGTCAACTGCGGCCATGGCCATTGTAGAAGCAGATTTAACCGATAATACAACCGCGTCGCTTGGATTTCAGTATCAGGACAATGACCCTAAGGGATCGACGTGGGGAACCGTTCCTTACTTTAATGCGGATGGTAGTCTTGCTCACTTGCCACGAAACTTTAGTTTAACGACAGACTGGAGTGCAATTAAGCATAAAGATGAAACTATTTTTGCAGATATTCAGCATCAATTTGACAACGGTTGGATGGTAAAAGCGGCTGCGGCACATAGTACATCGGATAATAGTTGGTTAGTTGCTTACGGCGGAAGTGGATTCCCAGATCCTTCAACAGGTAAAGGTCTGAGTATATGGACACAGGTAGCACCTTACTCAGAGAGTAAAAAACTCAATTTAGATTTATATGCAACAGGTCCTGTTCAGCTATTTGGTCGTGAACATGAGTTAATTGTAGGTTACAGTGGCTTTAAATCAGAGACGACCTCACTAAAAGTTGATCGAAAGATTGATTATCCAGCGGCGATTCAAGACTATCGTGATTGGACGGGGGATTTACCAAAGCCGACCTATGTAAAAACAGGGGCTGGGAGTAAAACCACCACTGAATTATTTGGTTATTATTCAACCCTGCGTTTAAATTTGGCCGATCCACTCAAGTTAATTCTAGGCGGTCGTTTTAATACCTATGATTATAAAACCAAGACATGGTTGATGAACCAAAAACCTGAAAAACCTCGGAGTTTTGAGCAGTTTGTTCCTTATGTAGGGTTACTTTATGATTTCAATGATAATTACACAGCTTATGCAAGTTACACCGACATGTTTACACCTTCAAGCAAAAGGGATAGAAATGGTAATTACTTGGACCCAGAGATTGGTGCTAGTACAGAACTTGGACTTAAAGCTGAATTTTTTGATGCTCAATTATTAACAAGTGCAGCAGTATTTTGGTCATCAGTCAAAGATCTTGCCGTTACGGATGTTGAATATGGTCAAGGCAAAGTTCCGAAAATAGATGATTTAGACACGGCCTATATGTCATCGGGTAAAGGATTAAAAATAAATGGTTTTGAAACGGAAGTTATTGGTAAGTTACAAGACAATTGGAATGTAAGTGCTGGTTATACCTATGTGAATAGTGTGAGTTCAGCAATATCAAACTCAACGACCACAATTCCACAAAACCAAGTTAAGTTATTTACCAGTTATACGCTGCCAGAAAACTGGTGGAATGGAGCTAATAAGCTGACTGTTGGAGGTGGAGTCAATTGGCAAAGTGAGATTTTTCAAAACTGGAGAACTGCGCCGGAGAATGCTTATAACGGTGGTACAGTGGTACAAAAATCGTATTATTTGGCAAATGCCTTTGCGAGTTATAAGTTTAGTGATGAGTTGTCTGCGAGCTTAAATATTAATAACTTGTTTGATGAAAAATACTATCTCAATGTGGGCTTCTATAATGGCGTCTATTGGGGTGAGCCAAGAAATGTAACATTTACAGTCCGCGCAAAATTTTAAATTTTATTTAGTCAAAAAAACCGCCTAAAAGGGCGGTTTTTTTATACAAAAATGTTGCAAATTATTTACCAATCAATATAATTGCGAACGATTATCAATTATAATTATGGTCTTAATAGTATGTTAAATAAAATATTTTTCAATCAGAAAGTTCTAAGTGTTGCGATTCAAAGTCTTTTAGGGGTTAGCCTCTTTTCGAGCATGGCTCATGCTGAAGACACTCAGCCAGAGAAACTAGCAACGATTACAGTGACAGCCAGTCAAACAGAGCATGACCAAAAAAGTGCACCAGCAACGATTAGTGTTATCACACAAGAAGATTTAGTAAAACGACCTGTTTATGACTTAGCAGATGCTTTACAACAGAGTGCGGGGATCCATATCAATACGTCGTCTGCGTATGGTCGTAAAGAAATTAAAATTCGTGGATTAGACTCGGACTACACATTGATATTGGTCAATGGACGTCGTGTGAACTCTAGAGATGCATTAACCTCTAATTATTCAAATGATTTTGATTTGTCATCTATTCCTTTGGCTGCAGTAGATCGAATTGAAGTGGTGCGTGGACCAATGTCATCTATTTATGGTGCAGATGCTTTGGGCGGTGTTGTAAATATTATTTTAAAGAAGCCGAGTGAGCAATTAGAGGCTGCATTTAACTATAGTTATGAGTTACCAACTGAAGGTGACGATGGGGCAATTCATAAAGCAAGTGCCTACATTGGTGGTAGTTTGATTGAAAATAAACTCTTGGCAAATTTAGTGCTTGAGGGTGTCGATCAGCAGGCTTGGCGTTCTGAACAAAGTATCTATAAAAACACAGATGCCGCTGAAAAACGTAAAGGTTTTAGCATACTCTCAAATGTCAGTTGGCTGATTAATGATCACCAGACTTTAGATGTTGATTTAACCCATCGTTCTGATGACCGTAAAGCGGTATGGAACAACTATGGTTTGTCATTCCCGACCAATATCCAAGAAATGGATCGTACCAGTGTTGGACTGACTTATTCTGCGAATTGGAATGATATTAATAGCAGACTGCGCTATTACTATGAAAACGTGGACTTGATGGATAACTCAGAAATCATCACCAATTTGTATAAAAAGACGGGAGATATTCAGCAAACTAACCATACATTTGATGCTCAAGTGAGTGGACATATTGGAGAACAACATTTAGTGACTGGTGGAGCCGAATTCCGTAAGACCGAATTAGAACATAATCAAAACTTGAATGGTTCCGCGTCGGTAAATCAAACAGCATTATATCTACAAGATGAATGGAAACTTGATCGACTATCTCTGACCTTTGCTGGACGTTTTGATGATTATGACAGCTTTGGCAGTGAGTTCAGCCCACGCTTTTATAGTGTTTATCAAGTCACGGATCAATTTAACTTTAAAGGGGGAATCGGTAAATCCTTCAAGGCTCCAAGTTTGTCACAATCAGATCCGACATATTCGGTATTGGCCTGCCGTGGAATGTGTCAGGTAATTGGAAACCCTGACTTAGAACCTGAAACTGCAACAAGTTATGAGTTTGGTGGTGTGTATGAAAATGACCAATTTTATGCAAGTTTAATGTACTTCGATAATGACATTAAAAACATGATTGTAAGCGATGGTTGGAGAGCGGGATACCGTCCTAAAGTCATGACTTATACCAATGTACATTCAGCATCAGTCAAAGGGGTAGAACTTGAAAGCCAGTATGATGTGAATGATGCTTTAGGGGTGAAGCTTAATTACACTTATTCAGATGCTAAAAATAAAGATACAGACAAAGAACTAGACTATAGCCCGCGTCATACAGGCAATATGGCTTTGGATTGGCGTGTGAATGATGCGTTGGGACTGAACCTCAACTATCAATATATTGGTAGTCAAATGCTCTATGTACCTGCCATTTCTAAGAGTCAGAAATCAGATGATTACCATGTTTTAGGTCTAAGTGGGCAGTATCAATTTAATCCGAGTTTTACTATGCAAGCGGGGATTAAAAACTTAACCAATACTAAACGCGATGATGTTGCACGTTCAATTGATTATATTCTAATGGGTCGAACGGCTTTTGTTGGATTTAATTTTAAGTATTGATTGAAACGGTTATAAATTTAAAAGCACCCAAAGGTGCTTTTAAATTTCGTTTTATAAGATGCATTTCCTCTAAATAATGTCAGAGACTGTGGATGAGCATATGGTTGAATATTCATCATCATCACGTGATAGGGCCAATATCAGCCTGAGTATATTTTGTTCGATTAACTATGTAAGTTGAAGATAAAGTTGCTTCAGGCTTTCGAAAATATCTTTCACTAAGGTATGATGACTGGCCTGTGATTGCTGGGGCAAAAATCCCAAAACTGTACCAACAGTAAAAAATAATCACTTGCTTTTTATAATAATTTTTATTTTTATTGGGTAAATTAGATGACCAAAAGTCACAATTTTGTGGGTTTAAAACGACAATTTTTTCCTTCTGTTTTAGCGCTTGCGATTGGTAGTGTCCTCGTGGGTTGCGGAGGAGGAGGTGGGGGAGGTTTGGCTGCAACGAGTTCTCATATCACGCAACCACCAACTAAAGGAGAAAATAATCCTGGTTCTGGTGGTCAAGATACGGGTACTGGCGGTGAGCAAAATCCTAATTCAGCATATATCTATGATCCGCAAAAATTTAATGTTGAAGAGCCTGATACTTCCCTAAATAAAGTGGGTGTGGGTGTTCTAGATTCTGGTGTGGGCATCAATGACTATTTAGAAGATTCTGTAAAAAAGGTTTTTCGTTATATTGAGGACTATCAAGCGGGGACTCTTACACGTGAAGACTTAACCGATCTTGGGATTGACGTACAAGATATTGATGCTGGAACGCATGGCACAATTGTCGCGCAAATTATTGCGGGTAAAATTCCTGCGAATGCAAGATATCCAGTAACAAGAAGTATTGAAGGGATCGCTAAAGATATTGCTGAAATTTATGGCGTTTCTACAAGCGAGAGCAATAATGGTATCGGTTATGCAACCACAGCGTATCAAGCTGCACTGAATCTTAATCAAGAGTATGGAGTGAAGTTATTTAATGGTTCCTTCGGTACTGTGGGTATGCGCGGTATTTTCCATGAAGACGTTACTCAATATGCGGCTCGTTTAGCCGATGGCGGCTCCTTAGTGGTCATGGCAACAGGTAATGCAGGTCTTGCTGTGCCAAGTGATGAGGTGTTGCTACCAACCCGAAATAGTGCGATTGAAAAAGGCTGGTTGGCTGTTACTGGCTTAAATGCTGCGCATACTGACTTATATCGAGAAAATGGGGAAGGTGCAAATAGTTGCGGACTTGCTGCGCGTTGGTGTTTAGCTGCTGATTATATTGTGGGGCCTATTCAAAGTGATAAAGCTGGTAGTTTGATTTGGTTCTACGGAACATCGGGTGCAACACCACAAGTTACCTCAGCTGCGGCGTTGGTATGGAGTAAATATCCATGGATGAGCAATGACCAAGTACGACAAGTATTACTGACCAATGCCGACTATATGGATGATGGTTCTGGTCTCAATCAACTCTATAACGAGCGATTTGGCTGGGGTGCACTGGATATCTGGAATTCTTTAAGTGGCCCACAGTCCTTTTTAAAAGTATTTAGTGAAAACTTTGAAGCGAATGTGACATCCAATGTTGCGATTTTTTCTAATGACATTGATGGCGATGCAGGTCTTATTAAACAAGGAACTGGTACTTTGGTAATGGCTGGTGACAGCAACTATACGGGAGCAACAGTTGTCCAATTAGGCAAGTTACAAGTCACTGGAAATATTGATTCTACTGTTCGTGTGGGAACGAGTGGGACTTTATCTGGTTCGGGGCAGACAGGAGCTGTGGTCAATCAAGGGATTGTTTCAACCAAAGATGGTCGTTTAACGGTAAACGGTAACTATACGCAAGAAAGTACAGGAACTCTTGCTTATGGTTTAGAGCACTATTTAACCGTGAAAGGTGATGCCACACTTGCTGGAAAACTCGAAGTTTCTGCACAGAATAAAGGCATGGTGACAGAAGGAACGCATCAAGTATTGAATGCAAATCATGTCGCAGGTCAGTTTGATAGTTATAGCTCGACCAGTGCATTTTTAACTGTGAAAGGGTTGAGTCAGACCAACAAAGATGTTGTGGTAGATGTTGCACTGGCGGATGCAAAAACAGCAGGAACGCTGAGTGGTGGGATTTCTAATGCTTCAGGTGAGTTGCTGAATAAACTGATGGCAAAAGCCAATACACAAGCAGTTGCAGGTCAATCGACGCAGTTAACGGACTATGTGGCTAATGTGCAAAAAGTGGCAACGGCAACGGCTGCACAAGCAGTTTTGAACTCAAATGCGGGTGCTTTATTTGCAGAGACGCCATCAGTATTGCTTCGTAATGACACCTTGGTGAATGCACAAATTGCGCAGCGCTCATATCAAGTGAGTAAACAAGGGCTAACAGGGGCATGGGTAACAGCAGGCTATCTAGATAATACCAATGAAGCAAAAGGTTGGGATACTGTTGAGTCTGAAATTAAGACAGTATCTGCAGGTGCTGACTTCAAAGTGACAGACCATGCTATTTTAGGTGCCTACATTTCGGACTACAACGAAGACTCTAAATTTAGCGCATCGAATGGCAAGAGCGAAACTGAGCTGACAACAATAGGTATATATGGTCAGTGGTTATCAGATCGTAACTATTATGCTGCTGCAAATGCACAATATGGCTTTGGTGATACAACTTTCGACAGAACTGTGACCGATGGCATCAAGACTGACGCGAGCCATGCTAAAGCTGATTTAGATAAATATGGTATTTATACTGAGTTTGGCTATGCTCTGCCAATGGAGCAATTCTCCATTTCACCATACGTTGCACTCAGTCATAATGCTGTATCTCTAGATCAAGTGAAAGAGTCGAGTGATCTAGGGGTGAAGGTTGGTGATACGACTGCCAAAGAAAGCAAAGCACATGTTGGAACGCGTGCAGACTATCAAGTGACACAGCAGCTGAAGCTAGGTGGTTATGCAGAATACGCATATGCCTTTGATCGTTCATTGCCGAATGTCAGTTTGACCTCAAACATTGATCATTCAGTAGATGTTCGTTATCGCGCACCGTCATTTGACAAAGACTTTTTACTTTATGGTCTAGGCTTTAATTATTTAACAGCAAATTCTAAATGGAATATTTTTGGAGATGTGGCTGGGAATGCACTTAATGCAGAAGATTATCAAATGCAGCTTGGTCTGAAATATGCATTTTAAGTTTTTTGCTAAATAAATCGTGATTTGAAAGTAAAATAAAGGTCATGTGGGAGTTGTCCTACATGACCTTTTCTAATAAACGCTTAGATATGACGTTTATTTCTTAAACTCAGTAATCTGGATAGGCTTGTCTTTGACAAACTCGACAATGCCTTCACTTCCTTTGATGTGAATAGAAACGCCTTTGCCGTCAGTCATGAGCATACCGCTTGCCGCTGGTGCACTTTTCAGCATGAATGTTCGGTCTGAGTTATCCGTCATCATCGCTGTTTCAAAATTATCAGATGACTTCAGTTCAATGGTTAAATCCATTGGCCCAGTGAAGTGAATCACTTGTGTTTCTGCAGCATTACTGCTGGATGTATTTTCTTGAGTGACTTTTCCCGTTGGTGCAGAAGTACAGCCTACTAAGGCTAAAGTAATGAGTGTGGCACCTAAAATATTTTTCATAAAACTGACCTTTTTATATATAAATCATAAGTCCATATATACTATTTGTTATACCTTAAGTTTAAAAGTTTGCTTTACATTCGCTTTACATAAATAGAGCTTTACGCTGTATAAACGTACTTCTATTCAACTTAAATGATTCAAAATAAGGTTTAAAGTGTTGATTCAAACCTTACACAATAGAGTAAATTGATATTTAAAAGTTTAATTTATTCAGTGGCATTAAACGCGTCATGATAACTGACAACGCCCTGCGGTATTTCTCCATTGAAACTAAGGGCTTGAAAGTATTCGCTAGGAACATTAGGTAAAATCAACTCTAGATAAGGTCGAAACCCAAAGCGATGATAATAATAGGGATCCCCTAATAGAACACAGCCTTTGGCACCCAGTTGTTTTAATTTTTCAATGGATGCCTGCATCAGCTGTGACCCAATGCCCAAACCTTGTTTAGTTGGGCAGACAGAAATTGGGCCTAGGCCATACCAACCTGTTGTACCTGTCGAGATAGATACAGGTGAAATGGCGACATGACCGATAATTGAATCATCTTCAACAGCAACCAAAGAAATCGTAAGTTGACCGCTTTTTCGGAGGTTGTTCACAATGAATTGTTCAGTATGGCTGGTATGTTCTGCATTTAAAAATGCAGTGCGAGTCAAGGTCTCAATGCTTTCAATATCTTCTGGCTGTTCGTCTCGAATCGTGATGTTCATTAAAAAATCCTTATGAGTATTCGTGTAGTGTAAAGTGATCTACTTTTATGAAGACTAAACTTCAACCCACTCTAAATAGCTCCGACCAGTTGCTCAAATAGGCAGGAGAGCGATTGCACTGATTCATTTGCCAAGGTTCTTTTTTCTCATGGCAAACCCCTAAAGAAATCATATTTTTACCAAAACGTTCAGTAATGGCATCCATGGTATTGAAGAGTTCTTCACGGTCATTTTTATGGCTATAGTCGGTAAAAAGATCATGCACAAATTTAGATTTATCTATAATTTCCAAAAGGACGATGCCCGCCTTTTTGTATTTAAACCCTGACTTGTAAATTTGGTCAATGCCTTTCATGGCCGCCTGTGTAATTTCAAGTAAATCATCGGTATGTTCATGCATATGCACAATGGTGTAGGGCGAGTAACGTTCACTTTGGCTAAAACGACCTGTTTGAATATATACCCCGATCATTTTACAAATAGAGCCATCATGACGTAAGCGTTTAACTGCACTAGCAACATATAAGCGTACAGAGGCTTTGATGTCATCAATTTCATACACAGCTTGACCATATGAACGACTACTAATAATTTGCTTATGCGCAACCGCATCACTTGCAATATTGATACAAGACAAACCCTGAAGTTCACGGACAGTCTTTTCCATGACAATACTAAAGTGCTTTTTAATTTCACTCGGCTTGGATTCGATCAAATCTAAAACCGTATAAATGCCCATCGCGTTCAGCTTTTTGCAGTTCTGTCGACCGACGCCCCAAACTTCACCGACCTCCACATCTGCAAGCATGTATTCAGCAGTACATGGATCCATGTGTGCCAAATTGCACACGCCATTCAACGCCTTATTTTTCTTGGCCAGATGATTGGCTATTTTGGCTTCTGTTTTGGAACGGCCAATTCCAATACAGCAGGGAAGACCAAGCCACTGCCATGCCTTGCCTTTCATGTCTTTGGCATAGTCAGTGAGGTTAAATAAATGCTCATAAGCGGTTAGCTTTAAAAAACATTCATCAATGGAATAGATCTCTTGTTCATCGGCTGCCACATATTGCCCCAATAACTGCATGAAGCGGCGAGACATTTCCCCATATAGAGCATAGTTACTCGAAAACACTTGAATATTATGTTGCTGGACGAGTTCTTGAATTTGAAAAAAAGGGACAGCCATACCAATGCCGAGATCCTTGGCTTCTTGGCTTCGAGCAACCACACAACCATCATTATTACTTAATACAATCACAGGGCAGTTATTGAGCTTTGGATTAAAGACGCGTTCACACGAGACATAGCAATTATTCACGTCAACGAGCGCGAATATTTCAGTTTCATTTTTCATATTGCTTCTTCTTATTATTCTTAACGGTGGTACAGACGTTTTAAGTTAAACGTCACCACTCCCCAAATGACAAAGGTTTGATTTTCTGTAGGAATAATATGTTCATACTCGGGGTTTTCAGCTTTTAGCCAAAGTTGAGGCAAAGGGTAGTTTTCATCTCCAAAAATGTCTTTGATATCCGACTTTGACATTTTGTTTGTCATCATCAGTCTTTTAATCGTGGAGTCTTTATTATCAATTAAAGCCACCACGATGTCGTAGTGTTTGGCTTCAATACTCCGATCAATAATAATCGGGTCATTTACTTCAAGACCTACGCCCAACATTGACTCACTATCTACGTGAGCGATGAACGTTGAAATGGGGTTTTGTATTAAGAATTCATTGAGATCGATGGCTTTGCCATGCTCATCTTTAGTGCTGAACGCTGGGCCTGCTGGAATGCGTTCTAAAGAAACAGGAATAGAGACTTTGGACTGAGGTAGAACAGGAGTCAGCCCAAGTTGATCCGCAAGTTCAGCTTGCTGCGCAATTTGTTCGAGCATGCTATTGATGGTGGGACTGGGTTTACCTTCTGGCCCCATGAGATCTTGTAAAGACGACCATGCGTCGTCCGAGAAGTAGATGGGTAACTTCTTTGACATGGTGAATACTCCTACGCTACAAGGCGTGTTTGGAAGTGAAATCTGTCTGTTTAGAATATGCTGATGTGGGTGAAAACTCAAATTTAAAAATGCTGAATAAACAATGCTCCGTCAATTTTGGTCGCGGATAAGAAAAATAAGAAACTTTCTTTTGGGTGATAAATAGCCCTTTGATCAGGGCTATTATTAGTGCTGATTATATTGTTAAGCCGATGATCTAACTGAAAACTTAGGGATTAGTTCCTAAAAACTCAAAAGGTTTGGTGACTTTAAAGGATGCATTGGCTTTGCCTGCATACGTCATCGCTTGGTCTGGACCAAGTTCTAACTTCTGGGTTTGACCATCTTTAAAGTTAATTTCCTTTAAATCCACCCAAAACACATTGGGTGAAACAGCAGATTCAAAGAAATATAAACCACGTTTATGGTCGACCACTGTACGCCAACGGGTTGAGGAAATATTTGGTTCTTCTTCAGTGTTCAATCCAAAGGGTACGGACGCATTGCGAATGACACCAAAAACACTCGCTAATGAGTGTTTATAATTCGCATTTTTCGGGATGGCATTGATATAAAAAGATGCTCTCGCAAAACGATCGGCCGCGCGGTTTGTACCTGGGAGCATGGTTGTTCCACCAATTTGCTTCCAATAAGCATTTAGCGCCAACTGTTGATCAAAGATTGGTGAGTTGGTCATGACTTGGTACTGGCGACTGTGGTGAATCACTTGTTTTCCGCCAATATATTCAATGATGGCACTGTCGCCTGTGGCATCTGAAATAGATAAATGCAGTGTCGCTAACCGTTTTTCACCAGGGACTTGGTCGGTCACTACCGTGAATGGTTCTTTTTCCAATGCCTGAATGGCCTCATTCACCGTGGCATAATTATCTAAGACATATTGCGCCCACAGTGAAATGCCCAAAGTTGGTTTTTTAGAGGTTTTCACATTTGGATATTCAGACTCAACCAACCACAGTAAGTTTGCCATCAGTCCTTTTTCATTGACGCCGTCGGTAGTAGATATGTCATAACCCGTTGCAACCACACTGCCGTACTTGGATGTCCATTGAATCGATTTTGGCCCCGCCATACCATTACGTTTGACATTATTGGGTAAAATCCACAAGTTAGTTCCAATATCGCTTTTCCAGTCCATTGAACGCGCTGTCATGACGTCATTATTGCCCAGATAAACCACACGGGTACATGCCATAGCAGCTTCTGCTACCACAAATATTCCTGCGGCAAATAATACTTTTTTTAATACATTGTTCATTATCATCATGCTCTCTTAGAAAATAGGTAACTGTGGTGTTAAATGTCTTAATAAAAATTGTTCGCTTTATAATTGTGTTCAAAATAACGATAACCTATTCCGAGATTTATTTTGGATCGCGTTGAGTTGTGTAGTCTCAGGAGATAGATACGCTTGATTGTAAATTCTATAACTGGTTTGATCTAATTGGTATTTAAAGCAATAGGTAGGGACAATGCATGTTTTCTTGAGAGGTTGTAGTTGTTTTCCAGTCAGCCAAAAAATTCAAGTTTTTTTGGCCTATTGTGTTGTCTACATCTGCACCAAAGGCATACATGTTCGGGTTCAGTTTTAACGCGCTGTGCCAGCCTTCTATAAAGCGTTTAGCCTGAGTGCTTTGGCTCATAAAAATACCGATTGAAAGTAATGAATATACTTTTATTTTCATGTCATTTCCTTTTTTTATATATTTTTACCACATGATATAAAAATAGAGTATGGCCTATTTGATTATTTTTAGCACAGTTTTATTTTAATGTCGGGTGAGTCGAAAAGATATCTTCAGAAGATCAATAGAAACCAATGTACAGCCAGATTTAATGAAATGATTTAAATATGCTGCTCATATTTTTATGTATTTATTCAGAATTTCTGGTGCTATAAAACATCATAAATGGGTAAATAATAGCTTCAGCGCCAGAGCAATTAATATGAGGCCCATCAATCGCTCAAACTGTTTTCCCATCTTTAAAAATTGCTGTCGAACGACGGGTCGAGAAAACAAAACAGCGACCAGCATGAACCAAAGTGCATTGATGCTACACATCCATATCCCATAAGCAAATTGTACTTTCATCGGAGTTGTTGGGCTGACGAGTGTGGTAAATATAGCTAGAAAAAAAATAGTCGCTTTGGGATTGAGTGCATTGGTCATAAAGCCCGTTATAAAGGCTTTGCTTTGACTCAAAGGTATATTGGCAGTTTCTTCAATTGAGGGGTCGATATTGACAGAGGGGGCACGTAATAAACTCCAACCTAAATAAATTAAATATAGTGCGCCTGAGATTCTTAAAATAAGCATGAACCACGGACTTTGTTGAATAATAATGCCCAAGCCTACAAGGGTATATAAAACATGAACTGAAATTCCTATACCAATGCCAATAGCCGTGATGCACCCAATTGCATAGCCATAGCGCACGCTATTTCTAACCGTAATGGCGAAGTCAGGGCCGGGTAAAAGGACCGCAAGAAAATGCACCAAAGCCAAAGCTAAAAATTCTGAACTATATTGCATCCACATATTATTGATGCTCATCCGAAACGCGATAACTCACAGTTAACTTATCTTTTTTTAGTTTATAGCCTGTAATTTTGAGTGTCCCAATTTCAGATAAATTTTGGACATGGGTTCCACCACAAGCAAATGCAGGTAAATTCCCAAAAATGACTTCACGGTAGCCATCAGCATTTTGTTGGGTCAGTCTGACGAGTTGGCTTGAAATATATTGATTACATAGGTGCTGTAAAGTTTCTAAATCTTGGTCTTCAGAATGGTCTTGTTTGACAAATTGGACTTTGCATTCGTCTGGCCAGTGCTGTGCTTTGGTGGGTTGCCAACCAAAGGCTTGCATCACATGCCCGATTAAGTGGCCTGCTGAGTGTAGACGACTGTGATAGTGGCGTCGGTTGAGGTCAACTTGAGCCTGTGCCAGACCTAAAGAAATCGCGTGATTAGCATAATGAATAATTTGATCATCTTGCATAGCGACATGAAGCACATCTACACCATTGATTTTACCTAAATCACTGGGTTGACCACCACCTTGTGGATGAAACGGTGTTTGGGCAAGCTGAATGGCAAATCGTCCATCTTCAGTGGGGGTACACTGTAAAACTTCTACCTCAGCTTGAGTAATGTCGGATAGATATAAAGCTTGTGTCATGATTATCTCTGTCAAAATTTCACAGAAAAGATTATATGAGGCCTAATTATTGATGATAATCTAGTAAAAAATTAAATTACTTTTTCCTCATGAGCACAAATCAAAGTATGGCTTTACTCCAAGAAATGGCTATTTTTGTCAAAGTTGTGGAGACTGGCAGTTTTTCAGAAACGGCTCGACAGCTTGGAAATACACCGTCCGCAGTGAGTAAAGCCATCAGCCGATTGGAACGGGCTTTAGGAACAAGGCTGCTTGAAAGAACAACGCGAAAACTGCGTTTAAGTGAGAGTGGAAAACAAACTTATGACCATTGTTTAGAGATGGTTAGAGCTGCCCAAGCAGTGATTGAGCATTCAGGCAAATTCAATACTGAACCGAGTGGGACCGTTCGGATCAGTGTACCGAAAGCCGTAGGGCATTATCTGATTCATCCGTATATACCCGAGTTTCTTGAACTTTATCCTCAAATAGATATTCAACTGCTGTTGGAAGATCGTTTCATAGACTTTATTGATGATGAAATTGACTTGGCCATACGCATCACCAATGAACCGCCGTTGGGCTTAAAGGGCCGACAGCTCATTCGTATTGACCATGTCTTAGTGGCGACAGCCGAGTATTTAAAAAAGAATGGAACACCTCAGCAACCGAGTGATTTAAGCCAACATCAATGTATTTATTTGGGTGAACAAGTCAGTGATTCAAAGTGGAAATTCCAAAAGGGTAATAAAACCACCAGTGTGACTGTAAAAGGACGATATTCGGCGAATCATACTGGTATCCGACTTGATGCGGCTTTGAAGCATATGGGAGTCGCAAGTTTGCCTTATTTTATGGCGAGACATGCTTTAAATAACCAAGCACTGATTCAAGTATTACCAGATTGGCATTTCAAGACCTATTATAGTGGAGATGCTTGGTTGCTTTATCCACCGACACGCTATTTAGCTCCGAAAATAGAGGTCTTTATCCAGTTTATTGCGCAGAAACTGAGTTTAGAACCCGTCCTAAAAACTGAAGAGACGCTTGCTTAATTTATTAAAATAGCATCTTTCAAAGAGCTTAGAGCATGACTAATATTTATGCTGAGTTAGATAGGCGATGAAGAGTAAACATTGATGATGCATCTTTGAAATAGCCTAAGCAGACTATCGATATTTAAGCCATAGTATATGCATCCAATGTACCGCATAATTTGAATGATTTAATGTTTAAGTCCTAGCGTTGAAAAGACTTTAAAATGAAATAAGCAATTTAATAAGAGATATGCAATGAAAAAACATCTACTTTATTCTTCTATCTTGGGTTTAAGCATCCCTACTTTGGGCTATGCAGATACAACCAATATTCATGTTTTAAGTGCAACGGTAAAAGATCAAAATATTGCGAATGCACAAGTCATTTTACAAAAAAATGGTGAACAGTCTGCATCAACTTCAACTAATGCAGACGGCCGAGCAAGGGTGAATAGTAGTAGTGCGAATGGCGCAGACAATTTATTGATTATCAAAAAATCAGGCTATTCTACACTAGTTGCAAAATGTCCCTGTGATGGCATGACCTATGCTTTAAGCCCTGTATTGAAAGACTTAAACAGTATGCGAATTGTTTTAAACTGGGGACAGAGTCCTTTAGATTTGGACTCGCACTTAAGCTATAAAAATCAACATGTCTATTGGGACAATAAACAAGGGCAAGATGCCAATTTAGATGTCGACGACACAGACTCTTATGGCCCTGAAACCGTAACCATCGATAAACGTTTAGACGGGCAATATTATGTTTATTCAGTGCATGATTATTCAGATCGCGCCAAACCCAATACTGCGAACCTGTCGAATAGCCAAGCTAAAGTTATGGTCTATGCTGGCGAGTCTTTGATCCGTTCTTATTATATTCCAACGGGGCTGACAGGAAATTTATGGACTGTGTTCCGCATTAGTCCAGAGGGTGAAATCCAAGATATTAATCGTATTTCAGGGACAACTATTGGGGCAAGCCAAGTTGGTTCAACTGTATCGAGTTACCAAAGCCAAGCGATGCAGCTGCATTATGTTCCTGTTTCAGCCAACGCACAGGCAAGGGCTAAAGCACTGAATTTGCAAGCGGATAAAGCGTATAAAAACAATCAATTTGAACAAGCTGCACTGATTTATCAACAATCTATTGATTACAATCCAAACGTTGGACAAACCTATAGCAATCTTGCTGTTGCTTATCAAAAGTTGAATCATTCATCTGAAGCGTTATGGGCAAATCAAAAGGCGATTGCCTTGGCATCTAATGACAATACTAAAGCATATTCACATTACAACATTGGTAAAATTTATGAAAATAATCAGGACTATGTTCAAGCCAAACAACATTATCAACTAGCAAACCAATACAAGCCAAGTGCGACCTATGATGAGGCTATTCAGCGAGTGAGTCGCTAAGTCTATTAATATATTGGCTTAAACTGAATAAGCCGTACTAGAGCGAAATGCACTCTAGAAGTTGGATCATTATGTCTAATTCGAAGGCTGCTTTTTTATTTGAGGCTTTTGTGATCTTTTTATGTCGTTAGCATGGCAAATGGCGAAGTATAGAGTAATGTTGCAAGCCAGAATTTTTACGTCCAATAAAAAGACACCTACAACATTAGGATCAATACAGCCCGAAATGTTGAAGATGCCTTGGATTTCAGTGAGTAATCGATTATTTCGGTTCGGTAATCACTGATAACTTCTCTACACCGACACGTTCTATACTGGCTAAAAGTTTAGCCACCGTACCATAAGGGACAGTTTCATCGGCATTTAGGTTTAATGCTAACTTGCTGTTGGCATTTTTACGCTGTGTGATTTCTTGCTCAAAATTTTCGAGTTTGACTGGGTCTTTATCCAAAAAGATTGCGCCATTAGGTTTTACACTAATCACCAATGCTTTGTTTTGATCAGTAGATTGTGTCGGTGCAGCTTTGGGTAAGTTGACCTTTACGCTATTGGTTAATAAAGGCGCCGTGACGATAAACACGATCAATAACACCAACATCACATCGACCAGTGGGGTAATGTTAATGTCACTGACGACATCGTCATCTTGAGAAGTTGAAATTGCCATTTAAGCCAAAGCCTCCTTTTCTTGAGATGATAACTGATGCGTCGCCACTGGTTTTGCTGCAACATGCACAGTTTGAGTTTTGGTTGGCAGTTGGAAACCTACTTTTTGAGTAAGGCTGACAAAGTCTGTTGCAAAGTCATCTAAATCTGCACCAATGCCTTTTACTTTACGTACAAAATAGTTATAGGCAAGTACAGCAGGCACAGCCACAGCAATACCAATGCCTGTTGCAACCAGTGCCTGGCCAATTGGACCAGCAACCACATCCATACTGGCACTACCAGATTGTGCAATCGCCTGTAAGGCATGAATAATTCCGAACACGGTTCCAAACAAACCAATAAATGGAGCATTATTCCCAATGGATGCAAGAACAGCTGAACCTTTTTCCAGTTGACGACGTTCGGCAAGAATTTGCTTGCGTAAGTGTCGCTCTAACAAATCCTGACGACTCCAGGTTTGTTGTAAGTCTTGATGGGTTTTTTCATTGGCTTCAGTCAAGGTTTTAAAACCAGTTTGGGCAATACGTGCTGTCGGTCCCTGCGCATCTTCAGACTGACCAATTGCATCTGCCAAGTTCTGGGCTGACCAGAAACTATCGACAAAAAGTTTACTTTGTTTGGTGGCTTTTGAGGTTTGTACGGCTTTCACCACAATTAAAACCCACGTTACGATCGAAAAACCGATCAATAACCAAATGGTGGCATCATGAATAATCGTATTAATATCAGACATATCGAATTTTCCTAAGATAAAATTTTACAGTTTAATTGGGTAATTTGAAGTGAATCGGAACATCGACCCAACCTTCAACTGGTGTGTTGCCACGTAGTGCAGGTGAAAATTTCCAGCGCTTCACAATTTTTACAGCGGCATCATCCAGTACTTTTTTGCCGCTGCTATTTTTCAGGTTGATTTCCAATGGACTGCCTGTGGGGGAGACTTTCACACGTAACATCACAACACCTTCCCAACCACGGTCTAATGCTACTTCTGGGTATTCAGGTGCAGGATTACTTAAATAACCGGCATAACCTTTAGCTGCTGTCACGGGCAAGTTTTCTTGCGCAGGCTTAGTCACAGGTTCAGCGACTTTCTGGGTCGGTGCGACGTTTTCTGTAGGTTCAGCCTGCGGTACAGGTTGAGCCACGGATTTAGCGACTGGTCTAGGCTGCTCAATTGGCTTCTGCTCGACAGGCTTCTGAATGGATTTTTCAACCACTGGTTTTTGTACAGGCTGAGGCTTTGCTGAAACAGGTGGAATGATCGGTTTTTGTATTTCCTGTTTGAGTTTGGGTTCAATCACCTTAGGCGGCTCTTCCTTAGGTTTTTCAATTACAATCGCGATTGGTTCAGGCTTTTTCACGACCAAGGGTGGTGTTGGAAGATGCTCTGCAAGATAAAAAATGCCGTAATGTAACGCCAGAACAGCACCAATCGCCCAAAAGATCTTATGGGTCTGAACAGGTTTTTCTGCTGTGATCGGACTTGCCAAGTGGGCAACAAATGGATCTACAGCATGAAATACATTGGACTGAACATTTTGAAGTTGTTCAAACAAAATTGCCTTTTTAAAAGGACTTCGACTGACTTCACTCATATCAGTAATGCACCATTCAATAAGATTTAATTTGCATTGCAGAATATTTTTTTTCATTAATTAAATTGGTTTAATTTGAATAAGGAAATATTCTTTCAATTCTAAGTTTTTAATTAATTCACAGATGCGTGAAATAATTTAGTTAAATGAGAGATTAAAAATATAATGAGTTATTTTTTAAAAATAGAAAAAGAACTTTTTTAGATTAGTATTTTGATAAAAAGTGATAAAAGAATAATTAAAGATGGCGCCTTATAATAATTATAGATAATTTATTTTGTTTTTTAGATATCTGTTTATGGTTAATCTTGTATTTAATTTTTATTATGGGGTAATTTTATATCTCTGCTAAATAAATCTATTTATATGCAATAAGACTGTCCATATACAGGGCAGCCTTATTTTATTTAAAGCTAAAATTTTTAAAAATGCAGCAATAACGCTTAACTAAAGAATATTGGCCACTTTTAGAAAGTGCTCACGTGCTCTAATGCGTTCGATCCATGCTTTTAAGTGCGTATGATCATGCTGGCGCTCAACATCTAAATTGAACCAGTGATTGAGTGCTAAAGCCAATGGAATATCCGCAACGCCAAAATGAGAGCCAGACAGATAGAGCTGTTTAGCCAACTCAGCATTGGCAACATCCAAGATCTTTTCTAGTTTTTCTGCTGCGACTTTGACCGCAGCCAAATCTCTTTTGTCTTCAGGCTGACGAACCAAATTAAAGAACACGATTCCAAACACAGGCAGGACGGTGGTGGTGTACCAATCAATCCATTTCTCTGCGCTAAAGCGTAAGCGTGGGTCTTCAATCCACAATGTATTTTTTCCATAAACTTCAGTCAAATAACGCAAAATGGTATTGGATTCCCACAAAACCGTGTCACCGTCTTGAATGACTGGAATCAGACCATTGGGATTGAGCGCTAAAAATTCAGCAGTATCTGTCAGGCCATACCGCTGTCCCGCAGGAATATGTTCAAATTGAAGTCCAAGTTCGGCTGCAAGCCAAAGTACTTTGTGGACATTTAAAGAGTTGGGTCTACCCCAAATGGTGATGCTCATATATTTTCTCTGAGATTTGGAATGTGAAGATGCCGTACTTTGGTAAAATCTAGTATTTAAGCGATCACCATTCTGAATAGTCAAAACGACAGAGGCGATATTACAATTTCACCAAAGTATTTAGGTTTAAGTGATTTTAGAAACGATAGCTGACACGACCATAGTAATAACCACCATAGAGTCCAAACGGCGAAAGCTGGGCATAGTAGTTTTCACCTAAGCCATCGACAATGTTGGATTTTTCAGGGTAGGTGTTGAACACGTTATCTGCACCTAAAGTCAAAGACAGACTGTCTGTGAGGTTATATGTCGCATCTAAATCGACAATCCATTTAGCATCAAAGGTTTGGTCTGTCGCAGCTGTCTCGCTGCGTGCAATGTAACTGCCATAACGGGATAAACGGGTATTTAAATCTAGTTTTGCGTATTGCCAATTCGCAGCCAACGTGAATTTGGTTTTCGGATCTGCATCGGTGATCATACCTTTGGTACGACGGGTGATACGATCAATATTGATACCATCTAACTGACTTGGATTATCTGCAATCGCTGTAATATCGGTTTCATTCCAGTTGAAGCCTAAGCTCCAGCGGATACGACCATATTTGTTTAACTGTTGGGTATAGTCCGCAACAACATCGACCCCATTGGTTTCTGTATCAAATAAGTTGGCATAGTATGTGACATAGTTGACGTTAGAAAAACCATTTGCCGCCAAGATGTTATTGATGCCTGTTCCAGTAAGTCCCGCCGTGGACGCAATACGATCTTTCAGCTCTATACGATAAGCATCGACTGCAAGATTAAAGTTTTTGAATGGGCTATAGGTTAGGCCTAGTGAGAAGTTGGTCGATTTGGTTGGATCGAGTGCTTCTGCACCGAGAGCTTGACCCAGCGCAGAGTCGGTACGTACCGACTTACTGTAGACATCGGAGCGAACACCATTGTTTACCGTACTCACAATGCCTGTACTGGCAAAACCTTGTTGGTATAAAGAGGGTGCAATGAAGCCTGTACTGGCTGTTCCGCGTACTGCCAGTTGAGGATTGAACTCATAACGGCTGTTAATTTTACCGTTAAAGGTATCGCCTGAACTGTCATCATAATGCTCAAAACGACCCGCTAAACCCACAAACCAGTTTTCGGTTACATCTAAGCCCAAGTCTAAATAGGCGGCGGTGTTACTACGGCTAATATCGGCTTCATCTTCAGGTAACAGTACACGAGCACCAAAAGTCCCCACAGTCGCAGTTAAACCCGCATTATCACCCGTAGGAATAATATAACCACCATTTTTATAAGCTAAAGGATCAGTGGCTTTAGAAGACCAACCTTCTTTACGATAGTCGAGGCCCCAAGCAACGCTGAGCGGCGTTGCACCAAAACCAATATCGAAGGTTTTCTTTAGGTCAAGGTTGCTGACCCATTGATAAGCATCATATTTTTGCAAACCAAATGAAGTCGGGCTAGACGGTCCAAGAGATGGGTTGAGGTTATTTTGCGTAGAGTGGTCTTGCGTGTTTTTACCATAGGAGCTACTCAAATCCCATGCCCAGCTGAGCACATTATCGCCTTTTAATCCCCAAACGGTTTGTACATCCGTTTCACTTAAAATGACATCGGGTGTCGTACCATTTGGAAAGATTTCAACAATACCCGATCTGGAGTTTGGACGACGGTAGGATGCACCAGTCGAGGCATCACGCCAGCCCGCGGTGGTGTAGCTATATAGGGTGGCTGCATCGCTTAGCGGAAGCTCAGCATTTGCAGAAACGTTAAACTGTTCAACCGAAGGCAGACCTAATTTATTTAAATTACGATCTACCGTGGCTTCACGTGGGTCATCTTGACCATTCACTTTTGAATAGATTCTGCCTGAAACAGCACCTGCACGAGTGGTGGCATCCTGATTTTTCAGGTCAAAACCAAAATTGATAAAGCCTTCTTGTCCCAGTGGTGCACCAACGTTGGCATTCAGTTGGAAGGTTTCTCCATTTCGGTCAGTGCCTGAATAATGCTCGCGACCACCATAGGTGGCACTAATATTGCCGCCATTATCAGCAGACTTGAGCACAATGTTGATCACCCCTGCAATGGCATCGGAACCATATTGGGCTGCTGCACCATCACGTAAAACTTCAACCCGCGCAATAGCACCAATTGGAATTAGATCTAAGTCCGCGGCTTGGTAGCCCTCGCCAAAGCCGTATTTGTTAATGGCCAAAGCACCCACATGGCGCCGTTTCCCATTCACTAGCACGAGTGTATGCCCACCACCTAAACCACGTAAACCCGCAGAACGGGCCACAGCTCCGTAACCATCAGGTTGGCTAGGCACGGTAGCCACGCTAAAAGAAGGAATTACTTTTGCCAAAATGTCTCTTAAAGCGAGGGTATTGCCTTGTTTGACGAGTTGCTCTCCACTAATCACATCTACAGGTGCAGGGCTTTCAGTGATAGTACGAATACCACCGCGGTTGCCTACCACGACTACGCTTTCGAGTTGTTGAACATCTTCTTTTTCAGCGGATGTCACGGTTTTTTGTTGAATATCTTCAGCGTAGATTGAGCCGGTAATTCCGCAAGTTAATGCAAAAAAAATGGATTGATGAAGGAGTGATATTTTAAAACCCAGCTTTTCAGGCTGGGGCTGTATTAACTTGGTGTGCAGCATTATATTTTCCAATGATGATGTAATTTATAGAGGTTTACTTAAAAAATAATCTGATGAGTATTTCGATTCTGGTAGTCAATATATCGATTGTTTTTTTATTGTTAAATATTAAATAATCATTTAAATATCAGTTTTGGGTAAATAAGTTTTTATTGAAACATTAATAAGTTTTTCTTTATTTTTAATAACATTTGAATCTAATTGTGGAAAATTATATTTTCACTTTTTTATATAACTTTAAGTTTATTTAATATTTAATTTTTAAAACGTAAATTTGTTTAATAGATCCCAACTTTACATCTTTTGGGAAATAGAAAATGGGGCTGAATTATAAATTAAGCATACTGGATAAATGTCCAAGAGCCGAAGGTATCAGCGCGGAACAGTCATTTAAAAATGCCTTGCAAATTGCTCAAACGGCAGAAGCTTTAGGCTTTTATCGTTACTGGGTGGCTGAGCACCATTCCACAGCTTTGTTATCTAGTCCATCTCCCGAAATTTTGATTGCATGGTTATTGGCACAGACTAAAAGCATTCGAATTGGTTCGGGTGGGGTGATGTTGCAACACTACAGTCCTTATAAAGTTGCGGAAAATTTTAATGTTTTAGCAAGTCTTGCACCTGACCGCGTGGACTTGGGGGTAGGCAAAGCACCTGGTGGTTTTCCTGTCTCTACTCAGGCGCTACAGCTCGGGCTTGATCAGTCATTAAAAGGAAGTTTTAAAGCACAACTAGAAGCATTAGATCGTTATTTACATTCTAAATTTGATTGTAATCAGCCAGATCAAGTCGCTGCAACTCCAACACCAGATCAGGTCGCAGAAAAGTTCTTGCTGGGTGCGAGTATTGAAAGTGCTCGACTTGCGGCAGATTTGGGCTGGAACTTTGTATTTGCTGCGCATTTAAATGGTGATGCCACCTTACTTCAAGATGCTTTACAGACTTACTCACACTATTCGTCAGGAAAAAGAGCCATTGTTGCGGCACAAATTATTGTGGCAGATAGCCGTGATCAAGCAGAAGAACTGGCAGCAGGGCTATCCGTTTGGACCTTAGAACTTGAGAATGGTCAACGGGTAAAGATTCCGAATGAGCAAAGCGGACAGGAGTTTTCGCGACAAGCTCAATCTGCGATTAAAAGCCTTAAAAAAGAGCAGTTGAACATTATTAAAGGTACGGTTGAGGATATTCATCAACAGTTACAAGCTTTGCATCAACAATATGGAATTCATGAATTTATTGTCGAATCGCCACTGTTGGATCATGCAACGCGTCTGAAATCTCTAACTTTACTGGCGCAGCACGCTGTGCTTGCAGCTTGAGTTGGAGAAATTGATGTCAAATAGACAGTTACTTGAACAGCAGTTGCTCAGTTGGAGACATGAGTTACACCGTCATCCAGAATTATCAGGGCAAGAGTTTCAAACCACCGATAAGTTAAAACAATGGCTGTCTGAATACGGCATTGAAACTTCAACTTGGGGCTTAAAAACAGGACTGATTGCAGATATTGGCACGGGTTATCCAATTGTGGCTATTCGAGCAGACATCGATGCGTTACCCATTCATGAAGAAATTGAGCAAGACTTTCGTTCGACTCAAAACGGGGTAATGCACGCTTGTGGACATGATTTACATAGCTCAAGCATTTTAGGCGCTGCGATTTTACTCAAAGCGCAAGCGTCTGAATTAAAAGGTACGGTACGCGTTATTTTTCAGCCCGCGGAGGAAACTTATAGCGGCGCTTATGAAGTACTCAATAGCGGTGCCTTGAAAGATGTATCCGCCATTTTTGGTTTTCACAATGTTCCCGAGTTACCTCTAGGCACTTTTGCAACACGCTCTGGTGCATTTTATGCCAACGTCGACCGATTCAAAATTGTGATTAAAGGCAAGGGCGGTCACGCAGGGCGTCCGCATGAAACCAAAGATCCAATCGTTGTGGCAGCACAGTTGACTAGTGCTGTGCAAACCATTACCAGTCGTAGCATAAATAATTTAGACACCTGTGTAGTCAGTATTACCCAAGTACATGCGGGCACAAGCTGGAACATCCTGCCAGAAGAAGCTCGCTTAGAGGGCACGGTACGAACCCATTCTTCGGAAGTTCGCTTAGCTGTTGAAGAAAAACTTAAACAAATTGCACAAGGTATTGCACTTGCCCACTCAGTTGACATTGCAGTGGATTGGGACAATGGCCCCGCCGCATTAATCAATACTGCAACATGGGCTGAACTGAGCCAAAGCGTTGCTCGTGCGCAAGGTTATGAGGTGCAAGAAGCACCGCTTTATTTGATCGGTGAAGACTTTGGCGCCTATTTAGAACAGATCTCGGGTGCCTTTGTCAGTATCGGCAGTGCTAGTCACTTCGGGCTTCACCATCCCCAATATCAACCCAATGAATCTTTAATTTATCCAGCTGCTCAGTACTTTGCTGCCTTAGCAACACAAGCACTTGAGTCTATTCATAAAAATGCAGAGGTCTAACATGAGTAATACCAAACAAATTCGCTTTGGAACAATCTTACACGGTGCAAACGGAAATATGTCTGCATGGCGCCATCCTGAAGCGGTAGTCGATGCCAGTATCAATTTTGAATTTGCAAAAAACGTCGCGCTTCAGGCAGAACAGGCAAAGTTTGATTTTGTCTTTGTGGCTGATGGTTTATATATCAATGAAAAATCAATACCCCATTTTCTCAACCGTTTTGAACCAATTACCTTGCTTTCAGCTCTAGCCAGTGTGACCCAAAATATTGGTTTAGTGGGTACGGTGTCGACCTCGTATAGCGAGCCTTTTACCATTGCGCGTCAGTTTGCCAGTCTGGATCATTTAAGTGGCGGTCGTGCAGGATGGAATGTGGTAACCACACCACTAGAAGGTACTGCAAAAAATCATACCCGCAAGCAGCATCCTGAGCACAGTCAACGTTATGAAATTGCAGATGAATATTTGCAGGTAGCCAAAGGGCTTTGGGACTCATGGGGTGAAGGTGCTTTTGTTCGTAATAAAGAAACAGGGCAATTTTTTGAGCGCAGTAAATTACATACGCTGAATCATCAAGGTAAACATTTTGAAGTGGCAGGCCCCCTCAATGTGGAGCGTTCGCCACAAGACCGTCCGATTCTATTCCAAGCTGGAGCATCGGGTGCAGGTCGTGTATTAGCCGCGAAACATGCTGATGCTATTTTTACCCATCAAGCCTCTTTGGAAGAAGCACAAGCGTTTTACTTAGATGTGAAACAGCAAGTGATTAAGAATGGTCGCGACGCAGATGATTTGCTCATTTTCCAAGGGATTGGGGTCTTGATCGGGGATTCTGCTAAGGACGTAGAGCGTCAATATCTTGAAACTGCTGCATTGGTGACGATAGAGGACGCGCTGAATTATTTAGGCCGTTTCTTTGAGCATCATGATTTTTCTCAATATGAACTCGATGCACCTTTTCCAGAACTGGGAACACTCGGTGAAAACAGCTTCAAAAGTGGTACTGATGAAATTAAACGTAAAGCCAAAGCAGAGAATTTAACTTTACGTCAGGTTGCACTGCAAGCAGCAACTCCACATCCACCTTTTGCTGGAACGGTAGAAGAAATCGCAGATCAGTTAGAACTGTGGGTAAGAGAAGAAGCGGCAGATGGCTTCATTATTGCCGGTGCAACCCCAAAAACTTTAGACACTTTTGTTGAAAAAGTCGTGCCATTGCTGCAACAGCGTGGCCTATATCGTACCGAGTATCCGGGCAACACTTTACGTTCTAGTTTTGGTTTAAAGCGACCAGAAAATCAATTTGAACCATCAGAAAAGGAACAGCTTCATGCCGTTGAATAAAACACCTTTGGCGATTGCTTTGGCACTGTTTCTAGGAATGTCTCTGGTTGGATGCAGTAAAGAACAGGCATCTACACAAACAGCGAGTTCAACAGCCGAGTCTACAAAATCGACCGATAAAACCGATTTTTATAGCCGTGAGCTTGCAAAGTTAAAACAGAATATGACGCCTATTCATGTTGCTCAAAATGCAGAAGCCAGTCAAAAAATCCCAAAAGATTTTAAGTTTGTAAATGCGGATTATTTTACCGTTGCTGCGATTTCAGGAGCGCCACCTTTAAGTGTATTGGGGCCTGATAATCAAACCTATATTGGAACTGAAATTGATATTGCTCGTTTGATTGCAGACAGTTTGGGTTTAAAGCTGAAACTGGTTCGTACCTCGTGGGAAGACTGGCCGCTCGGTGTACTTAGTGGCAAATATGATGCAGCCATTGCCAATGTCACTGTGACCAAAGAGCGTAAGGAGAAATTCGACTTTGCGACCTATCGCCAAGACGTATTGGCTTTTTATGTCGCAGAGAAAAGCAAAGTCAAAGCCATCAAAGGTCCCGATGATATTTCAGGTTTAAAAGTGATTGTTGGTTCTGGTACCAATCAGGAAAAAGTGCTGTTGGACTGGATTGAGGACAATAAAAAGAAAGGGCTGCCACCGGGGCAGGCACTTTATTACGATGACGGTGCTTCCGCAAGTTTAGCGCTTCAGTCTGGGCGGGTTGATGCCTTATTTGGTCCTAACGTTGCTTATGCATGGCAAGCAGCAAATGGTGCAAAAATCCGTTTAGCAGGAACAGCACTCGGTGGTGGAACACGACCTGCCGAATTGGGGGTCACGCTGAAAAAAGGCAGTGGTTTGGCCGATGCGGTACAGACAGCTTTAAATGGAGTAATTCAAACAGGAGAGTATCAAAAAGTCTTAGCGCGTTGGGGGGCACAGGCAGAAGCGATTCAGCATTCTGTAATCAACCCGCCGGGGCTAGGAGACTAAAAGGTACAACGCCCAGACAGTGGTAATTTTGTTCTGGCATTAATAAGTGTGATGAGTTGCTACAACAATGGGAGAGCGGCTCACACGTAAAAAAGTTTGAAAACTGATTAATTGGATTAGATTAGTCTTCAATTGATTCAGGATAAATAAGAGGTCATTATGCAAGAAAAATTTATCCAAATGCCAGTTGATGTACCCGAAGCACAACCTTTGCTTGATCAGTTATTTGCTGAATATGAAGAAATTTATGGTGATTTTTTTGCTCGTCAAGACGCACAAGTGATTGATGAGCGTAAAAAAGCCACACATCGGGAACGCTATGAAGGTACGGAAGACTTTTTACCTCCACATGGTTTGTTTGTGGTGCTGAAACGTGATGATGAAGTCATTGCAATGGGGGCATATAAACGTTATGACGCAGAAACAGCGGAACTTAAACGGATTTGGTCACATCGGAACTTACGGAAACAGGGATTGGCTGCAAAAATAGTCAAAGAACTAGAACGAAGTGCGCTCGCTGCGGGGTATAGCAAAATCTTTCTCACCACAGGGTTTAAGCAAATTCCAGCGGTGAAATTGTATTTGAGTTTAGGTTATGAACCGCAGTTTGAACTCACCCCAGATTTTAATTTTGATCGTTATATTGGTGCGCCTTTACACGGTGGGCTTCCTTTTAGAAAGACTTTACTGCAAAAGGAGGTCGCATGAGTTTAGAGCACTATAAAATCGTTCCAGCACGTCATCCACTGCGCTACATTGGCGTCGCATTTTCGGTATTGATTATTGCAGTCGTCGCGGAATCGATATTTTCCAATCAAAACTGGGGCTGGCCTGTTTTTAGGCAATGGTTCTTTGACCCTGCGATTCTTCGGGGTTTGATGATGACGCTGAAACTGACCTTTTGGTCAATCATTTTCAGTTTAATTTTGGGTACCATTGTAGCCATGATGAGGCTGTCATCATCTTGGTTAATTCGCTCATTGGCATGGGTGTATATCTGGATGTTCAGATCATTACCACTGCTGTTGGTGTTGATTATTCTCTATAATTTTTCTTATTTATATGAATATATCAATGTCGGTGTGCCTTTTACCGACACGGTCTTTGCCCAGTTCAAAACCATCAATGCATTGGATCAGTTCTCAACCGCTTTGGTCGGTTTGGTGATTGTACAAAGCGCCTATACCGCCGAAGTCATTCGAGGTGGGATTTTGTCTGTCGATCATGGTCAATTTGAAGCAGCGGCAGCATTGGGATTGTCATGGTGGCGCCGTACGACGCGCATTATTTTACCGCAATCCATTCGCAGTATTATCCCCGCGATTATTAATGAATGTGTCGGTTTATCTAAAGGCACATCGATTGTGTATGTTTTGGCAATGCCTGAACTCTTTTACACCGTACAAATGATCTATAACCGCAACCAAGAAGTGATTCCTTTGTTGATGGTTGCCGCCGTTTGGTACGTAATTGTGACCAGTGTATTTTCCATCGTGCAGTGGTATATCGAAAGAATATTGGCAAAAGGCGAGCGGAAATCAGCCGTGAATAGCTTTGTTTTTTTCAAGAAAGCGCAGCCACACACGACTCAGCCGCGTATAGGAGCTAGCTATGATCATTAATCAATCAACATCTCCTGCAAATGGTCATATTCAAGTGAGCCATGTATTTAAAAATTATGCAGGACATGCGGCATTACAGGATATCAGCCTTGATATTCCCGCGGGATCCGTGACGGTAATTATTGGTCCATCTGGATCGGGTAAATCCACTTTATTACGAACGATAAATCATCTAGAACGTGTGGATGCAGGATTTATTCAAATTGATGATGAGTTTATCGGCTATCATAAAAAAGGCGATAAACTCTATGAGTTAAAAGAACGAGACATTTTAAAACAACGTAAATCTGTGGGTTATGTGTTCCAGAATTTTAATTTATTTCCACATTTAAATGTTTTGCAAAATATTATTGAAGCACCCTTAGCACATAAAAAATTGAGTAAAGATCAAGCGATTTTAAAAGCCAATCAATTATTGGGTTTAGTGGGGCTAAGAGATAAGGTTGAAGCATGGCCCAAACAGCTTTCTGGTGGTCAGCAGCAGCGCGTTGCGATTGCCAGAGCTTTAGCCTTAGATCCTAAAGTGATTTTATTTGATGAACCGACCTCCGCTTTAGACCCTGAGTTGGTAGGGGAAGTCTTAAATGTAATCAAAAGCTTGGCGAAATTAGGTAAAACCATGGTGATTGTAACGCATGAAATTGCTTTTGCACGAGAAGTTGCCGATCATGTTGTGTTTATGGATCAAGGGCGAATTGTTGAACAAGGAACCGTTCAACAAGTTCTGGAACATCCTAAAGAAGAGCGTACTCAAAACTTTTTATCTCGGGTTTTATAAATTTGAGTCTTATTTTTTAATGATATCTATTTTAGTTTCATATATTAAAATCGTTGGTGAATGATAAAACTAACGATTTTTTTATAAGTTTAATTTTGTTGATAAGGTATGATTAAATCCATATAAATAGAATAAATTTCATCGTTTATAATCATTTTAAATTTATTTTTAATAGTGATTAAAATGAGCAGATTAATTTATTTGGATTATGCAGCAACAACACCTATACTTCCTGAAATTTCTCAAGCAATGATTCGATGTTTGTCTGTAGAAGGTGATTTTGGAAACCCAGCCTCACAATCGCATCATTATGGTTGGGATGCTGCAAAACATATCACCACGTCTAGACAGCATGTTGCCAATTTAATCCACGCCAATCCGCAAGAAATTATTTGGACTTCAGGTGCGACAGAATCGAATAACCTCGCGATCAAAGGCACTTTAGATATCTATAAGCATAAAAATAAACACATCATTACCAGTAAAATAGAGCATAAAGCTGTGCTAGATACCTGTACCGAGTTAGAAAGTCTCGGTTTTCAGGTCACTTACTTACAACCTGAGTTGGGTACAGGTGTGATTCACCCAGAACAGGTGGAACAGGCCATTCAATCCAATACGGTTTTAATTTCGCTGATGATGGTTAATAACGAAATTGGGACGTTAACCGATGTTCAAGCGATTGGTCATATTGCACATCAGCATCAAATTTTATTTCATGTCGATGCTGCTCAAGCTGCGGGAAAAAAAGCCATTGATGTTCAAGAGATGCAGATTGATTTACTCAGTTTATCTGCCCACAAAATCTATGGACCCAAAGGCATTGGTGCGCTCTATGTTCGTCAAGACATTCAAAAACAGATCAAGACACAAATTCATGGCGGTGGACATGAACAGGGTTTACGTTCGGGAACTTTAGCCACACATCAAATCGTTGGAATGGGCGAAGCTTGCAGACTGGCTAAATTAGTCTTAGTGGAAGAACAACAGCGGATCCAACATCTAAGGAATAAGCTATTGCAAGGTTTACAGGCTTTGACACCCGTGAACTTAAATGGCCATGCTACACAGCATGTCGCAAATTATTTAAATATGAGTTTTTTAGGCGAACGAGCTAATTCTATTATTGCCGCCATTAAACAGGTTGCCGCAGTTTCAAGTGGCTCGGCTTGTAATTCGCATCATGCCACACCGTCGCATGTATTAAGTGCTTTAGGACTGAGTGAAAATTTAGTGTCAAATACGGTACGTCTTAGTTTTGGAAGATATACCACGCAAGATCATATAGAAATATTGTTGAAGCATTTAGTAATGGTTTTAAAGGAAAAAAAGGCAACAACACAGTTATCTTTTGTCTAATTCTTAAAACTATGATTTATTTGGATTAAAAACTAGAGTTTATTAATAAAATTTTCTCTAGTTTTTTAACTGATAAAGATGGTATGCAAATTTTGTGTAAGTGATGCGTATTTAGTAAAATACAAATTGGTTTTAGTTTAATTCAGTACTAGATGTATGGGTATCTAAAATAAAAAAAAGTGTGTGTAAAATCAAAATAGTGATTTTTTGTTTTTGGCAATCGGTAGCGCTTAGCATGTTAAATATTGTGTTTTTAAATGCAATAAATACATGCTATTGTGATATTGTTCTCATAAATATACATAAAAAAAATGTGCTTTTTCATTTTTAATGTTACATAAAAAAACAATTTTATTTTTAATGTGTATAATTCTTAAAATAGATGTTTTTCAATTTATAAAAAATAGTTTTTATTGTTATCTATTTGTTTTACATATAAAAAATAATTTTTAAAACATTGGTTTAACATGTATTTTTAAAAAAGTTTAATAAGATTTTTTAAAAAATCTTAATAGTTTTTTGTCAGATTTTAGTGAATTTATACAGGTGTATTTTAAAGAATAATAAACTAGTGTAAAAACATTGAGAGAAGAAATAATTTACTTTTAATACTCATTTTTTTATTTGATGAACCATAAAAATGCACAGGTTATGAGTAGCTAAAAGTCGTTTAAGTTTAATAAGACCAAAAAACGTTTTTTATTTTTGGATGGAAATAACAAATCAATACCATTTCAGAGGGTTATTTGTATGGTTACTCAAATTTCAATAGTAGGTAAGGAATCTCATAAAGAAGCTGTGGCTAATATGGGAGGATCAAACAAAGTTCAGTTATCAAAAGAAAACCCTTCGGTAGTCAAGCTTCAGCTAAATAAAGATGATGTTAAGAGTTTTTCAAAAGAAGGGAATGATCTCAAAGTTATTTTAAATAATGGAGAGGTTATAACAATTGTTGGTTTTTTCGCATCGGATAATAGTTTAGTTTTAGAAGGTAGTAATGCCTTAGTATGGGTAGATTTTGTTGCTAATGGAGATGCTATAAATGCAACATATTCAACTTTGAGTAATATTGAACCTTTACTTTACGATGATAATGGAATGTCTGCATTAGCGTGGATTGCAATTCCATTAGCTGCGGGAGGCATGATAGCTTGGGCAGCAAATGATTCAGATGATGATTCAGGTTCTGGTTCTAAAGGCGCTATAGGTGAAACGGGTGCCACTGGATCTACGGGTGCTACAGGTGAAACAGGTGCTACAGGATCTACAGGTGCCACAGGTGAAACTGGGGCTACAGGATCTACGGGTGCCACAGGTGAAACAGGCGTTACTGGAGAAACTGGTGCAACGGGCGAAACTGGTGCAACGGGCGAATCGGGTGAAGATGGAAAGTCAATTTTAGACCTGCTTATCGAAGCTGGAGAATTACCTGCAGATGCAACCATTACTGATTTAATTGAATATTTAAAAGGTGTGGATGGTGCGATTGGTGCGACAGGTGCATCAGGTGCAGATGGAAAATCTGCTTTAGAGTTATTGATTGATGCAGGTGAATTACCAACCGATGCGAATATTAATGATTTGATCAATTACCTAAAAGGGTTAGATGGTGCGATTGGTGCGACAGGTGCATCAGGTGCAGATGGAAAATCAGCCTTAGAGTTATTGATTGATGCAGGTGAATTACCAAGCGATGCAACCCTTAATGACTTAATTGAATATTTAAAGGGTGCAGATGGCGCGACTGGCGCAACAGGTGCCACAGGTACGGATGGTAAGTCAGCACTAGAGTTGCTGATCGAAGCTGGAGAATTACCTGCAGATGCAACCATTACTGATTTAATTGAATATTTAAAAGGTGTGGATGGTGCGATTGGTGCGACAGGTGCCACAGGTGCCACAGGTGCGGATGGTAAGTCAGCACTAGAGCTGCTGATCGAAGCTGGAGAATTACCACCGGGTTCAGATACGAACGATCTGATTGATTACCTTAAAGGAGCAGATGGCGCCACTGGCTCAACAGGTGCCACAGGTGCGGATGGTAAGTCAGCACTAGAGCTGCTGATCGAAGCTGGAGAATTACCACCGGGTTCAGATACGAACGATCTGATTGATTACCTTAAAGGAGCAGATGGCGCGACTGGCGCAACAGGTGCCACAGGTACGGATGGTAAGTCAGCACTAGAGTTGCTGATCGAAGCTGGAGAATTACCACCGGGTTCAGATACGAACGATCTGATTGATTACCTTAAAGGAGCAGATGGCGCGACTGGCGCAACAGGTGCCACAGGTGCGGATGGTAAGTCAGCACTAGAGTTGCTGATCGAAGCTGGAGAATTACCACCGGGTTCAGATACGAACGATCTGATTGATTACCTTAAAGGAGCAGATGGAGCGAATGGCGCTACAGGTGCGGATGGTAAATCAGTATTAGAATTATTGATTGATGCTGGTGAATTACCAGTAGGTTCTACAGTTTCAGACTTGGCTGAATATTTGAAAGGTGAGGTTGGCGCTACTGGTGCTACGGGTGCCACAGGCGAAACTGGTGCTACAGGCGAAACTGGTGCTACGGGATCTATAGGCGCTACAGGCGAAACTGGTGCAACGGGCGAAACAGGCGCTACAGGTGGAACTGGTGCCACAGGCGAAACTGGTGCCACAGGCGAAACTGGTGCAACGGGCGAAACAGGTGCCACAGGCGAAACTGGCGCTACAGGCGAAACTGGTGCTACAGGTGAAACTGGTGCAACGGGTGAAACAGGCGCTACAGGATCTACGGGTGCCACAGGCGAAACTGGTGCAACGGGATCTATAGGCGCTACAGGCGAAACTGGTGCAACGGGCGAAACAGGTGCCACAGGCGAAACTGGTGCTACAGGCGAAACTGGTGCAACGGGATCTATAGGCGCTACAGGCGAAACTGGTGCCACAGGCGAAACTGGCGCAACAGGTGCAACGGGATCTACAGGCGAAACGGGTGCTACAGGCGAAACTGGTGTCACAGGCGAAACGGGTGCTACGGGCGCAACAGGTGGAACTGGTGCTACAGGCGCTACAGGTGAAACGGGTGCTACAGGTGCAACGGGTGAAACAGGGCTTGTAGGTGCAGATGGTGCAACGGGTGCCACAGGTGAAACAGGTGCCACAGGCGAAACTGGTGCTACGGGTGCCACAGGCGAAACAGGTGCTACTGGTGCTACAGGTGTAAGTGGATCAGCTGATTTGATTACAGGTATTACTTTAAATGCCGATGCAAATGCAAATGGAAAACTCAGTCAGCGCGAGCTTCTAGATGGGCCAAATACAATAACGATTGGATTGGGTGCAGATGCCAAGGCAACAGATGTCATTATAGTAAATGGCACTCCGTATGTGCTTACTCAACAAAATATTGATGCAGGAGAAATAGAAGTTTCTGTATCTGTATTGGACGGGTTGAATTTCATACGTGTTGATGCCTCAAATAGCGATGGTCAGACAGATGTAGACTTTAAATTCTTTGAAGTCACTGATGGGAACTATATTGGTAATGTGAATGTCATAAGTGATACGAATGGAAATAACATTATTGATAACACTGAGCTAGGTGTAGGTAGTACGATCGATGTTCGTGTGCAGATTGGTGACGATGTCCGCGTAGGAGATGTTATTTCTTTGGGTGGCGTAGAACATACAGTAACGCAAGCTGACATAGATCAAAAATACGTAGAATTTTTAGATGTGCCTGTAACACAAGGACAAACTGAGACGCTAGATGTCGATATTAAATCTAATACAGGGACTGAGTTAGATGATGCATCTAAAGATATACAGATTGATGGTGCACCGCGTGACATCGTAAGTTCGATTGACTTCCCTAATGATGTAAATATCGTAGGTGGCGATGGCATACTGACTCCAACAGAGATGGATGGTAAAAACTATACCCCTGTAAAAATTACATTAGGTGCAGATGCTCAGGTCGGAGATATCATTGTTGTCAATGGTGACAAATATATTCTTAATCCATCAGAGGTGAGCAGCCATACCTTAATAGTTAACGTATCAGTACGAGAAGGTCAAAATCCGATTGATGTTTCAGCAACGGATCAATGGGGTAATGTAGATCGAGTAACTGATTCAATCATTGTCGATTTATTACCACCTGTTGGAGGGGCTGTCAGTATTCTTACACCTATTGCAGGTGATGATGTTATTGATGCCAGCGAAGTTGGGGGTAATATTACGGTTACAGGGTCTGTAACGTTGCCTGCTGATACAGTCTCAGCAACAGTTGTGATAACGGTAAATGGTCAGACATATCCTGCAATTCTAACCGGAAACACATGGACAGCATCTATTCCAGGTAGTCAGTTTGCTGGCGGTGCTGGTAATGTTCATGCTGAAGCGACTTTTACTGACAGTGTTGGTAATACATCATTACCAACGGTGGCTGATGCTGCATATACCTTAGATATTCCAGCAGTACTGAGTGATTCCGTACTTGCAGGAGTTGGTGTAAATCCACCAGTTACAGGTAGTACTGTTAAAACAGGTACAAGCCTAGCTATGGACAGTACCTCAGCGCCCGTCACGGCAGTTGATGGAAATGGTACATCTGTGCTGATGACTGTTGGCGGTGTCGCTTTGGTGTGGAGTGGAACTGGTACACTAGCAGACCCATTTATTGCAACTGCAACAGGTTTGACAGAGCCAGTATTGAGTATCACGATTAATAATAATGGCGACTATACGATTGTTCAAAACCATAGCCTTGACCACCATCTAGTGGGTGCAGACAAAATCACCATTACGATTCCAATTCTAGATGGAGGTCTTGCACATGATGTACTGAAACTAGAAATTGTTGATGGTGTTCCTGTTGCAGCTACAGAGAACAGGGCAAATTTAACACAACAAATAACACAGGGGTCAGAAACGCTAGATATCAGCATACCGCAAACTTATCGTGGGTCAGCTGTTGAAACCTTTGGTGGTGATGTTGAGGGTGCACATGTAAGTAAAGTGACTATTGAAGGTGTTAATTTTACTTATGATGGTACGACCGTGACGCCGCCTAGCAGCTTTAGTGGTTCAATGATTGTGACTTCACATACTGTGACAGATAGTTCAGGTACATCCTTAGTTGTCACGACAGCTCGTGGTGAAACCATTACGGTGAATTTAGACACTGGAAATTATACTGTTGAAGTTACAGGTCAAGGTCTTGCAGTCAATGAAGCGCCTGAGGCCACAATCAATTCTAGTGGCGGATTGTTAGGCGTCGTTGATGCAAATGTATTGGGTGTTGTTGATTTATCGAAATCTCAAATGTTTAGTGTTAGTGATACTAATGAAAATCTAAAAACTGTTGAGATATCAATTACAACTGAATTAGGATCAGCCGTAATAAGTCAAGCAGTTGCTGGTATTCCTATTATTGGTGGAATTCTTGCAGGTCTATTGAATACATTAGGTATAACCGCAGTTTTAAACTATGCAGGAAGTGTCCTAGGTTCGTTAACTTCTGCTTTAGGTCTTAGTCAATATTCTTTGGATTACTCAACCACACTAGCGATAGAACTAGGTTTAACTGTAACGAAGAGTTCTGCAAATGCAACATTTATCCCAAATCCTAATGGTAGTGGGTATATTTACGGACAAACCCTTACAATTACTACTAGTGACCCCGAAGCCGCTGCTCAAAAGTTTAATGAGTTATTAGGATCTGTTAACGTTGCTACAAGCGCTTTGGGCGGGTTAGCACAAGCTGGAGTTGCCCCAACATTTACAGTCAAAGCGACTGATAGTAATAACGCCACAGATAGCTCAACGCACAGTGATTTAATTAGTGCGGATGTATTAGGTGGATTACTCGGTTCAAACAACGAATCTAACGAAGCTATTATTACTGGTACAGTAGGTGCAAACACAATAGATCAAAGTGGAGCAGCTAACTCTGTACGCATTTATGGTCTAGACGGCAACGATATCATCACAGGCAGTAACTTTGCTGACATCATCCGTGGTGGAGCTGGTGACGACACAATCGATAGTGGTGCTGGAAATGACATTATCATTGGTGGAAAAGGCAATGACACGATGACAGGCTACTTAGGTCGTGTGGTCTTCAAGTGGGAAGCGGGAGACCAAGGAACTGTTTCATCAGCAGCAAGAGACACAATTCTTGATTTTGATACTCGCTCTGTAGCACAGGGTGGTGATGCAATTGATCTATCTGGTTTGTTGTCTGGTGCGAGTCGTGTTGGCACTAACTCAATTAATATAGGACAGTACTTATACTTTGTTGAAATTGGGGGGAACACAGAAATACATATCAGTTCAACAGGTGGTATTACAGATATTACAGCCTCTGATACGGTAAATGCAGTTGATCAAGTGATCGTACTTGAATTTGTGTCAGATCTGCTAGACCAATTTAATAGTCAAGAAGAACTCATCAATTTCTTACTTAAATCTGGAAAATTGATCATTGGCGAACAAGTGCTAGATCAGACGACTTATGACAGTATTAAAGCTGATGATCATCTGAATATCGACATTGAAGTCAAAGATGGAGATGGTGATACAGATACACATAACGTGGATTTAACAGTTGGTAGTTTAGAAGACGCCAATCAATATCAGCCAGACTTTGATCCAAATAATGTTGCACCAGAAATTAGTTTAGAAGTGAATACGCTTCTTGGCTTGATTGGTGTAGATGCACTTGGCTTACTAGATCTTAGTCGCCAGTCTTATTCAGTCATCGACCAAAACAACAATTTGCAACGCGTTGAATTGGTTTATCAACCTGTAGTTAATGTTGGCTTAACACGTGCTTACTTTGCCGTCAGTACAGAGTTGGCTACTGAGCTAGGTTTGAAAGTTACCTCAGTGACGGATGGTGGTTTACTCAATCTACTCGGCTATAGCAATACACTCATCATTACGGCACTAGATGGTGGAACGATTAGCAATTTGGCTATCAATGAGCTTTTAGCAGCAGTTGAAATGCGTGCGGAAGATGGCACATTGCTTACAGGTAATTTGTTAACTACAAATGTACTGAACTCAGTTTCAATGACAGCCATTGATAGTCAAGGTGCATCATCAACGAAGAGTGGTGGTAGCTTAATTGATGTGAACTTACTCGATAGTTTTAGCAATGGTGATACGTTCATATTTGAAGGCTCCAATGTTACTGACAACCTAGACCATTCTGCGGCAACAGAAGGTGTACGTTTATATGGCTATGCTGGTAATGACACATTAACAGGCGGCGCTGGCAATGATCTGTTACGTGGTGGAGATGGAAATGACACACTCATTGGTGGCGCGGGGAATGACTTGTTGATTGGAGGGTCAGGCAATGACACGCTTACTGGTGGTACGGGTAATGACACAGCGCTATATGAACTTCTAGATAATTTAGATGCTAGAGGTGGTAATGGCACTGACATTTGGACTGATTTTTCGGTTGGTTCGGGGGCAGATAAAATTGATGTTTCTGCATTGCTCGATGGACATCAGACTGCGACTAATATAGGTAACTATATTTCTGTGACAACTGATGTAAATGGACATGCAGTGATTGCAATTGACCGAGATGGTAGTGGAACGAACTTTACTGTTAAATCAGACTTGTTGGTGCTAGAAAACATTACAGCCAGTAGTTTAGGTGCTACAGCAGAGGATCAACTTCAGACCTTATTAAATAATAATCAGATCATCTTCTAAACAGAAGGAAAGGAATAAAAAAGGATGCTTTGTGGGTTTAAACACAAAGCATCTCTTCTCTATGTATTTGATGAATTGGATATAAGTAATAAATGAAAAAGCATATTCGCCTAAATATGATTGTTAAAAATGAGGCGCATGTCATCTTAAGATGTTTGGCGTCAGTTAAACCTTGGATAGATTCATGGTGCATTGTAGATACCGGTTCGAGTGATGGTACTCAGGACATTATTCAAGACTATTTAAAAGACATTCCTGGGCAGTTATATGAACGGCCTTGGAAAAATTTTGGGTACAACCGTACAGAGGCACTACAGCTTGCAGTCTCAAAAGATCTGCCTACTGCGGATTATCTCTTATTCATTGATGCGGATGAACAGTTGCAAGCTGCTGAAGATTTTGTTTTACCTGCACTTACGGCGAAAGCCTATTATTTTCCAGTGATTTATGGCGCTTTGCGTTATCGACGTAATGCCATGATTTCTACAACTCTAGAGTGGAGTTGGAAAGGGGTCATACATGAATATCTTCACTCACAGCAATTACATCGTTGGCAAACACTTGAAGGCTTGAACATATTTGTTCAGCATGATGGTGCTCGAGCAAAAAATAAAAATACATATCTCAATGATATTGCTTTGCTGGAACAAGGACTCATAGATGAGCCAGATAATTTGCGCTATGTTTTTTATTTGGCACAAAGTTACCGTGATGCTGGCATGTTTGAAAAAGCACGCGAGTATTTTTTAAAGCGTGCTGTAGCAGTTGGTTGGGAGGAGGAGCGCTGGATGGCCCAATTTCGGGCGGCGCAAATGGCCGAACGTCTAGGGCTAGATGAAGTCATCATTCACCGTGAATATTTAAAATCATGGATTTCAAATCAGTCACGCGCTGAACCACTCTATGCTCTAGCACGTTACTATCGGCTAAAAAAAGACTTTGACTTAGCTTGCTATTTTGCTATGCAAGCTATCGATATTCCTAGCCCCAAAGACGGGTTATTTGTGGATGCAAGTATCTATGAGTGGCGAGCATTAGATGAGTTGGCTGTTTCAGCAACCTATTGTAAAATATATAAAAAGCAAGGCCAAGAAGCCATGCAAAAATTGCTAACAGAAAAAAAGTACCCGAAGACACAGCAAGTGCGCATGTTGGCAAATGAGAAATTTTATAAATGAAAAAAAAGGAAATGATTCGCTCTGAATCAAAATCTGAATCCATCTTTTTAATGAACAAATGGTCTATTGCCGAAAAAAGAACGCATTTTATTTGTATGCTTAAGAGTTCTGGTTTTTGGCACTCCTCTTTATATTTAAGTTTAGTTCTATTGTTTCCCGTGACATTTGCAAGTGCCAATACAGAACAACCATCTTCTGTTAAAAGTAAAATCAATCAAATATGGCAGCCTAAACCTGACGATCAAGCCAATACGATTAAAATTGATGATTTTAATCGTTTATTCACCAATACATCGTCAGTCCAAGAGTTACCAAAAATAAGCGCCGCAGTGACGACTGACATGCCTAGTAGTAGTGTAAGGTCTGTCGCTGTAACAAAAAGAAGCCAACTGGATTTTTTAGATGCGATTCGGCAGGCATTGCAACGTCGTCCCGAAATTACTCAAGGCATTGCGGAAGTTGCTCAGCAGCAAGCAAATATTGATACCGTCAAATCACAGTATTTTCCTCAAATTTCAGGAGGATTTAATACTGGCGACTTTACGACAGGAGAGCGTGGCCGACAAGTTTTTAGTATTTCTGCGACACAAATGCTTTATGACTTCGGCAAAATAAAAAGTGCTGTGACTGTCGAACAAGCAAAGTTGATGCAAGACCAAGCGCAGTTATTACTTGAAATTGATGATATTTCATACCAAGTAGCCAATGCAATTGTGAATATCAAACGCTATGAAGAGCTCGTAAAAATTGCCGATCAACAAATTAGTGGTATTGGTCGTATCGCCGAAATTGCGCGGTTACGTGCACAAGCTGGTATTAGTAGCCAAGCAGATCCGATTCAAGCGCAGTCAAATTTAGAAGCAGCGCAATCGACCAAGGTGGTTCAGGAAGCCCAATTACATCAGTATCAACAAAAACTCAGAACTTTATTGGGATACGACGTTTCAAATGTAAATATAAATATGCCAAGTTTTTTAGTTGAAAAAGCAGGGTTATACGATGAAATTGATTTTAATAACGTTTCAAAAATGATGGCCGCACAAACTGCAGTTCAGATTGCGAAATTTCAGAAGCAACAAACTAAATTAAATGTCTATCCAACGTTAAATATTAAAGGCAGCCTGAGTCAGGCGGTAAATGGGCGCAATCCAAATAATAACGAAGATGATGGTTTTTATAATTCAATCATGCTTGAAGCTTCAAGCACCTTTTTTCAAGGTGGAGCGATTAGTGCGAGAAACCGTGCTGCTAGTTATGCAGAGGAAGCAGCTAAAGCACAAGTCAGTACTGTTTATTTAGATGTATTGGATCAAACTCGTTTGATTCAGACAGAAGTGGAAAGTAAGCAAAAGCAAATGGTGGTTCTTGCTCAACGACGTGAAACCACAAAACGAACCAAAGAACTCTATCAAGAACAATATAAATTAGGCACACGAACTGTTGTTGACTTGCTCAATGCTGAACAAGCAATACATGGTGCAGCTCAGGAAATTGAAGCTGCTCGCTATGATATTTATACAGCACTGATTCGATATATTGAAATTACTGGCCGTAGTAGAGCTGTTTATCAATTAAATAATACGCCTATTCAGGGACTTGAGGTGGTGTCATGAGCAGTTCATTAAATTACCAACCATGGCTAAAAGCAGTGCTTCGTATTGCAAAGCACTATCGTATTGAAACATCAGAAGAACAACTTCGTTTGCAACTCAACTGGAATCAAAGTGATTCTATCGCGGAGACTTTGACACTCATGACCCGTCAACTGGGGATGAGTCTACGTCAAGTGCCATTCAGTCAAGATTTACTCAACCCATGGTTGTTACCTGTCGTTGTCGAGTTCTCAGATGGACAAGTCGCTGTAATTGAAAAAGCAGATTCAGATGGCAATATCAGCATCCAGTTCAGTGCTGACGAAGGGCTTACACAAACCTATACCATTACGAAACTACAAGAACATATTCGCTTTGTTTATATCATTCGACCTGAAAAATCGGTGAGTGATGTCCGGGTTGATGAATACATCAAGCCTTATGAAGCCAGTTGGTTTTGGGGCATCGTATTACAAGACTGGAAACGTTATATAGACATTATGTTTGCCTCTTTAATGGCGAATATCCTTGCATTAGCAACCGTCGTATTTTCTATGAATGTCTATGACCGTGTCATTCCAGCACAGTCAATCCCAACGTTGTGGGTGCTGGCAGGTGGAGTATTAATTGCGGCAATTTTTGAGTTTTCGATACGCGTTGCACGGGTTTTTTTATCAGACATTATTGGTAAAAGAGCAGATTTAAAAATATCGGATCGGGTCTTTGGTCATGCTTTACGCATTAAAAATAAAGAACGCTCAAAATCAACAGGTACATTTATTTCTCAAATTAGAGAATTAGAAGGGGTTCGTGAACTAGTCACTTCAACCACCATTTCAGCAATTGCCGATTTACCTTTTTTCTTAATGTTCTTAGTAATCTTTTGGCTTATTGGCGGCAATCTGTTTTGGGTCATGCTTGTGGTTGTTCCTTTGATGATTTTGCCGGGTCTACTGATTCAAAAGCCTTTAGCAAAATTGGCTAAAGAAGGTATGCGTGAAGGTGCGATTCGTAATGCCATGCTCGTTGAAGTGGTACAGGGTATTGAAGACATTAAACTGCTTAGAGCTGAGTCTCGCTTTCAAAATCAATGGAACCGTATGAATGAAATTTCTGCTGATATTTCCATGCGTCAGAGAAAGTTGGTGGGTGTGTTGAATGCATGGACACAGAAGATTCAAGGGTTGACCTTTGCTGTTGTCGTGTTAGTGGGGTGTTTTGCGGTCATGAAAGGTGAAATGACAACGGGGGCATTGGTGGCATGTTCGATGCTGTCTTCTCGCATGCTTGGACCTATAGCCCAAATTGCAGGGGTACTTGGGCGCTTACAACAGGCAAAAGTTGCAAAAACAGGTCTAGATGAACTGATGAAACGTGCTGTTGATCAACCTGAGCGGGCACATTTAATTCATCGACCTGTGATCAATGGTGATTATGACTTAACAGACGTTAGTTTTAAATACAGTGATGGAGATGAAAAGCCCAACTTACACATTGCTAAATTGGTCATAAGAGCTGGCGAAAAAATTGCGATTCTTGGACGAAATGGCGCAGGTAAATCGACCTTATTGCAGTTGTTATCGGGGATGCAAGAACCCACACAAGGCAAAATTAAACTCGATGGACTGGAATTAAGACTGATTGATCCCGCAGATGTAAGGCGAGATATGGGATTGCTCAATCAAAATGCACATCTCTTTTTTGGCACAGTTCGAGAGAATTTGACGCTTGGAGCACCTCTGGCCAGTGATCAAGAAATTTTAAATGTCTTAAAAATTACAGGTGCACTCGATTTTATTCAAGCTAAAAAGGAAGGGCTTGATTTTCAAATTTTAGAAGGTGGTACTGGGTTTTCAGGTGGGCAACGTCAGGCTTTGTTAATGGCGCGCTTATTGATTTGTCAGCCGAATATTTTACTGCTCGATGAACCAACGTCATTTTTAGATGAAGTCACAGAAAAACAATTAATTGATCATTTAAAGCACTGGTTAAGACCAAAAACCATGATTATTGCGACGCATCGTCGTGCGGTTTTAGAACTTGTCGATCGGATTATTGTGGTGAACGACGGAAAGATTGTAATGGATGGACCACGAGATCAGATTCTAAATCAATCAAAACAACAAAAAACTGCTGAGGTGTTGAAGTCATGAGTCAAACGGAATCTAGTAAAAAAAGCGTTTCTGCTCTCAACTTTCAACCGCCTTTACCGAGTGTTAGCAAGTTCATTTGGGTGATTTGTATTGGATTACTTGTGCTGTTGGCTTGGGCATGGTTTTTTGAATTAGAAGAAGTCTCTACAGGCTCAGGTAAAGTCATTCCATCATCTAAAGAACAATCGATTCAATCCTTAGAAGGCGGGATTTTAACTAAACTGTATGTCAGTGAAGGGGAAATTGTAAAGCAAGGACAAGTTCTAGCACAGCTAGATCCAACGCGTTTTGCTTCAAATGTAGGTGAGTCAGAATCACTCTTAATTGCGTCAAAAGCGACTGCTGCACGACTTCGTGCGGAGGTCAACGCTACTCCCTTGGTATTTCCAGAAGATGTGCTAAAAATACCTAAGTTAGTCAGTGAAGAAACTGCCTTATATCAATCTCGCCGTTCGAATTTAAATGATTCGGTATCTGGCTTAAGTCAAGCTTTGGTTTTGGTGGAACAGGAGCTTGCGATGACAGAGCCCCTTGTCGCAAAAGGGGCAGCTAGTGAAGTAGAGGTGCTTCGTTTGAAACGAGAGGCCAATGACCTTCGAAATCAGATGAACGATATTCGCAATCAATATTATGTTAAAGCACGGGAAGAATTGGCCAAAGCTAATATTGATATTGAAACTCAAGCACAGGTGATTAAAGGCAAAACGGATACCTTACAGCGCACTGTTTTTAAGTCACCTGTACGGGGCATTGTCAAAGAAATTGATGTCATGACCATTGGTGGTGTCATTCCACAAAATGGAAAGTTGATGACCATCGTTCCTTTAGATGAACAGCTTTTAATTGAGGCCCGCATTTCGCCACGCGATATTGCTTTTATTCGACCTGACCAAGAGGCTTTGGTGAAAGTGACGGCCTATGATTATTCAATTTATGGCGGTTTGCATGGAAAAGTGACGGTCATTTCACCCGATACAATACGTGATGAGGTCAAGCAAGATCAGTTCTATTACCGTGCTTATATCCGTACAGACTCTGACAAACTCATCAATAAGCAAGGTAAACAATTTAACATTACACCGGGTATGGTGGCAGTCGTGGATATTAAAACGGGGCATAAGACGGTGTTGGACTATTTAATAAAACCGTTTAACAAAGCCAAAGAAGCACTGCGTGAACGTTAATATCCGCCCATTGGTTTGAAACAATAAAAAAGCCAACGATGACATCACATGCGTTGGCTTTTTTATTAAGTCACTGGTTTTACAAATAAGAATCAGCGCTGAAAATTGGCTTGAAATAGACGCTGTTTTTAATCATTTATACTGTGGTTTTGGTCGAAACCCAGCACAGCAAAGCACCGAGACAGACCATCAACGCACCTTGCCAAAAACTGAAAGTTAAATGCGTACTTAAAATGACAGCGGAAACCACAGCAGAAAGCACAGGAATAAAATACGATGCGGCAGCCAATAGTGTGACATTGCCATGCAATATACCAATATTCCATGCGCCATACCCCATACCCATTGCAAAGGCTGCGAGGACTAAATAAATGGTGGGCTGCAGTTCAAAACTCAAAGTGCCCTCTCCTAACAACAACCATTTAACCCACAGCACAATTGAAACTAAAATGAAAAATAGTGTTACTCCATTTTTACCATTCGCCATTTTTGTGGTGAGGGTGCAATAAGACGCCCAAAGTACAGTGCCAAGCAATGCCAAACCATAGCTTAGAGGGTTATTTTGAATATTGCTGAGCATGCCTTTAAAGCTTAATCCTTGATCACCGCCCAGCACCCAACAAATACCGATCAGCGAGACTAAAAAGCTGGGTACGATGAGAAAATTGGCTTTTTGTTTATTAAATACAATCGCAAAAATAATGGTAAAGGTCGGCCACAGGTAGTTCACCATACCAACCTCGATGGCTTGTCGACTGCTAGTTGAGTAACCAATGGACAGGGCAAGGCAAATTTCATAAGAAACAAACAGCAAGCTACCCCAAACCAGATAGGGAAGAGGAAATTCTTTTAACCGAGGCCAACCAAATAAGAGCAACAAAAAAACAGAGGCCAACGAGTAAATAAGGGCGGCTCCACCAATCGCTCCAAAGCTGTTACTCACTTCTTTAATCAGAGCAATAATTAAACTCCATAATACAATGGCAGCCAAACCAATCCATGTTGCTTTCGTCGAGTTCATTTTGTTTGGAGTCTTTAACATATTCATTTAATTTGTAAATTCTGTTTAGCATTTCCATTGTCTGGTTGAAAATGGATTTACAGTGCAATTTTTAAGGCTACTGAGCGCTGCCGACATTATACGGAAAAATGGTGGTCAGTCGCTTATATACCTGATCATGAATCACGTGAATTTACTCCACCTCAAGAGGCTGCTCATGCTGCTTAAGAACATGAGCCAAACTTTGTACAGCACGTTCTATTTGAATCAGCTCAAAATCACCTAAACCAAGTACTAAACCAGAGCGTTTACGTTCCAAGGAAAAGGTTGGAGAAACCGCTTTAATCGCAATACCAGCATCGAGTACAGCTTGAGCGATTTTCCGATCATCCATGTAATCTGCAAGCCATAGCACCATATGCATGCCTTGATCTCCAGCTTGTAAATAGCCTAAGTGTTTTGGAATATAACGTTCAATCATGTCAATTAAATATCGACGGTTCTCTGCATAGACATTACGAATCCGTCGAATATGACGTTCTAAATAACCTTCTTGAATAAAGGCAGCCAAAACGTGCTGATCAGCAGAGGGAGGATGACGGTCGATCAAAACACGCAATCCACAAAAAGGAGCGACCAACGCTTTGGGTAGTACGGCATAGCCGAGGCGTAGTGATGGGAACAGTACTTTGCTAAATGTCCCCAAATAGATGACTTGTTCAGGTGCTAACCCTTGTAAGGCAGGAAAAGGCTGGCCACTGTAGCGCAGTTCACTGTCATAATCGTCTTCAATAATCCAAGCGCTTTGCTGTTTGGCCCACGTGAGCAATGCTGTACGTCTAGATAAACTCATCGGCATACCAATTGGGTATTGATGAGAAGGAGTTACAAAGGCAGCACGGGCATTGGGCGCGAGTTTTATACTTGTATCGACTTGAATTCCTTCTTCATCCACGGGAACACGAACAATGTGTAAGGGTTGTATTGAGTTTTCTAGTAGCGCCGTTGTACCTCGGTAGGCAGGGTCTTCGACCCAAACCTGGTCTTGTGCTTTAAATAGAATCTGACTACAGATATATAGAGCCTGTTGGATGCCACTAGTTATCACTATTTGCTCAGGTTCACAGTGGACAGAACGAGAGCGTCGTACATAGTCAGCAATCGCAACTCGTAAGGAAAATACACCTTGTGGGTCATCATAACCAGAGGGTGCGCCTACTCCTCGAGCACGATAGCGGTTACCAAATTTTCTCCAAATATCATTTGGTTGGGTGCGCCCAATAGGCACAGAGACTGCAAAAGGAAGATGGGGAAGCGGTTTAAATTCTTTCAATACTTCAGCATAAGCCTGAGCTGCGGGTGTCAGCTGAACGTGAGTAGGGTGAGTATTTCTCCGCTCCTGAGTTTGCTGAGACTTTGAATGCGATAAGGCATCTGAAACGAAAGTTCCTTGGCGTGCACGTGCCTCTAAAACCCCTTCAGCTAAGAGTTGATCATACGCTTCAATAATGGTGCCACGCGAAACATTTAATGTCATCGCCAATTCTCGCGATGAAGGTAAGGGATCCCCCGCTTGTAAATCACCATTTTGTACCGCTTGTCGCAATGCTTGAATCAGTTGGGCGGCTATTTGTCCCTGCATTTTATTGAGTTTTGCGATAGAGGGGAGTTCTACGACTTTTGCCATTCTTGCCATAATTCTGGTCTACTCAAAGTAATACAAACTGGTACTTTTGAATAATCCAATTAAACCTGAGAATTTACAACAACAAATATAGCAACAATGAGCTCAAGGAGGCTGTGCCGTGTATATTCCAGCAGATTTTGAAGTGACTCAAATAGATGAGCTACATCAGCTCATACAGAATTATCCATTGGGTATTTTATTTACACATGGGATCAGTGGTTTAGACGCGAATCACTTACCCTTTGAATTACAAGCTGATAATACTGAATTTGGCATATTGCATGCCCATGTCTCTCGAAATAATCCTGTTTGGCAAGACCTGAAGAATGGCGATGAAGTGTTGGTGGTCTTTCGAGCTGGAGATGCGTATATCTCACCGCAGTGGTATCCCAGCAAACAAGAGCATCATCAGCAAGTACCGACATGGAACTATCGAGTGGTACATGCTTATGGTCGTGTGACTATTCGGGATGATGAGCGCTATGTACGCGGTGTGGTGGCATGTTTGACACGAACTCATGAAGCAACACAACCCGAGCCGTGGAAAATGTCGGATGCTCCGAAGGACTATCTTGAACCCATGCTAAAAGCAATTGTGGGGATCGAAATCGAAATTACTCAGTTGCAAGGCAAATCGAAACTCGGCCAAAACAAAGAACATCGAGATGTTCTGGGTGTAGCGAATGCACTGACAAAAACGGGACAGCTTGAGATAGCCGATGCAATGCATTTGATTGCCGCATCAAAAATCAACTCGATCTAGCCACAGATGATCCAACTTAACGAATTAAAATATAAGGAGTGAGCCATGCAGTGCTTAAAACCTGTGGTTTTACAGGGTGAGAGAATTATATTAAAACCGCTTGAGTTTGAACACGCTCCAGCACTGTGTGATGCAGTGCGTGATGGCGAGTTATGGAAGTTGTGGTATACCCGCATTCCTTCACCTGAGCAGATGATGGCTGAAATCCAACGCCGCCTAGATTTACAGCGGCTGGGCAGTATGTTGCCATTTACGGTGGAAGCACGAGACAGTGGTAGGCTGTTAGGGATGACGACTTTTATGAATATCGAAGCCGAGCACCGCCGTGTTGAAATTGGCTCAACATGGTATAGCCAGTCCGCGCAGCGTAGTTATGTCAATACGGAGTGTAAAAATCTTCTGCTTTCGCATGCATTTGATACTTTGAATTGTATTGCGGTTGAGTTCCGTACGTCTTCTTTTAATTTTAAAAGTCGGGCTGCGATTGAACGTTTAGGGGCAAAATTAGACGGGGTACTTAGAAGTCACCAAATTGTGCAGAATGATATTTTAAGAGATACATATGTGTACAGTATTTTAAAAAGTGAATGGCCTGCGGTGCAGCAGCATTTGAGAGCGCTCTTGAGCAAGAAATAACGTTTTGTCTAGCCGACTCGTTTCATTAGAGAAAAATAATACATAAAAAAGCGGCATTACTTTCATATGAAAATAATGCCGTAGATGTACAACTAAATGATCAGTGATATTTGACCTAAAATTACCAGTCGTATTTTAGTCCCACTCTAAAGTTAGTTGGTGCGCCATAGTAGCTGTTTGTAGTTGATAGATGATATTTCTCATTGAACAGGTTATTTAAATTAAAATTCACTACAAGATTTTCATTGATTTTATAACGTGCCATCAAGTCAACCAATGTATAGCTGTCTTGTGTGAATCGAGTCTTATTAGACTCATTATCTTGATAAATTTCACTTTGCCAGCGTAGTCCACCACCTACTGTTAAAGCTTCGTCGAGGTAAGGCAGGGTATAAGTGGTAAATAATTTAGCGGTATTGTTTGGGATACTTGTATTTAAGTTCTTGCCATTTTTGTCCTGAGAGAGATTGCGTGAAAAACTTGCAGAAAGTTGCCAAGTATCCGTCAGTTTACCTGTGGTTTCTAACTCAAAGCCGCGGCTTTTTGTACCAGATTCTGTACGGTATGCTTGAGAGCCATTTGGTGCAGTTTTCCCTTCTATTGCAATGCTTTTATTATCTTCTTGGGTTTGATAAATGGCAGCACCGAAGTTTAGTTGGTTATCAAAGAATTCACCTTTAATCCCCAGCTCTGTGCTATTTCCTACCAGTGGATCGATATAGCTACCTGTGGTGGTTTGCTTGTCTTGTGGTAAGAAAATATTGGTATAACTTGCATAACCTGTCCATTGCTCTGTTAAGTCATAGGTGATGCCAACATAAGGAATGAGTTTGTTCTTTTCTTCACGTATTGAAGTCACGAGTTTTTGATCTGAGTTGGTGTAGTCTTTATCTACGCGTTGCCAATTTTCTAAACGTGTTCCTAAAATCACCGCCAGTGGATCAGCCAATTTTAAACGTACTGCACCAAATACAGATTGGCTTTTCTCATCATTGCTGTACCAGCCATCAATCGGCATTTCAGGGCGTGTCGGGTTATGCCCATCCCACTCGAAAATATTATCCAAAGTATTTACACTCCAACCCGAATAGGTTGGACGTTTATTTTTACTTCTGGCATAGGTGGTGCCTAAAACCACATCATGGCTTTGGTTGAGTAAGTCAAATGAACCATTTAAGGTTAAGTTAAAGAGGTCTTGAGTGGGTTCGTAGTCCCAGTGAGATCCATAGAGTAAAGTACCTGCCCCAGTTTCTTTATTAATTCCTGAGCGTGCGTAACCATAACCGACAATTTCATCAGAGGCTGTGATCGTACGAGATATGACACCTTTGAGCTTCCAACGCCCGTTAAACTGGTGCTCAATATCTGCAAAATAAGCTGTTGTTGTTCGATCAGACTCACTCCAACTTGCAGCATTTGAGTCCGAACGTGACCAATCGATGAGACTGCCATCGGTATAAAATGAAGGTAAACCGCCACGGGCAATACCTGAAATATCCATTTTTTGATAACTGAGCCCCAAACTGGCTTTGGTTTTTTCTGTAAGGTCTGCCTCAACAACACCATAGGCAATTTTACGTTCTTCACTATAGCGGTCGATATAAGAGTCGCCCGTTTGATAGGCGAGAACGGTACGTCCACGAATCGTGCCTGCTTGGTTTAATGGAGATGAGACATCGACATCGGTACGATAAGTGTCCCATGAACCTGCGCTAGCGCTAATAGAGGCTTTAAAATCTTGTAAAGGTTTCTTTCTTACCATATTAATACTTGCACTGGCAGAGCCTGCACCCGTCATTAAACCATTGGCACCACGCACCACCTCAACACGGTCAAATAAAGCAGTGTCCTGACTTTGGAAAATACTGCTATATGAACTTATCAGCTTTACGCCATCGAGTAGAAAGTTATCAACCGTTTGGCCACGTGCATAAATAGGCGAGTTATCACTGCCGATGTTACCGTTTTGGTTAATGGTCAAACCTGCGGCCTGTGAAACAACATCGGTCAATTGCGTCAGGTTTTGATCTTCCATTTGTTGGCGGGTAATAACACTCACCAATTGTGGCGTCTCTTTGAGTGAAAGTGCCAAACCCGTCGATGCTGTGGTGGCTTTGGCTGTATAGGAACCCGAGCCTTCAGTCGTTAAGTTATTGCCTGAGTTTGCTTTTAAAGAAATCGTTGCGAGCTGAGCAGTTCCATCTGCACTGGTCACTTGACTACTGTTTGCACCTGAAGCGTTATTGGCTTGACTATGAATGGCTTCAAGTTGAACTTCTCTTGTTTGGGCTTGGGCTCGTTGTCTTGCTTGAACACTATAGCCGCCATTGTTGACTTTTACTGCAAGCAAAGCATGAGGTTGTAATAATGCAGCCAATGCTTGATCGACTGCATAATTACCTTTTAGCGCCTTCGCTTGCAAATTTGAAAGAGCCTTTGAGTCATAGCTGATGGTTGTCCCTGTTTGGATTGCGAGTTGTTTTAGCGCCTCATCTAAAGGGAGTTGAGTAATGTTCACAGGATACGTTGTGGCAGCATAAACAACAGTAGTAGCGAAGCTTCCTGCCATCAGTGGCATGCCCCATAAAACTGCGCGAATAGCCATCGCTAAGCTACTTTTTGCCTGATAATCCTTCATGCGGTGTTCTCGATTGGGAGTGTATTTCTGTATAAGTCGAGTCAGTTCAAAAAAAGGGTCAAATTTTTATCTTTTTTTTATTTTTAATAAATAAGCACTGTAATAATCTAATTCAAGCTGATGGGTATAGGCCAAGTTCTCTAGACTTTGCTTTGGGTTTTTTAATGAAAATACCCCCGAAACACGGACTTTTTCTAACTCAGGATCGATAAAATAAGTTCCATTTTGATAACGATACAATTCATCCAATACTTTTTTAAGAGGCCATTGTTCGACAACCAGTAAATGTTGTGTCCAATAAGGTTGGTCATTTTGAAGCGGGTTGATGACTGAAATTGAACTTGCATCAAAACTGGTACGTTGACCTTGCTGTAAAAGTTTTCGTGTCGTTGTTTCAGCAGGGTATAAAGCTACTGAGTGTTCATAAACTTTGACTTTGGTGCGATGTCGGGCTTCTTGGCGAACGGTAAATTGTGTACCCAGTGCTTCAATTTTGCCATCTTGAGTAGTGACCATAAATGGACGATGCTGCGGATCTTTGGCCGTCTGAATATAAATTTCGCCTTCTACCAATTCAATTTGTCGAGTTTGTTTTGAAAAGTCGACATTCACATAACTGTTACTGGCTAAAATCAGCTTCGTACCATCTGCCAAAGGCACCGTTTTAATTTCACCCACTTGTGTGTGGTGGTCGGCTTGCCACTTTGCCCACGGCATACTATATGCACTTAAACCAAGGACTAAAAAGCCCGATAGCCCAAACAGTATATTGTGTTTTAAAGAAGTATTAAATTTTTGCTTAGACTCGACTAATGCATCATTTTGGAAAGAGGAAGGTAAACCCGATAAACCTTGAGTAAAACGTTCGATCAGTGAAATGGCTAAAGCATGTTCCTTACTTTGAGACTTCCATTGCTCAAATTGCTGTAGTTGTATTTCGGTGATTTCCCCAGAATGAATCAGCACCAGCCAATCAGCGGCTGCATCTAAGATACTTTCAGGAAGAGGGGAAGGCTGTGACATAGCAGTTGTAAGGAAATCGATTAGTCGGTTGGATTATAAAGACTTATACAGGCTAAAAAAGCCTGCTTCATATCTCTTTTTACCGTTGCTTCAGAAATATTCAGCTTTTCGCTAATCGCTCGATAGGTCAGACCATCTAACTGAGACAATAAAAAGACTTGAGATGTACGCGTTGGTAGTTTCTCAAGCATACGATGAACCTGATACAAGGTTTCTCGAATGCACACCTCATGTTCTGCCGAAGGGTAGTAGTTTTCTGGTAGCTGTGCCAACGCATCTAAATACAACCTTTCAACATGCTGATGCCGCCAGTGATCAATGATCACATGTTTAGCAATACCCATGAGCCATGCTTGAGGCTCTTTAATTTTTTCAAAACAATATTCACTTTTCAGAGCACGATAAAACACTTCCTGACTCAGGTCTTCAGACTGATGGTGGTGTTGCAGTTTGTGTTTGAACCATGACAACAAGGTTGTTTGATGGGTGTTGTAGAGATGACTAAACCACAATTTTTTTTGGACATTTAAGTTCATATTTTTAACTCATGACCCTAGAAAAATATCCTGAATCTCAGCAGTAAAAGTGGGATAAAGAAATGAAAGGTTGAATATTAATGATAATCATTATTAAATGCAATTACAAATCGCAACATTTAGCGTGAGCTGTTTTTTGTTTTCATCCGTCTTATTAATAGATATGCGTGATTTGGGATAGGAAGTTTCAATTTTTTAAATACTTAATTTGATCAAGTTTTAAAAAATTGTATGGATCTTCCGATTTTGAACAGTATGTGTTGGGCGAAAATTTTTTGTAATGAATAGGAAATGTAATGAGTGAGCCATTGAACAATAACAATCCAACAAAACATTTTCTTTATCGTCGAACACTTTGGATTGGATTCATCATTGTCATTTTATTGTTAGGCATGGGAGGGCTGTATTGGAAAAAAGCGATGTCTCAACCTAGCGAAGAATATAGTCAATGGGATAAACCTGTCCCTGTACGTGTTGTGCCTGTGCAGCGACAAGACTTGCAGGTGGAAATTAAAGCCATCGGTACAGTTGTTCCGACCCATACAGTGAATGTTCAAACTCAGGTTTCGGGTGTTCTCAAGCAGATTTATTTTAAAGAAGGGCAGACTGTTCAAAAAGGACAACTTCTTGCTCAAGTTGACCCTGCACCATTTCAAGTGGCTTTGGCACAGGCAGAGGGGACACAACAGCAAAACTTAGCTCAACTACGAAATGCAGAAACTGAGTTAGCACGTTATCAACTGCTGTTTAAGCAAGACTCAATTGCTAAACAACAAGTTGAACAACAGCTCGCTTTAGTCAATCAGTTGAAAGGGCAAATACAGGCCAATCGTGCACAGGTTGATGCAGCCAAATTACAATTGTCTTATACCAAAATTTATTCACCGATTAATGGACGAGTTGGTTTTCAGCAGAAAGATGCGGGTAATTTAATTCAGGCCAATGATACGACAGGTTTGGTTAGCATCACCCAAGTTCATCCTATTTATGTACAGTTTTCAGTTGCTGAACATGATTTGACTCATTTGCGTGAAAACATGAAACAGGGACATCAAGTCCCAGTCAAGGCATGGGATAAAGCAGAACAAAAGCAACTTGCGGTTGGGCAGGTGCAGGCGTTGGATAACCAGATTGATGCCAATACAGGTACCTTAAAGATCAAGGCAATTTTTGATAATCGTGATGATGTTTTATTTCCCAATCAGTTTGTCAATGTTCGTTTAAATGCACATACCGTTCAAGATGCCATCAGTATTCCAAGTGACGCCGTGCAACATGGTGCCAAAGGCACTTATGTGTATATCGTCAATTCGCAGAAAAAAGCAGAAATTCGTATGCTCACCCTTGGCTTAAGTTCTAATGGGCAGATTCAAGTTTTAACAGGCTTAAATGGTACGGAGCAGGTGGTTTTAGAAGGAATTGACCGACTTGCAGAAGGCAAAGAAGTTCAAATTGTCTCGGATCAACCGCAAGTCATGGCCACATCAAAACCTGCTGTTGGATAAGACATGAATATTTCAAAGTTCTTTATTGTCCGTCCAGTCGCAACTACGTTGTTGATGCTGGCATTGCTGTTTAGTGGCTTATTGGTTTGGCGGCTTTTGCCAGTATCGGCTTTACCACAGGTCGACTACCCCATTATTCAGGTCTATACCTTTCAGCCTGGGGCAAACCCCGACACTGTACAACGAACTATCACCGCACCGCTTGAACGGGAAATGGGCAAAATTGCGGGCTTAAAGCAAATGTCTTCGCAGAGTTCTGTCGGGGCGTCTGTCATTACCTTACAGTTTGAGTTAAGTGCTGAACTGGGTGTAGTGGAGCAAGAAGTACAATCGGCACTAAGTACTGCCAGCAGTAAATTACCAAGTGATTTGCCAACGCCACCTGTATATCGAAAGGTCAATCCAGCCGATGTGCCTGTCATTACATTAGCGATTAGTTCAGAGACTTTACCCCTTACCACGGTTTATGACATGGTGGATACTCGGGTGGCGCAAAAGCTGTCTCAACTCACGGGTGTGGGTATGGTGAGTCTTGCTGGTGGGCAACGACCAGCAATACGGGTGCAAATGAATCCTGCTGCGCTTGCCGCTTATAAAATGAGTGCCGAAGATGTCCGCACCGCAATCAATGCTGCCAATGCCAGTCAACCCAAAGGCAGTTTTGATGGGCCCTATCGCAGTACCATGCTGGATGCCAATGATCAAATTCGTTCAATTGGTGACTATGAAAGCCTCATTTTACGCTGGAATAACGGTGCGCCGATTCGATTAAAAGATGTGGCACAGGTGATTGAAGGCAGTGAAGACCGCTATATGGCGGCATGGGCAGACAGTCAAGCCGCCATTTTGGTGAATGTACAGCGTCAACCGAATGCCAACGTGATTCAAGTGGCCGATCAGATTAAACAGCTGTTGCCTGAGCTGCAAAAGAACCTACCCGACAATGTCAAAATTCGAGTACTGACCGACCGTACAGAGAGTATTCGTAGTTCGATCCACGATGTGCAAAAGGAATTGGTTTTTGCGGTCTGTTTAGTGGTCATGGTGACTTTTCTCTTTCTAAGAAATTTATCAGCCACCATTATTCCGAGTATTGCTGTTCCGCTGTCAATCATTGGTACCTTTGTACTGATGTATTTTTTAGGTTTTTCAGTCAATAACCTGACCTTAATGGCGCTGACCATTGCCACAGGTTTTGTGGTGGATGATGCGATTGTGATGTTGGAAAATATTGCACGACATCGTGAAGCTGGTGAAAGCCTGATGCAAGCGGCGCTCAAAGGGTCGAAAGAAATAGGTTTTACGCTCATTTCTTTAACCATTTCATTGATTGCTGTTCTCATTCCGCTGCTGTTTATGGGCGATGTAGTCGGACGGTTGTTCCATGAGTTTGCAGTGACTTTAGCGGCTGCAATTGCAATTTCTCTAGTGGTCTCTTTAACCTTAACGCCGATGATGTGCGCTTATTTGCTCAAAGGCAAAGCGTCATTAAAAGAAACAGAGCATCAAACTTCAGCGAATAGATGGAGTCTGGATGGTATCATTGAGCAGTATGGAAAAGCTTTGCAATGGGTGTTTCAGCATCAAACCCTGACACTGGCCGTTATGCTCAGTACAGTGTTATTCGCAGGTTTTTTGTATTGGATGATTCCTAAAGGCTTTTTCCCTGTGCAGGACAGTGGCGTTATCCAAGTGGTGACCGAAGCACCAGACGATATTTCCTTTCAGGCCATGAGTAAGCACCAACAAGCACTAGCGGCTGAAATTTTAAAAGATCCCGCTGTTGAAAGCCTGTCTTCGTTTATTGGAATTGATGCCAATAACCCGAAACTTAGTAATGGCCGAATACTTATTAATTTAAAGTCACATGCAGAACGAGAAGGTGCAGATCAAGTCATGGCACGTCTGCGTGGAGAGTTGGGCCATGTTCAGGGGATCCAAGCTTGGATGCAACCTGTGCAGGAGTTAAGTATTGAAGACAAAATTAGTCGAACTCAATATCAACTTAGTCTGACTGCGGCAAACAACTCAGACTTAGTGTTATGGACACCTGTCTTGGTAGATGCTTTACGCCAACAACCTGAGTTTGCAGAAGTGAGTAGCGAAGACGGTGGGCAAGGCTTACAGGCGTATATTGATGTCAACCGAGATGCAGCAGCGAGATTCGGCTTAACGGTAGAAGACATTAGTTTGGCTTTGCAAAATCTATTTGCACAGCGGCAAATTGCGACTCTATATACCCAGTCAAATCAGTACCGCATTGTGCTTGAGCTGGCGCCAGACTTAACTCAAGGTATTCAAGCTTTAGAGCAAACCTATATCCATAATGCCAGAGGAGAACCGATTTTACTCAGTTCTGTGGCAAGCATTGTGCAAAAGCGTGTCCCGATTATTTTACAGCAACAAGCTCAGTTTCCAGCCAATGCTATCTCTTTTAACCTTGCAACAGGCGTGGCTTTGGGTGATGCCATCCAAGCCATTCAACGTGTAGAGCAGCAGCTGAATTTACCCGCTGAAGTTAAGCTTCAGCTACAAGGGGCTGCTGCTGCATTTGAAAACTCGCAACAGCATACCTTTTGGTTGGTGATTGCAGCGATTGTGACCATGTATATCGTGCTTGGGATGTTGTATGAGAGCTTTATTCATCCCATCACTATTCTTTCAACCTTACCGTCTGCGGCAATCGGGGCTTTATTGGCGCTGTTTATGGTCGGTCGACCACTCGATATGATTGCTTTAATCGGCATTATTTTATTGATCGGCTTAGTAAAGAAAAACGGCATCATGATGGTGGACTTTGCCTTGGCAGCACAGCGTCAAGAGGGTCTTTCACCTCAGCAAGCGATTTATAAGGCGGCGTTGATGCGATTCCGCCCCATTTTAATGACGACACTGGCGGCATTGGTTGGTGCTATTCCACTCATGTTGGCATCAGGCTCTGGAGCTGAATTACGCCAGCCTCTAGGAATTGTCATGGTTGGTGGTTTGATTTTAAGTCAGGTACTGACGCTATTTACCACACCTGTGGTCTATTTGTTTTTTGACCGTTTACAGCTTGTTTTTCAAAAGCCGAAGTTGCCTTTCGTTGAACTTGATGAAACAAGGAGCGAGTTTTGAAATTACTCTCTGCTTTGGTTCATCGTCCTGTTGCCAGTGTGTTACTGGGCATCGCAATTGTGTTGCTTGGTGTATTGGCATATTTCCGCTTACCCGTGGCGTCCTTACCTCAGGCAGATATTCCGACCATCGTGGTGCGGGCCAGTTTACCTGGGGCAAGTCCTGAAAGTATGTCGGCGACCGTTGCCACACCTTTAGAACGGGCCATGATGGGCGTTTCTGGGGTAAAAGCAATTAACTCTTCCAGTAGTCAAAATGCAACGCAAGTGACTTTGCACTTTGACTTAGATACCGATATAAATGAGGCGGCACGAGAAGTACAGGCCGCTATTAATGTTGCAATGTCACAACTTCCATCAGGAATACCTAGCCCACCTGAATATTTCAAAGTTAATCCCAGCCAAAGCCCAATTTTTTATTTGGCATTGAGTTCAGCGCATTTATCTGCGGGTAAATTATATGAAATTGCCAGCAATCAACTTCAGCCCAATTTTGCGCAGATAAGTGGAGTTGGTGAGGTTGAAATTGATGGCGCGTCTATGCCTGCGGTGCGGATCACCTTAAATCCGAATGCACTCATTGCACAGGGTGTTTCATTGGAACAAGTCCGTACTGCAATTGAACAAAGTAATACAGTACAAGCATTGGGCGTGGTTGAAACCGATCAACTTCGTTGGCAAGTTGCACTGTCGAATGATTTAAAACAAGCGCAAGATTTTTCCAACTTGGTGATTCATCGTAATGCTCAAGCCATCGTGCGTTTAAAAGATGTGGCTGAGGTGCAAGATTCTGTTGAAGACCGCTATGTCAGTGGTTTTCATAATGGTCAACCTGCGGTGATTATCAAAATCAGCCGTCAACCCAATGCCAATACCGTGGCGACCATTGATCAAATCAAAGAAAAACTGCCTGAATTAAAATCACTGATTCCCGCAGACGCACAATTGACTACAGTGATGGATGGTTCTGAAATCATTCGCGCAGGATTAGCGGAAGCCCGAGATACATTGTTGTTTTCCATGCTGTTGGTCATTATTGTTGTTGCTTTAATGTTAGGGCGTGTACAAAGCGCACTTGTGCCGAGTATTACCATGTTGGTGACTTTGGTCGGGGCGTGTAGTTTGGTGTATTTGGCAGGCTTTTCGCTCAACAACCTCTCCATTATGGCGGTGATTGTCGCTATTGGCTTGGTGGGGGATGATGCGATTGTGGTGCTGGAAAACATTGAGCGTCATATTGAGCAGGGAGACTCTCCTGTACAGGCTGCCATTAAAGGGATTCAGGAGGTGGGGCTGACTTTAGTGGCCATGAATTTGGCTTTGGTGGTGATTTTCATTTCAGTGCTGTTTATGGGCGGTGTGATTGAGCGGCTGTTTCGTGAGTTTTCACTGACCTTAGTTTTTATTGTGGTGTTATCGGTTTTTGCTTCCTTGGTCCTAACACCAAGCTTATCTGCACGCTGTTTAAAACCGCTAGAGAGCGACCAACATCAGCCTTTATATCAATTTAGCCATCGTTGCATGCAGCAGTTCAATCTTGCTTATTTAACATCTTTAAAATGGATGCTAGCACATGGCTATGTCGTGATTTTATTTTGGCTTGGTGCGATTGGGGCTTCATTCTATGTTTATCAGCACCTGCCTAAACGGGTATTGCCTGAGCAAGATACAGGACGGGTTGAGGCTTTTATTCGTGGTGATGACGGTTTTTCCTTTCAAATTATGCAACCCAAAATTGCAGCCTTTAGTGAAAGCTTGCTGAGTGACCCTGCTGTAAAAGATGTGGTTGGAACATCAGGCGGAGCAGGTGGAACTACCAATTCTTTTTTCATGGTGAGTTTAAAACCCAAAGCAGAGCGTGAGGGGCAAAGCTCGCATGCCATTGTCGAGCGTATGAAGCAAAATGCGCCGTGGCAGGCCGGGGCAATTTTCTCAGCCCGTGTGGAACAAGAATTAGAACTGGATGATCCTTTTTCAAGTGGCAGTGGGCAAGATTATATGCTGTTGCTACAGTCAGATGATGTTGCACAGCTGCGCCAATGGGTACCGAAAGTCGCGCAGGCCATGCAAAAACTGCCTGAGCTTGAGGAAGTGGAAACCATAGGGGATGAAGGCGCGCAGCATGTCACCCTAGATGTAGACCGTGAAGCGGCACGCCGTTTGGGCGTTGATATTGAAAGTATTTCGAGCGTACTGAACAATTCATTTTCACAGCGCCAGATTTCAACCATTTACAATCAGACCCAACAGTTTCATGTGGTCATGGAAGTAGATAAGCACTTCACGGAACATCCTGAATTCTTAGCTAATGTACAAGTTCCTAATAAAGATGGACAGGCTGTGCCGCTACGTAACTTTGCGACATGGTCTTATGGAATTACCAATGATCGAGTGTATAGACGTAATCAATATGCCGCGATGGGTATTGGCTATGTGGTGAAACAGGGCTATAGCTATGAACAGGCCGATGCCGCGATCCGATCTGTTTTAACTGAAGTGATGTTGCCAAACAATATTTTTATGACCACAGATAAAGATGTCGAGGCAGAAAGTTTACAAGCGGGATTAAGTACCCCCTTACTGATTCTTGCGGTGATTGTACTGATTTATATCGTGCTTGGGGTGACCTATGAAAGTGTGGTTCATCCCTTAACGATTTTATCGACCATACCCGCTGTGGCTTTGGGCGCACTGTTGACCTTATGGATATTTAACTTTGAGTTTACTCTGATTGCATTGTTGGGCATGTTTTTACTCATTGGTATTGTGGTGAAAAATGCCATTCTATTGATTGATTTTACTTTATATGAACGGCGTGCAGGAAAGTCGGCATATCAAGCGGTATTGTCTGCGGCGGCTCTGCGTTTTCGCCCGATTTTAATGACCAATACCGCAGCATTATTGGGTGCAATTCCGCTGGCTTGTAGTTGGGGTGAGGGGGCTGAGTTACGTCAGCCTTTGGGTGTGGTCATTGTGGGCGGCTTAGCGCTTGGGCAGCTCTTAACTTTGTACACAACGCCTGTTTTGTATTTACTCTTTGAAAAATGGGCTGAATCTTGTTTGAGATTTAAACGTAAATATGTACTGCAAAGCTTAGGCAAATAGATAAAGAAATAGGAAAATAGAATGTCAGGTTTGGTTTATAAAAATGTCTTCAGCCTAAGTTGTGTGTTGTTGTTGACTGCATGTAGTTCTACGGCGGTCGTACGTGCTCCCGAATATAAAACACCACTGATTCAAGTGGATGAGCAATATAAATATGCTGCGCTTAATTGGACAGAAACCGTAAAGTTAAAAGGCAAGACAGTTGCATGGTGGGACATTTATCAAGACCCCGTTTTAGGCCAACTGCTGCAACAGTTAAATGCAGAAAACTTAAATTTGAAACAGGCCGAGGCACGTTATAGACAAGCCAATGCTTTACTTGAACAGCAAAAAGCCAGTCGTTCTGTCAGTCTAAGCTTAGAAGGTGCTGCCAAGCGTAATGGCGCAAAGCATACCTCTCCAAATAGTCAGTTTAGTACTGGGGGTCAGGCCAGCTGGATTCCCGATGTGTGGGGACGTGTGGCGAAAGCGATAGAGGGACAACAGGCAAATTTAGAAGCGGTGCAGGCGGACTTAGCCGCAGTAAAGTTGAATCAACAGTTATTGGCGACTGAGGCTTATTGGAACATTCGTGTTTTGGATGCGCAACTTGATGTGCTGCAGCAAACCCAAAAAAGTTACCTACGTTCAGTGCAAATTTTAAAAAACCAATATACAGCAGGGATGATTGCGCGGGCAGATGTGATACAGGCAGAAACACAGTTGAAACAAGTGCAAATACAGCAGATCGAAATGCAACGCGAACGCAATTTACAGGAAAATGTGCTGGCAGTCTTGCAGGGTAAAAGTGTGGCTCAGTTTCAATTGGTAAAACGACAGCAACGTTTGAGTATTCCTACTGTACCCGCGCAGTTACCCAGTCGTTTACTCATGCAACGTCCCGACGTGATTCGTGCAGAGCGGGAGCTTGCGAGTACACATGCACAGTTGGGTTTAGCGCAAACAGCTTGGTTGCCAGATATTAGTATTGGTCTTAATGCGAGTTTAAATAGTCAAGTGTTGGGTCAGTTGTTCCAAGCCCCTGCATATTTATGGTCTACGGGACTAGAAGCGGCTTCGGTTATTTTTGATGGTGGAAAACGGCAAGCTGAAATTGCCCAAGCGCAGGCAAATTATGACGAAAAATTAGCAGCCTATAAGCAAGCCGTACTTACGGGCTGGAAGGAAGTCGATGATGCCTTAATGCAAACTTCAAGTTTGAAACAACAGCAACTGGAACAAGCTCAGTTACTGCAACTGACTAAAGAAAATGAACAAGTGGTGATGCGACGTTATAACGCGGGTTTAGTCAGTTATTTGGAAGTGGTCACAGCGCAGAATTTAAGGCTACAAGCTGAACAGAGCACATTAGAGTTGCAACAAATCCAATTAAAAAATACAGCGCAATTAATGACTGCTTTGGGTGGAAATATTTCCTAACACCTTGCTTTCTTTTCAATCGGTGATTGGCTCAAATGAAATTAAACCTTACATCTTAGGCACCAGATGTAAGGCTGATACTATGTATTTGAAAGTAACAGTGGAACAGAAAGTATGTGTAATTGGATACTGACTATAATGAACAGACTGTTTATAAAAACAGTGCGCCTGACACTGCCCCAAAGAGCATGACCCACAGTGGATGAATTTTTTTCACTAAGCTTAAGCCAGTTGCAATGATAACGATCGCGATAAGTAACCAGTTCTGAGCAGATGCTGTGGCAATAATATATGCACTGACCAAAACCAAGCCAACGGTAATCGGTTTCAGTGCTTTTTCAAACATGCTGCGTAGTGGATGATCCTTAAACTGATTCCAAAACTTGAGTGCAAATACAGTCAGTACAGAAGAGGGCCCAAACTTCGCCAGTGAAGTCACAAACAGTCCAGCAGGTCCAGCCACATGCCAGCCGACCAGTGGCACAATCATCATATTGGGGCCCGGAGCCGCTTGCGCCATGGCAAACATGGTGCTGAACTCTGTGGCAGTAAGCCAACGATGCACTTCAACCACTTGATGTTGCATTTCAGGCAAAATAGCATTGCCTCCACCAAAGGCCAGTATAGAAAGCTGGGTAAAAACGATGGCTAGAGTGAGTAAAATCATGCGTTTTGTCCTCTTTTTTTCAAGCTTAAGACCGCGACATTGATGCTCACTAAGATCAGTAACGTTAATGCCAAGGGAATTTTAATGATCAACATAAAGACGATGGTCAGTGCAATAGTAAAGATCGTGAGGTAACTTTTCAGAATGGGTTTCAACATTTTTAAACCCATGGCAAATAGTAAACCTGCTGCCGCTGCTGCTAGTCCCTGTATCATGTGCTGAATCACGGGGATATTTTGAAATTGTGCATAGAGCTGATACAACAAAATCACAATCACCGTCGGTGCAAAAATCAACCCAAGAACTGCACTAATAGAACCTTTAACTCCCTGAAACTCATAACCAATCGCAACGGCCATATTAATGATGTTTCCTCCAGGGAGGATTTGACAGACACCCAATAAGTGCGTGAACTCTTCCGTGTTGAGCCATTTTTGGTCTTCTACAACCATTTGGTGTGCAAGTGGCAATACGCCCCCAAAGCCCATGAGTCCCAGCTTCATAAAGCCTGCAAATAATTCCCGTGAAGTTGGATGGGTTATTTGTTCAGCAGGGAGCACTTCAGTGTTCATGTCTTTCGCCTTTTGTGGAATGTGCCCAGTATGAACCTGTAGAGATATGTTGAAAAATGCTATTTTTGACGTTATATATACTGAAAAAGTATGTTTGATGGGGCAGACATGATTGATATCCATAAACTCAGAGCATTTGTTGCAGTGGTAGAAGAAAGTAATATTTCGCATGCTGCTGTACGTTTGAATATGCAACAACCACCGTTGACACGGATTATCAAAAGCTTGGAAGAAGAGTTGAATACACAACTGTTAAAGCGTTTGCCGCGTGGTGTTGAGGTGACAGAAGCAGGCAAGGTTTTGTACAAAGAAGCCCTTGCGATATTGGCGCATGCACAGTTAATTCCTAAACGTGTGCAGGATATTTCTTTAGGGGTTGAAGGTCAGATTAATATTGGCTTTACCAACTCGGTTGGCTTACATCCATTTTTACCTGCCTTGCTGCGTAACTTTCGGGAAACTTTTCCACGTGTTTCAATTCATCTGGAAGAAGATGGCAGTAGCTCGCTGATAGATTCCATTAGTAATGAAAAAAATGACATTGTGTTCTTACGCAAACCTGCACCCATTGGCCTCGGTTTAACCAGTCTACATGTGCTAGATGAACCGCTCATTGTGGCTTTACCCAACAATCATCCTTTGGCTGAACAAGCTGAACCGATTCATTTACTAGATCTTGAACCGCATGATTTTGTGTTGTACCGACGTTTAGCTGGGCAAGATTTATTCGATAATATTTTGGCCAGTTGTTACCAAGCTGGATTTAGTCCCAAAATTGTACAAGAAGCGCCACGTTTAACCTCGAGTTTAAACTTGATTGCTGCGGGGATTGGTTTATCCATCGTGCCTGAGGCCATCCGTGACTTTTGGAATAAGCAGATTGTTTATAAAGCACTCAAGGCGAACAATCCATGTATTGCGCCGATTTATGCAGTGTATAAAGAAAATATAGACAATGTCCGTTTGCAACACATCTTAAAGTTATTGCAATAATCTGTTGAATATTGAGCACCTTATTCTGCCTGACAAGAGCCGGCTTAAAGTGCTAAGGTAGAGTGATGATGTGTTGTATTTAAAGTTTTATACCTATAACGAATGCTCGTACGGAGCAAAATATAATATTTAGCAATATGAGGTGTTTAACCCATGCTTTTTAATAAAGTTTCTTTTGCACTTACGGCTCTACTTTCTTCCTCTGTGGTAATGATGAGTGGTTGTACAACCAGCCCGTCTAGCAGCGTTTCAAATACACAACAACAGACGCAAAATGCCTTATTGGTCTATGGTGGCCCCATTTTAACCATGCAAGGCATGCAGCCCAGCTATGTCGATGGCATGTTAATTCAAGACGGAAAGATCCGTTATACAGGCACATTGTCTGAGGCTGAAAAGCTTGCGCCACAGGCGAAACGCTTAAACTTGAATAACAAGACCGTCATCCCAGGCATCATCGATGCACATAGCCATTTAAACTCTGTCGGTATGCAGCAAACTGTGGCAAATTTATATCCGCCGCCAGATGGCAAGGTGGTGAGTATTGCCACACTTATCCAAGAAATGAAGGCGTGGGCGAAGCAAAATCCAACTTTTGTCCAAGCCACTTCTGGCTGGATTATTGGCAATGGTTATGATGATGCCCAGCTACAAGAGAAAGCCCATCCGACAGCCACAGATTTAGATCAGATTTCAACGACTCAACCTGTGCTGATTTTACATCAGTCAGGGCATTTGGCCTCTGTGAATCACAAAGCGCTAGAGTTGTTAGGCATTAATGAAAAAAGTAGCAACCCCAGTGGTGGTGTGATTCGACGTGTGGTGGGGACCAATATTCCGAATGGTGTATTAGAAGAAAGTGTCGTGATTGAGGCTATGTTACAGGCTTTTAAAACGGTCCCACCTGAAATGATGCAGCAGATGGCGTTGACTGCGGTACAAACCTATATGAAAAATGGTTATACCACGGTACAAGAAGGACGAGCTGATCGTGGTACTTCAGAACTTTGGCGCAGTTTGGCCAATCAAAACAAATTAGCCATCGATGTCGTCTCTTATCCTGATATTAGTTCTGAACAGGCGTATATGCTCGAAAAAGGTGTAAGCAAAAACTATGTCAATCACTTTAGAGTTGGCGGTGTAAAAATCAGTTTAGATGGTTCACCCCAAGGTAAAACAGCATGGTTAACAGAACCTTATGTGGTTCCACCTGAAGGGAAAGATAAGAACTATCGTGGCTATCCTGCATTTCCAGAGCAAAAAACTGTCCAGCAAAGGATTGATCTGGCTTTCAGGCAGCATTGGCCAATTTTGGCACATGCCAATGGTGATGCCGCGATTGATCAATACCTCAATGTGATTGCCAATGCACAAAAAAAATATGATGCCTCACAGCGACGAGATGTGATTATTCATGCGCAAACCATGCGAGAGGATCAACTGGATCGGGCGAAACAGCTTCATTTGATTCCCTCATTTTTTTCTCTACATACTTACTATTGGGGCGACTGGCATGTAGCACAAACCTTAGGTGAAAAGCGTGCTGAACACATCTCACCAACAGGTTCGGCCTTAAGAAAAGGCATGATTTTCACCGAGCATCACGATGCTCCTGTTATCCCACCGAAAAGTATGATGGTGTTGGATGCAACGGTTAATCGCACCACGCGAACAGGCAAAGTTTTGGGTGAGACACAAAAAGTCAGCCCGTATATCGCACTTAAAACGATGACGGACTGGGCTGCATATCAGTATTTTGAAGAAGACATCAAAGGCACATTAAGTACTGGGAAATACGGTGACTTTGTTGTTTTAAGTGACAATCCAATCACAATTGATCCGTCTAAGATCAAAGACATCAACATTCTTGCAACCTATAAGCAAGGACAGTTGGTTTATCAAAGATAAAGTTGTTTAGCGGCTTGTAAACCTGCGACTGAAAAGGTCATGAGATGTTTGACCAAAAGCGCAGGTTCAAGCTTGGAGACATTTTTAAGTGGGCTTGGCCCATTTGCATCTGCCAAAATCAGCATCATACAAGGCGCGACTGTACTGAGTACACAAGGCAAAAGAGCAGGGTGATTTTCATCAATGTCTGAAACTTGGCTAATAATTTTTTTAACCAAAAGAAACTTTCGCACACCATCATTTTGCATAAACGTGTATAGGTGGGTGGTCGGTGAAAAAAGCTCACGAACAAACACTTTGCTGTGCCAGACATCGGTTTCAACCAGTTTACCGATCAGGCTTTCAAAAAAAGCTTCCAGTTTTTCAGTAGGCGTTTTAGAGCTGTTAAGCAAGGTCAAGAGTTCTTGTTCATCAATATAATGCGTATGTGCTTCGGCAAGTACGGCACGATACAGACCATCACGACCATCGAAGTGATAGTTAATGGCAGCTAAATCGACTTCGGCCAGCTTGGCAATGGCTTTACTCGTGGTTTTTGCAAAACCATCCTGAGCAATTAGGCGGCCAGCAGCATCCAAAATTTTCGATTTGGTTAAATCACCATCGCTACGTCCAGCTCTAGACATTATTTACTCTGCATCAAAATTTAGACTTGAAGTATATCTTTCTTAACTGAATTGTTATAGTTTAAATTAAATTTAAACTTGTATTAAAACTAAGCGAAGGTTTGGTGTACATGAACAAAAGTAAGTTCATACTGTTGGTTGGTGTATTGCTGATTGCTGTAGCGGCTGCATTTTTGTGGTTCAGTCGAGACAAAGCCGATCCCGATCATCTGGTGCTATATGGCAATGTCGATATTCGACAAGTCTCGCTGGCATTTGAAACGGCTGGACGTATTCAAAGCTTGGCTGTTCAAGAAGGTGATCGCGTTCAAAAAGGTCAGGTTCTTGCCGAACTGAATACCGACTCGCTGACTATACAAGCACAGCAAGCCCAAGCACAGTTACAAGTTCAACAGCAAACCTTAAATGAACAAGCTGCGGGCAATCGACCTGAAGAGATTACCCAAGCGAAAGCGAAAGTACAGTCTGCCCAAGCCCAATTTGAAAATGCCGATAAACAATACCAACGATTAAATGTCTTAAATCGGAGTACTGCGGGTCAAGCGGTGAGTAAGCAAGAGGTTGATGCTGCAAAAAGCAATATGAAAATGGCGGAAGCGGCTGTAGGTGAAACCAAAGCCAACTTGGAGCTACTTTTGAAAGGTGCGCGCACAGAAGATCGTGAAGCGGCTAAAGCACAATATGAATCGACCAAGGCCAATCTTGATTTGATTGATTACCAAATTACTCAAAGTAAGCTGCTGGCACCTGTTAATGGTGTAATTCGTGCACGTTTACAAGAAGTCGGCGACATGACGACTTCAAACAAGTCCGTCTATACCATTGCTCTGATCCACCCTAAATGGGTGCGTGTTTATGCCAGTGAAATGGATCTTGGGCATATCAATATGGGCGCAGCAGCACAAGTCATTCGTGACTCACAACCGAATCAGCCCATCACAGGAAAAATTGGTTATATCTCATCTGTGGCGGAATTTACCCCCAAAACGGTACAGACCGAAGATATTCGCACGACTTTGGTTTATGAAGTCCGTATTTATGTCGATGACCCGAATGACCAACTGAAGATGGGACAACCTGTAACGGTGAACATAGCCAAATCATCGCGTCCAACTGCCACGAACAATCCTTAAGGCAGGGGAGTATGTCGATGTCAGTAGAGAGCATTGTAATTGCCACGGATTTAAACAAAACCTTTAAAGCAGAACAAAAAGGTTTGGATGATGTGCAGGCTTTGCAAGGCATAAATATGCAGATCAAAACAGGACAACTAACGGCTTTGGTCGGGCCTGATGGTGCTGGTAAAACCACATTTTTAAGATTGATCGCAGGTTTATATAAGCCAACCGCTGGAAGCTTAGAGGTCTTAGGAATGGATGTCGCCAAAGACCCGCAATCTGTGCAAGATCGTATCAGTTACATGCCGCAAAAGTTTGGTTTGTATGAAGACCTCAGCATTCAAGAAAATTTAGACTTGTATGCGGATTTGCATGGCGTGCCAATGAACATTCGCAATGAGCGTTTTGCACGTTTACTCAAGATTACCGATTTAGCGCGCTTTACAGAGCGTCCCGCAGGAAAACTCTCTGGAGGCATGAAGCAGAAGTTAGGTTTGGCCTGCACTTTAGTCCGTTCACCTGAACTATTGCTGTTGGATGAACCAAGTGTCGGTGTCGATCCACTCTCACGCCGTGATTTGTGGATCATTATTGAACAGTTGGTGAGGGAGGAGAACTTGAGTGTCATCCTCAGTACTGCGTATATGGATGAAGCTGAACGATGTCATGAGGTTTATGTTATGTTGGATGGGCAAGTCCTAAAGCAAGGTACACCCGATGAACTGACGGCTCAGGCACAGGGACAAACATGGCAAGTAGAACCCAGTCCCGACATGAAGGCGCGGGTGTTACAAGCACATTTACTCGATAATCAACATTATATTGCCGATGCAGTTCCCAAAGGCAATGTAGTGCGTTTTATTACGCGAATTGAAAGCCCATCACTTCCAGCAGATCTCTTGCCCAAAGGCATTGTTGCAGAACCGAGAGCAGCAGAGCTAGAAGATGCATTTATGTTACTTTTACATGAGGCGAAGCATACTCAAAAAACGCTATTGGCACAGGAAAATTTAGCTTTAGACCCTTCAATAACTTTGATAGAAAACTCTGATCCACCACAAGTGAAAACAGAGCAGAATGTAAAACACCAGCTCGAAAAACCTGTGATTGTGGTGAAGAATTTGGTACGCACCTTTGGTGATTTTACCGCCGTGGCCAGTACCTCGTTTGATGTATCTCGAGGCGAAATTTTTGGTTTACTTGGCCCTAATGGTGCAGGTAAGACCACAACGTTTCGTATGCTTTGTGGTTTGCTGCCCGCCAGCAGTGGTGTGTTGGAAGTGGCAGGCATGAATTTGCGCACAGCTCGTGCACAGGCAAGGGCAAAAATTGGTTACGTATCGCAGAAGTTTGCCCTGTATGGCAATTTGAGTGTGCTGGATAACTTAAAGTTTTTTGGTGGTGCTTATGGCTTATCGGGCAAACAGTTAAAGCAGCAAATTGATAAAGCATTGCTTCAGTTTGAACTTAAGCCACATGCTAAAAGTGGTGATCTACCAAATGGTTTTAAACAGCGTTTGTCGATGGCAGCAGCACTGTTACATCAGCCTGAAATTGTATTTTTAGATGAACCGACCAGTGGTATTGATCCGTTAGCAAGGCGCTCTTTTTGGTACACCATTGGAGAGCTAGCGAACCAAGGCATGACCATTATTGTGACTACACACTTTATGGAAGAAGCTGAATACTGTGATCGGATTGCGATTCAAGATGCAGGGAAGTTGCTGGCGATTGGCACACCTCAACAGATTCGTGGGATGACACAGTTAGAGGGTGTAAACGATATGAATAGCGCTTTTATTGCCATCGTTGAACAGTCCCGTGCAGACATGCAGGCTCACTGAGGAGCGTCAGATGAATCATTTCTCAGCTTTCTGGACACGACTGTTTGCCTTGACACGTAAAGAATCCAAACAGCTGCTTCGTGATAAAAGTAGTATGGCGATCGGTTTCATTTTACCGATTATTTTAATTTTACTATTTGGTTATGGACTGTCTTTCGACTTAACCAACGGACGAGTTGGGGTTGTGGAGCAACAGCCCACGCCACAGAGTCAGCAACTGATGAGTGGCTTAAACGGCTCTAAATACATTACCGTCAAGCAGTATCCAAGCTTTAGCCAAGCTAAAGCCGCAATGGGCAAGGCTGAAATTGATGCTATCGTCAATATACCCAGTAACTTTGCGGAGCAATATGCAAAGGGATCGGGTGCTGTTCAGGTCATTACCAATGGCCGTTCGACCAGTATAGCTTCGGCTTTGCAGGGTTATATTACCAGTGCGCTCAATACCGCCAGCTTGATACAAGCAGACCGAACCAATGCAGCTTCGGTGGGTGGCATTATCACGGTTGAACAACGTATGTGGTTTAACGAGTCCGCAAATAGTACGTGGTTTTTAGTACCAGGTTTAATTGTCCTAATTTTGACCTTGGTCGGCGCATTTTTAACAGGTTTACTGATTGCACGTGAGCGCGAGCGTGGCACTTTAGAAGCATTATATGTTACGCCCGTACGTCCTCTAGAAATTGTACTTTCAAAACTGGCGCCCTATATCGTGATTGGGATGATTGATATTGTGATGTGCTTAGTTGCAGCACATGTTCTGTTTGATGTACCCATCCGCGCATCGCTGTTCTCTGTTATGAGTGCCTCTTTTTTATATTTAATGGTGTCGTTACTGCTGGGGCTGATGATTTCAGGCCTATCCAAAAGTCAGTTTCAAGCCAGTCAGATGGCACTGCTTGCCAGCTTCATGCCCGCTTTGATGCTTTCAGGTTTTGTGTTTGATACACGAAACTTACCGCTAATTGTGCAAATCATCAGCAATGTTTTACCTGCAACGCACTATATGACTTTGATTAAAACTTTATTACTTGGTGGCGATGATTGGTCTTTATGGTTCAAAGAATGTGGCATTTTACTGATTTATATCGTGCTATTCACAGTAATGACCGCGCGTACACTGAAAAAGCGCTTGGGCTAACGAAAGGAAGAATGGTGTTATGGCAACGTTAATGCGCTGGTTTCGTTATCTTTGGGTGCTAACCCGAAAAGAGTTTTTAGCCATTTTAGCCGATCCTGCCAATCGGGTGACCTTAATCGCGCCTGTATTTATCCAAGCGGTCTTGTTTGGTTATGCCGCAAGTTATGATGTCAATCATGTTGATTATGCCGTGCTGGATCAAAGCCGAAGCCAAAGCTCACAACAAGTTTTAGCGCATTTAGATGGTTCAGGAATTTTTAAACGAACAGCAGATTTGCAGAATAATCAACAAATCCAACAGGTGATTAATGATCGAACAGCCTTGGCGGTCATCATCATTCCTGCTGATTTTGAGGATAAGCTCAATAATCAAGAGTCTTCGCCGATTCAAGTGATTCTAGATGGGAGAAACTCATCTACTGCAAGTATGGCGGGCTCCTACATCAGTAGTGTGGTGGGGCAGGTCAATCGAGAACGTTTGGGGGCTAGCTCAGCGATTATGGTACAAGCGCGGACATGGTATAACCCGAATGTCGAGTCGAGATGGGGCATCATGCCATCTCTGATTGCAACTTTAAGTATGATGCAGACACTGTTACTTTCGGCACTTTCAGTAGCACGCGAGCGTGAACAAGGGACTTTTGATCAGCTCTTAGTTACACCTTATACCCCGACGCAGATTATGATCGGGAAGGCCATTCCGCCGATTATGATTGGGGTTATTCAATCTTCCATTATTTTGGCGATTATTCTGTTCTGGTTCCAGATCCCGATGAATGGCTCCTTGACCTTACTTTATTTTGGATTATTTGCCTTTAATATTGCTGTCGTGGGTGTGGGACTGTCGATTTCAGCGATTGCACTCAATATGCAACAAGCCATGCTGTATACTTTCTTTTTGATCATGCCTTTAACGCTTTTATCAGGTTTACTAACTCCTGTACAAAATATGCCTGAAGTGCTGAATTGGCTGACTTATGCCAACCCACTACGCTTCGGCATAGACTTGGTACAACGGGTGTATTTGGAAGGTGCGAGTTTTGCGCAAGTGAAATGGGACTTTGTACCGATGTTAATATTAGCCGTAATTACCTTGCCTTTGGCTGCGTGGTTATTTCGAAATCGTTTGTCATAATAGAGTGATATCTTGATGTATCGCTTATGGATACAGACTGTGATTCGGCGTTTGACGTTAAATAATGCAATCAATATCGGTTCATGATTAAAAAAAACGATTTTTGCATTGTATTTCTGGCTTAAGCTTTTTATTATTGCCCGCTTGTTTTCGCGATCAGCTTGGAATGGAACCTTGAGTAATTTTCTAACCGAACACCTGATTCATCGAGATGAAGACTTTATGGTCATCCATAAGCCTGCAGGTATACTCACCGTTCCGGGGAAGACACAAGACTTACAAGATTGTATGATCAATCGTTTAGTCAAACTAGAACCTAAAACACTACTGATCCACCGTCTTGATCGTGATACCTCGGGTATCTTGGTTTTTGGTCTCAGCCGTTGGGGACAAAAATCCATTTCTCGTCAGTTTCAAGAACGCCAAACCGATAAAACCTATCAATCGATTGTGGCTGGCCATTTAGAGGGTCAGGGCACTGTTGATGTACCTGTCATTTATGATCCATCCCGTCCACCATTACATATCGCAGAGCCCAGTCATAATAAGCCTGCTGTGACAGAGTGGAAAGCCATTGAACACTTTGAAATACAGGGTCAGCCCGTGACTCGTGTGGTGCTCACCCCTATTACAGGACGCTCACATCAACTTCGTGTACATATGCAGTTTTTAGGTCATCCTATCGTGGGAGATACGCTCTATGCTGCGCCTGACCAGCAAGATTTGATGCCGCGTTTGTGTTTACACGCAGAGCGTTTGAGTTTTCATCATCCCCAAACAGATGAACGTATCGAATTTATTTGTCCAGTACCATTTTAAGTACGTGGAATCATCAAATTTGCTCACTTTTTTAGTGAGCTTTATGTCAAAATATATTGCTTAAAGGTGTATAATTTTGCTCAAATATCAAACAATGTTTGAGCATTAAATTTGCAGTCCTAACTTGTAGATAAAGGTGGAAAAATTGCAGCAGTTTGCTATTGGTCAACGTTGGTTATCAGATACTGAAACGGAACTAGGTCTAGGAGTTCTTATTGATGTAGATGAGCGATCTGTCAGCATCTTATTCCCTAAAAGTGATGAAACACGTGTATATGCACGGAATAATGCACCTTTATCACGTATCATTTTTAACGTGAACGATGAATTACAAGATCAAGAAGGCACCAAGTGGACGGTTGAATCACATGAAGACCGTCATGGTGTGGTGCGCTATAACGTTGTTCGTCGCTTAGAAGATGGCACGGAAGAACGTAAATCACTGAATGAGACTCGCATTGGCGCTCAAATTCAGCTGTCTAAACCGCTTGATCGCTTATTGGCAAGTCAAATTGACTATAAAGAATGGTACGACTTACGTATTGAAGCGATGCTGATGCAAGCCAATATGAAGTCGAGCCCTTTACGTGGTATGGTCGGTTCGCGTGTCGGTCTGATTCCTCATCAGTTGTATATTGCACACGAAGTGGGTCAGCGTTTTGCTCCCCGTGTCCTTTTAGCCGATGAAGTTGGTTTAGGTAAAACCATTGAAGCCGGATTAATTATTCATCAACAACTTAAAACGGGCCGTTCAGAACGTATCCTAATTTTGGTACCTGATTCACTGCAATATCAGTGGATGATTGAAATGCGTCGTCGTTTCAATTTGAACTTCTCATTATTTGATTTAACCCGTACGGCTTCAATCAAAGAACATGATCCTGAACTGAATCCATTCTTGACTGAACAATGCATTATTGCGTCAATCGATTTGATGATTGACCATGATGACTTGCGTGAACAAGCCCTAGAAGCTGGTTTCGATCTGTTGGTGGTCGATGAAGCACATCACTTGATGTGGAATGAAGAAGATGGTGGTAATGACCGCTATGACTTGATCGAAGAGTTAGCAGAAAAAACACCGGGTGTTTTATTGTTAACGGCAACCCCAGAACAGCTGGGTGTGGAAAGTCACTTTGCGCGTTTACGTTTACTTGACCCACAGCGTTTTAGTTCGCTGGATCGTTTCTTGGATGAAGAAACCCAGTATCAACAAACTGCAAAAATTGCTGAAGTACTGATGTCAGATATGCCACTTGAAGAAGGGCATTTAGCTGCATTGGAAGGTTTGTTAGGGCATCGCATTGAAGATGCACCAGAACAACGTTTCCGTGCCATTCATGAGCTTTTAGACCGTCATGGTACAGGGCGTATTTTGTTCCGTAACACCCGTGAGGCCATTCAAGGCTTCCCAGGTCGTGACTGTCAGCCTGCACCTTTGCCTGCACCAGAAAACTGGTCTAAAGATGGTAAATTGCGTGAACAAATGTGGCCAGAAGAAGCACAGCTTGACGGTGCGTGGATGGAAGCTGACCCACGTGTCATGTGGCTCATGGAGAAACTACGTACAGACTTAAAACACAAAAAAGTGTTGCTTATTGCACGTAGTGGTCCCGTGGTTGAAGCGCTTGAAAATGTTCTCCGCTTACATGCAGGTATTCGTACTGCAATGTTCCATGAAGGCATGAGTTTACTTGAGCGTGACCAAGCGTCGGCTTACTTTGCTGAAGAATCTTATGGTGCACAAATTTTACTGTGCTCTGAAATTGGTTCTGAAGGTCGTAACTTCCAGTTTGCATCAGATTTGATTTTATTTGACTTGCCTGCAAACCCAGATGTACTTGAACAACGTATTGGTCGTTTAGACCGTATTGGTCAAGAAAACCGGATTCAAATTCATGTGCCGTATCTAATTGGTACAGCGCAAGAACGTATGTTCCGTTGGTATAACGAAGCATTAAATATTTTCAGTAATATCTCGCCAACTGCGCAAACTTTACAAGAAAACTTTATTGTTGAATTGAAAGATTGTTTACTGACAGATAAAGGTCAGCAGTTTGATGACTTACTCGAAGCGGTCAGCGTACAACGTGAAGCCTTAGAAGCAGAGTTACAATCAGGTCGTGACCGTTTGCTTGAATACAACTCTTGTCGTCCAATTGTGGCGAAAGAAATTGTACAAGCGCTTGAGTCTTATGATGACAACACCACTTTGCCAATGTTTATGAAGCGCTTTATGGCGTCGACAAATATTGATTTTGACGAACAAAGCAACGGTACAGTCATCATTAAACCAACCGATCAAATGCAAGTTCAAGGTTTAACCTTGGATGAAGAAGGCATGACAGCAACCTTCTACCGCGATCAAGCTCAGATACGTGAAGATGCTCAGTATTTAACCCTTGAGCATCCATTTACTGAAAGCGTGATGGAAATGATCAACACTCAAGGTTTTGGTAGTACCAACGTTGCAGTGTTGAAGTCAGCTGCTTTACCACAAGGTTCGGTGTTGTTAGAAGTGTGGTTTAAGGTCGATGTGGTTGCGCCGAAAGCATTGAATTTGCCTTCAAGCTTACCGCAGCAGCTAGTTCGCGTTTTGTTGAGTGAAAAGGGTCAAGACCTGTCGCAGAAAATTGCACCTGAAATTTTAAAACCGTACTTGCATCATTTGGATGGTAATAGCTGTCGTCAAGTTGTGAAAGCACGCCGTGAAGTGATTGAACAGCGTTATGTACAAGCATTAGAGCTTGCGCGTGCGGCTTTACCAAGCTTTGTGCTACAGGCGAAAGAAGTCTACGGCAGTAAGTGGCAATACGAAATTGACCGTCTGACTTACTTAAAGCAGTTTAATCCGAGTATTCGTGAAGACGAAATTTCGCGCCTACAAAAACTGCAAAAAGAAGGTCTTGGTTTGCTAGATGGCCTATCGGTTACACCAGAAGCAATTCAAGTGATGGTTGTGGTTAAACCATAATTCGAATCGCTGCATGAGAAGCACCTTCGGGTGCTTTTTTAATGGATCCTTAAAAAAGGGATGTCTAAGTTGTATTTGAAAAGTAATTCATTGAAATTTTAAGCGCTTGCTTATGCTAGAATTTTCGCCATTAAAACTCTAACGTTTCGAACAATAAATTATGTCTAAAGCTCTAGTAACAATGGGTTCAAAAACAACACATGGTGGCATCGTCACTGAGTGTGAAAACAGTTTTGTGATCAATGGTATTGCTGTGCATTTAAATGGAATGAAGCACTTTTGTCCAAAGTGTCGAATGGTGGTTTCTGCGATTGCAGCAGATCCGAGTACAACGGTCTTGGGGCGTGCTGTGGTGATTGCCGGAGACAAAACCAACTGTGGCGCTACTTTTTTAGCTAATCAGAACTTAACTGTTTCTGCAAAGTGATCTCAGATCTATTCCAGAATATTTTTAAAAATTGGCGGAAGTGATCAAAGTTCATGACTTAGGGTTCATCCTGCGTCATTTCGTTTAGATTAAAAAACGATTATGGTAAAGATGCTATAAAAATAGATTTGAATGACATGAGCAAACCAGCCTTACACTTTACCCATGCAAACGGCATTCCCTCGGGCAGCTATCAAAAATTCTTTCAGTTTTTGAATAAAGATTTTGATGTCAAAGCGATCCCGATGATTGGCCTAGATCCGCACTATCCTGTGGAATACCGTTGGGAAGCGTTGGTCGATCAAGTTATTTCAGATATTGAACAGCAGTTTCCACGGCAACAAGTGATTGGTTTAGGGCATTCTTTTGGTTCTTTACTTACGCTTATGGCGGCTTATAAAAAACCACAGTTGTTTTCTCAAGTGATTATCATGGATCCACCGTTTGTGATTGGTTCCAAGGCCTTTTTATTTGAAGCGTTACAAAAGCTGGGATCAAAGTCCATTGAAAAACTTACCCCAGCTGCGGTGACCGTCAAACGTCGTGATCATTGGGAAAGTATTGAGCAGGCCAGTCAGGCACTCAGACCGAATCGTATTTTTAAAGACTTTGATGAACAGTGTTTTGCGGACTTTATGGCGTGCGGTTTAAAAAGTGATCCGACTCGAAATGGGGTGACGCTAACCATTCCCAAACATACTGAAGCTGAGATCTTCAGGACAGTGCCTGCATGGTGGTGGCGTACCCCACGCAAAGCACCTAATATGCCAATTCATGTGCTGACTGCCAGAGACAGCCATTTCTATAAGCAAGGTTTACCCCAAGGGATGAAAAAAACCTATGCGATCGACTATAGTGTGCTTGAAGGTGGGCATATGTTTCCGCTAGAACAACCGAAACAGACCGCAGAATTTGTGCACCAGCTCATTAAAGAGCAACAGCGAAACAAATAAGAAGATATTTCAGTGAATCTGTTGAGTGTAATAACAGATTAGCGAATCATCGCCTCATCCAAATGACGCGAACCTTCCAAAATCATGCGAATCATGATCATGGTTTGTTCAGCCATTTTTTTACGCTCTACACTTGGCATATCAATCACTTTGGCACCCATATTGAAAACCAATTGGGTGATTGCCATGGACACCAATTCAGGGTGGAAGAGTTTGCTATTATTTAAACGTTCTAAACGAATTAAATCATCTTTGAGTTCTTGTTGGAAATAATTTAACTGTCTTTCGACCGCATTTTTATAAGATGCCGAACCCGTATATGCTTCGCGTAATAGCAGGCTTAAGTTGCCGTCATCAGCATCCAGTTGTTCAATAAAAACTTCGACTGAGCTACGAATAATACTTTCTTGGCGAATGGCCTTAATCCGTGCTTCATGCAAAATTTGGCGTAGCACAACACCTGCACGTTCAATCAACTCAATAGCAAGTTCATCGGTATCTTTAAAATGACGATAAAAACTATTCGGCGCAATGCCTGCTTCACGTGCAACTTCGCGCAAACTTAAGGATGCAATACTTTTTTCAGGACCAATCAAATTTAAAGCAGCTTGAAACAGTTCATCTTTTGTAATCGTTGCTTTTCGACCAACACTACGTGCAAGCACTGGTGCATGTTTTTTTGAAGCTTCATGCTCTGTGTTGATTGTATGGGTTTGAATGGTGGTCGGTGTCATATTTATCAAGCAATTAAATCAATCAGTTCATTATAGCTCCACTGGTCGGCATTGTGAAACGAAACGAAACAATAAGAATATATATACAAATATATATACATATGTATAATAATTCAAAATCTATGGCGTGGTCCTTTACTATGCAGATCCTTGAAAAAACTAAATCTCCTTTAACTGAGTATGCTGAGAGTGTAATAGACCGACACACAGCTAACTTTTGGCTTCAAAAAATCAACCCACTTTGGTCGACACACCAAGCTTTGGGTAAAGTAGTAAAAAAAGAGCAAATTGCACACGATATGGTGAGCTTGACCCTACAAACCAACCGTCACTTTCAAATGGGGCAAGCGGGGCAACATCATCCTGTATATGTCGTGGTTCAAGGCGTACGTTATGAACGTACCTATAGTTTGACCCAGATTGATGCGCAACATGCCTTACTGAATGTAAAAATGGTAGACCAAGGTAAGGTAAGTCATTGGCTTTGTGAGCAGGCTCAAATCGGCGACGTTTTAGAGTTCGGCCAGCCTTATGGCGATATGCAATTGACTGTAAATGATCAACAGTTAATTTTACTCGCAGCGGGCAGTGGTATTACCCCCATGCTGAGTTTACTGAAACGTTTAGAGAAGATCACCAAGCTTAAAAAACAGCCTGTACATTTGATGTATTGGGTGAAAAAGCATACTGATGCAGCTTTCAGAGTATATTTTGAGCAGTTGGCAGCACAATACTCAAACTTCACATTCAGCATGTTTTATACCCAAGAGTCAGATGAAGGTGAGCGTTTAAACCAAAAGCATATGTCTAGACTGGATCAGATTGAAAATGCAACGGTATATGCATGCGGCCCTTCAGGTTTTGTGGCTACGGTTGAGCAGCTTTTCGCTCATGCCAATACCTTAAAAACTGAAGCGTTTAGCATGAGTCCATTTGCAAATGATGATGTTGGTTTTGTGAATATTACCTTAACAAAGTCGAAGAAAATTTTAAGCATTCCAAAAGGCCAATCCATTCTTGCAAGTTTGGAACAGCAAAATGTGAAGCCTCAACATGGCTGCCGTATGGGAATCTGTAACAAATGTGCCTGCAACAAAGTGGAAGGTTCGACTAAAAACTTGGTTAATGGTGCACAAAATTCTGAACCTGGTAATTTTCTAAAAATTTGTGTCAACACGGCACAAACTGATCTTATTGTCGATTTATAAGGGGAATAAATACAATGAATATGCCTGTTAAAGTTGAATATTTTAAAAACCCGAAGAATCGTGAGTTAACGACATTTGAGTTAGATGAGCTTGCACGTGAGCTAGATGCCATCAAGCAAGAAGTACTGGATGATATTGGCGAGAAAGATGCGCAATATATTCGTCGTGTCTATGCAGCGGTGCGTTATGCGTCTATCGCAGGTCGTGCATGTTTATTTGCAGGTTGGTTCCCACCAGCATGGGTGTTGGGCACGGGTTTGCTGAGTTTTGCCAAAATCATGGAAAACATGGAGTTGGGTCACAATGTAATGCACGGTCAATATGACTGGATGAACGACCCTAAGTTTAATGGTCAAAACTATGAGTGGGACATCGTAGGTACAGCAGACAATTGGCGTCAGACCCATAACTACAAGCATCATACCTATACCAATATTAAAGGAATGGATGATGACATTGGATATGGTCTGCTTCGATTATTCCCAGAACAACGTTGGAAACCGGGCTTTTTATTGCAACCGATTTATAGCATTCCATTTTGTTTGTTGTTCCAATGGGGCGTTGCGATCCAAAACTTGGAATTAGGCAAATACTTCAAGGGACGTAAAAGCAAAGCGCAGACCTTAGCTGAATGGAAACCTATGCAGCGCAAAATTGGTAAACAATTGTTTAAAGATTATGTGTTTTTCCCACTCATTGCAGGACCTGCGGCATTGCCTGTCTTTACGGGAAATTTGGTTGCAAATGGTATCCGTAATATGTGGACATTTAGTGTGATTTTCTGTGGTCACTTCACCAAAGACGTTGAAGTTTTTCCGAAAAAAGTACTGGAAAATGAAAGCCGTGGTCACTGGTACATGCGCCAAATTCGTGGTTCGTCGAATTTAACTGGTTCTGAAGCATTCCATATTTTGACGGGGCACTTAAGTCATCAAATTGAGCATCACTTATATCCAGATGTACCTGCGCGTCGTTACCGTAAAATGGCACCGAAAGTACAAGCAGTGTGTGAAAAGTATGGCATTAACTATAACAATGCCAGCTTAGTAAAACAGTATGGTAGCGTCATCAAACGTATTGTGAAATATGCGTTTCCCTTTAAAAAGTAAGTAAAAAAGCCACTTCATTTGAAGTGGCTTTTTTTGTTATTTACTAAATTGACGTAATGTCTTTACCAGATGATTGTAATCACCTTGTTTGGCGATATTGAGCACATGTTCAATTTCGTGTTTTAACCATTTTTGTTTTGAAGCATTAAAAGCGAACTGCGCCAATAATACAAAGGGGCTTTCACCGAATTTGATCGAAAGACCTTTGACATACTTGGGTGGAGATAACTGTTCCATACTGATGCCTTTTTATAATTTAAGTGGAATGGTTCTCAAAATATTTTTATTAGGCAAAATTTATCATAAATATATTTTTTGGTAAATAAAACGTACTGAATTTTAATAATAAATATTTTTAAAAATTTAATATGGCTAATTATTAATCTGTGCTTAATAATTAACTTATTTGGCGCTGATTTGATGTATTTGACAAGTCAGGAAGACTTAAATCTGTCCCTACCAAATAGCTAAAATCAGCCAAAGACAACATTTGTTTATCTTCAATACTGTTTCCATAAGCATAAACGGCATGATAACTATCCAGCGCATATTTTTCTTGGATACGTTGCGCTTTGTACTCACAGCTACAGTCAGCTGTCTGATAGCGCCCTGTGTAGTATTGCTGGTCTTGTTCAACTTGGGTACAGATCAGATCGATTGAGAGTATTTCACACACATACTTTAAATAGATATCAATTGAGGCAGAGACCAAAACTACATCATCACCCAAACTTTGGTGCTGTTTCAGTTGGCTATAAAGTGCTGGGTTGAGTCCTTTGATTAAGAGCTCAGCATAGCGTTTTGCATAAGCATCAATTTCACTCACTTCAGCTTGCTTAAACATCGCATGGAAGAGTTTAGAGCGCATATGATGGGCAGGATAAAAACCTAAATAATAACTTTGAATATAAGGCAGGACTTTTAAGCCTTGCAGGGCAATATGCCGTTTTGAGTGTACATAGAAGATGAACCCCGTAAAACTGTCTTTGTCATACAGGGTGCCATCAAAGTCAAATAAGGCTAGATTTTTATGCGCTTTGCACGTTGCATGCATGTTTGATAACGTCCATTGACACGAGTGGCAAACCAATTGGTATTATAGTCACGGCTGAGCTTTGGACCAGAAATGACGACTTCTGGCATCATGGCATAGAAAGGTTCTTTTTTAGTGACTTCTTGATAAAGCTTAGCCACAGCGCGATAGGTGGCTGTATCTTCAAATTTCTTCTCTTTCTCTTTTTTCAGGTCAGAGCGAATTTGACGCGGAGTAACCAAAATATTGTGCTGAGCGAAAACACTGATGAGTTCACGTTCTGATTGACTCTTTGCAGATTTAGGTGAGCCATCTTTGCCATAAAGTAACAAGTCACCGTCTAAATCAAGTTCAGCTTCAGTTAAGTCATTTAACATACTTTGGAAGGCTGCATTTCGACTTGAGTACATACCTGAGTTATAGTCGGCAAAACGGTAAAGGGGTTTGTCATAGTCAGCAGGGTACATCATCAGGCGGTGAATGCCATAGTATAGACCACCATATTGGCTATAAAGGTCGGTACGTAGGTCAGCCATGCTGCCACCTTCACGTTTATTATCTTTGGCATAACCGATATGCACTTGCATTGAACCCAACGTAGTAATCGGGTTCATTTTTTCGCCCACGTCTTGACCGACAAGTTTAGCTGCACCTGTGAGTGCACTGACGTGATAGTGCTTTGACATATAGTCAAAAATTTCACGGTATAGTTCATCCAGTTCACGTTCTGTTTTAACACGGCGCATTTGGCTTAAATAGTTATCTTCAGGGCTTGGCTGCTCTTTTAAGACCTGTTGGAAATAACCTGCGATGGTGCCACCAATGGCATCGCCGAGCTTATCTTTAAATTTTTCATCTAAGCGATCTTGGACTTCTTTAACTGCTTTTTCACCCAAACCATAAACTTGTGGATCTGCAACAAAATTAGACTCTTGATCAACCACGGCAATGATCGAACACATATTCTCTTTATTTTGCGGAATACCAAACTGCTCTGAAATATCGTAAATATCTTCAGCCCATGAACGGCGGTCATTTACGCGTCCGGGAATGATGCGTGCGATTTGTTCAGCATTGAGCTTAGGCTCATCATCTGTCCACCATGAACGATCACCGCAGGCGGTTAAGCCTATAGATATGGCCAAGACACTTAGTGTTTTTAAACCAGAAGAAAGAAACAGCTTTTTATTCATAAACAGAGAACACATGATAAAAGGTGAGCCGAAACAGCAGGTGCAGTATACTATGTCGGTCGAAAAAGTGATGAATTTATATGTATATTGGTCGGTATCAACTGTCAAATCATTTGATTGTTGTTCTGATGGTAAGTGGGTTGGGTTGTTAAGAAAAATGATTAGTATTCAATCTGCTATTGGTTTTATTGTGGTGCAAGATTCGTGCAATAGATTGAGGGGGAGCTTAACTTATGATTCTTCCATTTTTTGAGATTCTTTTTTTAATAAATTAAACAGAAAATAGTTCAATGAATAGGATGACAACTTTAAAAGGCATCTAATTCCTAATACAACTCACGCTTAAGAGATAGGATAGGTCTTACTTTGTCATTACAAGTCATCTTTGGGCATGACCGTCATGCAAAAAAGATATCAAAACGATGTTTCTAATTTTCGATGAACTATGAACAATAGTTATGGAGTACAGCCAAAGGCTCGGCAATAAGCCTCAAAAGCTTATTAAAGAGTAGGCTTTTTTATTTGTGCTATAGTTTAATTGTTACTTAGCAGGCAGAACAATATGAATATCTGTATTGGTGGTGACTTGGATGGTCAAGTAGTGATTTTAAATAAGATGCGATTTAATGCAAAAGAGATAGATCAAAATAAATCATCGAGCTATATCAAGCAAAAGTACGTTAAGGGCGATCAAGTCTTTATTTTTTGGCGACATGCTGAAATGAAAATATGGGATGTCACCCATCAAGTTGAGTTGATTTTAGGAAAGAAAAATTAGCTAGAAGCGGGCAAATAAGCTTTATCCGCGTTTAGTGAAGATTTTCTTATCAATATGGATGAAAAAGCATTTCATGTGGGGTTAGGTGGGAGCAATAAAATAATATGCTAAGGTCTATCTATTGCACGCTAAAAAGCTTATAGTGATAGTGTATCTGAATTATTTATTTTATTGTATTTACTAAAGTTATTTCGCAATTGATTCAACTCTGCGGTTTATCCGATGTATATGATTTAAAAGATTAATTCTTATATTTTTCAAAATTTAAGAGAATATTTATGTCAAACATTACAACTGGTACCGTTAAGTGGTTTAATGAAACTAAAGGCTTTGGTTTTATTTCTAGCGATACTGGAGAAGACGTTTTTGCACACTTTAGCGAAATCCAATCAAACGGTTTCAAAGTGTTGAATGAAGGTCAACGTGTTCAGTTTACGATTGTAGCTGGCAAAAAAGGCCCTCAAGCAAGCTCTATCACAGTAATCTAAGAATATTGTGAATTAAAAAACCCGCTTCAGTTAGCGGGTTTTTTAATGGCAGCTTGTTTACTATTCGTTGTTAAGATCCCGTAATTCCGCTGCCTTTAGGGATTGATAGAATCTTCAGTTAAACAGGTAACGATATGAGTTCATGGAAAAATTAGTTAGAAAAGCACATCAAAATGATTTAACAGACATCGCAGAAATTCATCACAAATCATTTATACGTCAAGCAGATTCCAAGCAATGGATAGCATCAACACTTGCGGCTTATCCTCGGTTTTTTTGTCACGTAATCGTGTCTGATAAAACGGTTGGCTATATTTTTTGGGCTCAAAAGTCTGGCTTTCGAGAGAAAGTGATACTGGAACTAGATCAAATAGCGATCCATCCAGATTTTCAAGGTTTGGGATTAAGCAAAAAACTAATTATAGACTCGCTTAAGGACGTTGAGAATGAATTATTGCAAAGAAATCAGAAGATAAAAAACGTACTGGTGACGACAGGCGTGAATAACTTCGCAAGAAAAATTTATGAAGATTTGTTAGGTGCTCAAGAAGTTGCAATTATCTCTGATTTATATAGTGCACCTGAAGTTTATTTAAAAGCAGATCGAAAAGATTTAGTTTTTTAGCCTGAATGGCTTATTTAAAAAATATATGAACAAATATTAATTGATCTATAAGAAATCTTTTGAAGGACTGATTAAGAATAGTAGAAAAATCCCTAGATAAAGGGATTTCAATGCCAAGTAATCAATATGAGAATAGGAATGAGGTGAAATTGTGATATTTGCTATGACACCCTAAAAGACTCTAGGAACGAGTTTAGTGATGAAAGTGTAAAAGCTGACTCGGAAAAATGGAGTGATCTATGAGTATTGTTGAATTACATGAAGTGAAGCGCCACTTACACTATGCCGATGATAGCAATGATGTTTCATTAAAAAGCTTTATTGTTGCAGCTGACGCTATAATTAAAAATTATATTACAGATAATTTTGGATCGGAATATCCATCTGCCATTAAACAAGCTGCTTTACTATTAATTGAATACTGGGAACAGCACAGAAAAGATGGGGGAGAGGTATCTGTGAATGGTAACTACCTCCCAATACCCGTACTCTCTTTGCTTAATCTATATCGTAAGCCCACTGTTTGATAGGTGATGTAGATAATTGTATGTATCTTTAGGTAGGCATATTTGAAATTATGATAATTGTAATTGAGAATTATTTGCATTTATTGGGTTTGTGCGTTAGAATCAATTTCAAGAATAAAATAAAATTTAACAATGAAGTTTCATTAACCCAGCTCTATTGATTCTCCAGAGGCTGGGTTTTTTATCTACTTTAACAAAGAAAAAAATTAGGTTAAATTATACCAATTGTTAAAATAAATATGAGAAGAATAGACCATGAATAAAAAATTTGAATTACATGTACTCAGCCAAATCTATGACTTTCTAATTGAAAGAGAAGGATTCACTGCTCTGAATCTTCATTTTAAGGTTATGGAATTTTTTAGGGAGTTACATGTAGGGGATAAGAGAGATTTTGTTATTTTGGCACCGAATAAAATTTCAGGTAATTTCGGTGAGGTTACTCATATTCATTTATTAAATATTCCACATTTCCATGAAAAGGACAAATTCATTCATTGGGCACATAAAGCTCTAAATCGCCAAGTGTCTCATCTGTAAAGAAAGAGAATGGGGTTGTTTCATAAATTAAACATTGAAATCTTTAGATTTTGATAAGTTATATTTTTAAATCGTGCTAGGCAAAAATGATGAAAATATTTGCAATAGTAAGTTTAGTTTTAATGCTGGGATTAACGGCATGCCAAAAAAGAGATACAGATACGAAAGAGCAGGATAAAACTACAACGCCACATTCCATGGATAAAGATCAGTAAGAAAAAGCTCGCCAAATGGTGGGCTTTTTTAAGAGTTAAAATGGTATAGTAGTGCTGTCCTTTAAGTACTTTTTTCTATGTCTGAAACCTATAAATACATTTACACCCAAATTAGTACATTTGGATCATTACCTACACATAAAGTTCTTATAAGTAGTATGGGAAGGAAGACAAAATTAGTTTTCGCTGATAATACTTTTGTTTATAGTACAGTTTCAGATTGGGCTTTAAGTCATTCGGGTCTTGATTCAAGAAAATCAATATGGTCTGAAGAGCCTAAGTCATTTTTAGACAGTGAAAAAACAAGATTAAGCGTCTATAGAGCCTCACATCCCGCTTTTATCACTGAAGCAAGCATTGGTTAAGCACTAGAATTTGTATGTTGCTCATGTAATAACTGCTTATATTACAAATAAAGTTTGCTTTGTGGGTGCTTAGGGCGTATAAAGCTAACTCGTTGATGCGGGATGGAGCAGTCTGGTAGCTCGTCGGGCTCATAACCCGAAGGTCGTTGGTTCAAATCCAGCTCCCGCTACCAACGAAAAAAGATTCAAAGTTTATAGCCTAATCTTCACAGATTAGGCTTTTTTTATGGCTGGTTAATTTTATACATAGCGGTTTTTAAGAACGTGCTTTTATACAAGTTACTGGAATGGTGTGTAAGCTATGAAACTACAGTATTTCTAGAAAACACTGGACTGTAAGTGACGTAAAACAGGTTTAAATTTTATTCTGATTCTAACGGCATAATGGGTTTCCCAAATAAACCAATATTCTTATCCCCCCATTGTTTTAATGCAACCAAAATAGGTGCTAAAGAAGTGCCGAGTGTAGATAATCGATATTCTACTTTAGGTGGAACAACGGCATAAACCTTTCGTAGAATCAGTTGATCCTCTTCAAGTTCACGTAATTGTCTAGTGAGCATTTTTTGAGTGACATTTGGAATTTTCTTTCTCAGTTCATTAAACCTTAAAACGTCGTCTTCTAATAAATGCCATAAGATAATACTCTTCCATTTACCATCAAGTAAGCCTATAGCCGCTTCAACAGAACATCCTGGTGTGCAATCAAAACGCGAATGTTTTAGCTTACCCATTTCAATAGTATCCTTTTGGTAACTATAAGACGAATTTGTCTGTATAACTTAAAAAAGAATATTAAGTAAACTCAAATAACAAAACAAGAGGACAAGTGAATGAAGGCTATTTCTTATATTGACGGTATGGATCATGGATTTCAAAATCCACTGGTAGATATTGAAAAAGCGATGCCGAGCTTAAAAGATCGGGATTTGTTGGTTAGAATCAAAGCGATCTCGGTTAACCCTGTCGATACTAAGGTTAGACGAAACCCTGTCGCAGCAGGCAATACACGTATCTTAGGATGGGATGCAGTGGGTGAGATTGTTGAAGTCGGTTCTGGCGTGCAACACTTTAAAGTCGGAGATCAGGTCTGGTATGCGGGTGATTTAACTCGGGATGGGAGTAATGCTGAGTATCAAGCAGTCGATGAGCATATTGTTAGTTTAAAACCACAAAGTCTGAGTGATGCTGAAGCTGCTGCGCTGCCATTAACCGCTATTACAGCGTGGGAAATGTTATTTGATCGTTTCAATGTTGATTTAGATCAATCTGATAATATTTTAGTGATTGGAGGGGCTGGAGGTGTAGGATCTATTGCGATTCAATTACTCAAAGCGAGGACAAATTTAAAAGTTATTGCTACAGCATCTAGGGAAGAGACTAAAGCATGGGTTAAGTCTTTAGGGGCTGACTACGTCATCGATCATACCGAAGATTTAAATACGCAAATCAAAGCATTGGGTTTAGATGCACCTCGATATATTTTTTCAACCAATCAAACAGAAACGTATCTTCCTCAAATTTCTAAGCTTATTGCTCCACAAGGTAAGTTAGGCTTAATTGATGATCCAAAATCACTAGATATCGGCGAGTTTAAGTCTAAGTCGGTTTCTGTGCATTGGGAGTTCATGTTTACACGTTCAATGTTTAATACAACAGATATTGAACAACAATCTCAGCTATTACATCAGGTTGCAGAACTGGTAGATAACCACAGAATTAAAACCACGCTGAATCAGACTTTAGGTAAAATTAATGCGCAAAATTTAAAACTTGCTCATGAGCTGATTGAATCTGGTCGAGCGAAAGGAAAAATCGTTTTGGAAGGCTTTTAACTAGTTTTAAGCTCAACTTAAATAAGTGGGTTGATTTTTAAGTTAAACACTTGAAATTATACATATAGGATCAATATTCTGAGCAAGGCCATTCTAGGGTTCAGCGCACTAGGGTGGCTTTCCTCTTTTTGAAATCAGTTTCACTCATGTACACATAATAAAAAGCTTTTGGAATAATTTTCTCAATTCATTAAGTATTATGTTGTAAAGAATGAAACACACAACTTTGATTTAATATATTATCCTCAGCATAAGTCTAGATAGAGCGCTGTGTAGCGCTTTATTTTTATTTAAGTTAAATCAAAACAGTGCTTTGCGAGTATTAAAAATCTTAGGCACGGAAGATTTCGTATAGTTGTGATTATTTGAACACCCAAGAGCTATTTCACTGTTCCTGCTTTTTGCATTTCTTGGTAAAGCTGATCAAGATAATGTTGTTGTTGGACGTTATCTTTAAAGTATCGTTGATAATTCACACTACAACTATCGATATCGGCGATATTATTGAGATTGAATGTCCAATCATCCGTATTTTTAACACGAATGCCTAAGTCATCACTACAGTTTTGCCAAAGTTGAGAAAATCGTGTCTGCTTATTGCTCGGGAGTTGGTTGACACGTGCATAAACGCTGAAGCCTTTCATTTCTGAGTTAAAATATTTGTGAATAAAACCAATGGGTACACCAGCCCAATTCATTGATTGATCTGCTGGGAAGGAAATCCTGATGAGTTTTTTTTCGTTCAATAATGAATCTTGTTGGCCTGATTTAAAAAGTTGTTCTTCATATTCTAGTTTTGTGCCTATAGGTACATTGATCTTTTTCACGATCATTGGTTGTGTCGTGATGTAATAAGGATAATCAGTCCTACCATTGCCGCCTGTAGGGTTCATATTGCCAACACATGCTCCCAAATTTGAGAGTAGGGCAATGCAAAAGATTAATCTAACTTTATTATTCATTATTGATCCTAAAAAAACTTTATTTAAAGGCTATTTCATTTATCCAGAATGAACCCATACTACACCTTATGCGAAACGTTTGAAATTTCATCTCTAGCCTCAATGTTTTGGCTCAAGCTATTCTAAGGCTCAGCACACGACTAGGGCTTTTTTTTAGATGCTACAACTACTATTTTTAAGGACGTTTCAATTGATTGCAGGAAACACCTAATATAATTAAAATTTATGACAGCTATAAATAACTTGAATATTTATTTTTTTCATGTATACTTGGCGTAACTAGAAAAAAGTAATGTTTAGTAAATCTTCTTTAAGTATCGCAGTTTTAGTCATAATCCTCCGTTGTTTCAGATCTTAAGCTCCACTTTTATTATTTTCAAAGTTACATCTAGTCATTTATTTTTGACTAAAATTATTAAAATTCAGCAGGATATATTATGTCTACTACAGTTACCGGTACAGTTAAATGGTTTAATGAAACTAAAGGCTTTGGTTTCATTCAACAAGAATCTGGTCCAGATGTTTTTGCTCACTTTCGCGAAATCGCTAGTTCAGGCTTCAAAACATTGCATGAAGGGCAACAAGTGTCATTCAGCATAGAGCAAGGTCAAAAAGGCCCAAATGCTGTAAATATTGTTGCTTTATAAGAAGCATTAAATATAAAAAAGCACTGAACAGTGCTTTTTTAATGACTAAAAATTATTGATTAAATATTTATTCCTTGTTGGAATATATGAAAAAAACTGGTGAAAATTGAAAAAACTTAATACCTTAATTGCTAAATCTTCAAATGGTACTGAAATTATAGTCTCGTTAATTCCTCTAAATAAAATGCAAAATACCCGTGATGGCTTGAAATCTATTGAGGTGGGTAAGCGTGTGCTGCTTCAGTCTGGAATCGAAGTGGACTTAAATTTAGATGGTAGAACATTCTATACCGCTTTAAATCAATTATTTAAATTTAACTATAAAGTTGCCTAACTAAATATTTGATTATATTGTTTTTAAATAGATTGCTTTTTGAGTTGTGAAAGAGATCTATTGATTCTTAAGGGTTAAGTAAAGCCTAGCCTGAATGAAAAAGCTGAGCATTCTATTTTTCTTTACATTTTTCGTTTAAGCTTTTTTTAACAGCTCCGTTTTATAAAAATATTTAAAACTTAGGAAAAGCGATGAAGAATAATTATCCAAAACCTATAATAATCATGCATTGGATTACCTTTGTTTTAGTTGCAATGGTGTATCTGACTGCAGGTGATCCCACAATAACGGACTGGCAAGGCCAGATTCATGTTGCAGGTGGACTTTTAATATTTATCCTATTTTTCTTGAGATTAAGTTTTGTTTTTCTGTATAGAAAAAGTATTCCTAAAACAGAAATAATTAATTCTTACCAGATAATGTTATTTAAAATGGTCAGATTTTTCCTTTACTTAAGCCTATGTATCGTTCCAATAGCGGGCTGGATGACATTATCGAGTTTTACTGGTAGTTTCCAAGTTTTATCGTTAAATTTACCGCTTTTAAGCACTGTTTGGGGGAGTGACTATATTGCAGATGCGCATCAATTTTTAGGGAATCTCTTTATTACACTCGTGGGTTTACATGCCTGTGCGGCATTGATTCACCACTTCATTTTCAAAGATAACGTCTTAAAAAGTATGCTTTTTAAAAAATGATGTGATTTAGAGGCTATCTGATGGTTGCCTTTTAGGTTTGTCTGGCTTTTTTATATTTTGAGTACTTCATAGTCATAGAGCAGATGATAAAAGATGAGCCGAAAGTGTAGATGCAGTATACTGTGCCGGTCGAAAAAGTGATGAATTCATATGTATATTGGTCCGTATCAACTGTCAAATAATTTGATTGTGGCTCCGATGGCAGGCGTAACTGACCGTCCATTTAGGTCTCTGTGCAAATACTTTGGTGCAGGGCATGCTGTCAGTGAAATGATGACATCAGATCAAACGTTACGGATGAGTAAAAAAAGCTTATATCGTGCTAATTTTGATGGTGAATTGGCGCCTATTTCAGCGCAAATTGCAGGATCAGATCCCAAAGAGTTGGCGGAAGCTGCACGATATCAGGTCTCAAATGGTGCTCAAATTGTGGACATCAATATGGGATGTCCTGCCAAGAAAGTCTGTAATAAGCTGGCAGGTTCCGCACTTTTAAAAGATGAAGACTTGGTGGCTCGAATATTGGATGAAGTTGTTGCTGCAGTTGATGTACCTGTCACACTTAAAACTCGTTTGGGTTTCTTAAATGGTCATGAAAATATCTTACGTGTAGCGAAACGTGCTGAAGAGGCCGGTATTGCTGCGTTGGCGTTACATGGACGCACCCGTGAAGACATGTATTTGAACACGGCTCGTTATGATTTAATTAAGGAGGTTAAACAGCTGATTCGTATACCAGTGGTTGCGAATGGAGATATTGATAGTCCAGAAAAAGCCAAATATGTACTCGATTATACCGGTGCAGATGCAATTATGATTGGTCGCGCTGCGCAAGGGCGTCCATGGATTTTTCGTGAAATCGCACATTATTTGGAGACAGGTGAACATTTGGCAGCACCAAGTATTCAAGAAGTAAAAGAAGTTCTACTTGGACATCTTGCCGAACTGTATGCATTTTATGGGGAATATTCTGGCTGCCGAATTGCACGTAAACATATTGCTTGGTACACCAAAGGTTTACGTTCAAGTAATGAGTTTCGCCAGAACATGTACAAAGTGGAAAGTACAACTGAACAATTTAAAGTGGTCGCAGCCTACTTTGACCAATTACTCATTCATGGTGAAACCATGAATGACGTACAAGTTGAACAGGTCAATTTGCTGGAAACCAAATAAACAAAGCTCCACGTATGGAGCTTTAAGTGAATAACTTGATTTAATAACTAACTTGTTGCATTTCAACCAACAGTTGGTTAATTAAGTCCGGTGCTTCCATGGCACGAATTTGCGAAACGTTCGTGCCTGCCCAAAATGCGCCAAAACCTTGATCGCCTTGTTTGGTTGCTGCGGCATGTAATTGTTTCCCTAGATCATAACAGTACGGATAAGCAGCAACAGCAGGGCGATTCGGTAGATCAATCTGGGTATGCCAGTGACCGAGTAAACCGCGAGCAGGGCGACCTGAAATACTGGCACTTATTTGTGTGATGTGCTCATGGAAAAGTGCATGACGGTAGGCATCATTGGCATTTGATGTTTTACATTGTACGAAAGCTGTTCCCAACTGTACCGCACTCGCACCTAGACTTAACATCTGTTGAGCCTGTGTACCATTCATAATGCCACCTGCAGCAATAATCGGGCACCGACAGTGCTGAGTCAGAAGTTGTACAAGGTCGACCGTACGTATTGCACTATCAAAATGTTCATTAAAAATCCCGCGGTGTCCACCTGCTTCTATACCTTGAGCAATAATAAAATCAATTCCTGCTGCTTCAATAGCCCGTGCTTCCGCTAGGTTAGTTGCAGAAACCATGGTTAAAATGCCAGCGTCTTTTAGCGCCTGTATTTGATGCGGATGCGGAATACCAAAGTGGAAACTGACGGCTTTAGGGCGAGTTTCAAGTACGACATTTAAAAAGTCATCATTGTCCAAAAAGCTAGGATAAATACAGTGCAGTTGCGTGGGTGGTTCTGCATCGTATTGTTCAAAATTAGGCCTTGCAAAATCAATCCATGTTTGTGCGATAGCTGGATCAAGTTCGACACTTTGATGACAGAAAAAATTAACTTGAAAAGGTTGTTCGGTCAGTGCTTGGGTTTTTAAAATTTGGCTACGTGCGGTTTCTGCGGTGTTTGCACCTAATCCAAGTGAGCCTAGCCCGCCTTGATTTGAAACCTCCGCCGCAAGCTCTGGTGTAGAAACACCAGCCATCGGTGCAAGGAAGATAGGATGTTTAATTTCAAGACGTTCTAATAATAAAGACATGTACTTGCTCCTTTTACATATAGACACTTTGCCCAAGCACTGCAAAATTGGCAAATAATATTCAGTATTTTCTCGAAAAATATCTAAAGCAATCACGTTTATTTTTCGGTTTTTAGCGACAAGCCATGTCGTTGGGTATGTGTATTGGCAATGCTTTTAGTCTGAAATTTTTTATACTTTTATTTTAGATTTTACCGAGGACCGTCATGACCGATCGTATCCGTGAAAAGCTACTGATTCTAGCTGATGCAGCTAAATATGACGTGTCCTGTTCGTCCAGTGGTAGCAATCGTAAAAACAACAATCAAGGTTTGGGAAATACAGGAAACGGTATCTGTCATAGTTATACAGAAGATGGTCGTTGTGTTTCATTACTTAAAATTCTATTTTCAAATGTCTGTATTTTTGATTGTTCGTACTGTGTTTCTAGACGCTCTAACGATGTCAAGCGAGCCGCTTTTACTGTACAAGAAGTGGTGGATTTAACCATCAACTTTTACCGCCGCAATTATATTGAAGGTTTATTTCTCAGTTCAGGTATTTTTAAATCAGCTGATTTCACGATGGAGCGAATGCTACAAGTGGTGAAAAAGTTACGCCTTGAAGAGAACTTTAATGGTTATATTCACCTAAAAACGATACCTGGTGCTTCCCAAGAGATTATTACCGAGGCGGGCTTATATGTAGACCGCATGAGTATTAACTTAGAAATGCCGACAGAAGTTGGTTTAAAACAGTTTGCACCTGAAAAATCACATGCAGAAGTACAAAAGGACTTGGGCATTGTACGCGATCGCTTAATTCAGTTGATGGATGAGCGGCGTGTGATTCAACATGTGCCGAAGTTTGTACCCGCTGGACAAACCACTCAGATGGTGGTGGGCGCACATCAAGAAACAGACAAAGATATTATTTTAATGGCAGATCATCATTACAAAGTGTATCAGCTCAAACGGGTGTATTTTTCAGGCTATATCCCAATCAATGAACAGGAAAAAATGCTTCCTGTCGTGGGTTCTGCACCGCCATTATTAAGAGAAAATCGGCTGTATCAGTCGGATTGGCTCATGCGTTTCTATGGTTTTGATGCGCAGGAAATTGTGAATGATCAGCATCCGAATTTAGATTTGGACATCGACCCGAAGCTCAGCTGGGCACTACGTAACCCTGAGCATTTTCCTGTTGATATTCAACATGCAGACTATCGTATGATTTTACGTGTTCCGGGTATAGGTGTTCAATCGGCTAAAAAAATTGTGCAAGCTCGTCGTTTTGGGCAGATTCATATCGATCAACTAAAGCGTATGGGCATTGCTTACAATCGGGCACAGCATTTTATTCGCTGTTCAGATACGCCAAAGTTTAAAAAAGAACAACAAGCGAACCAGATTCGGCAGCACATTTTGCAATCAGGGCAATCTAAATATCAAAAACAGCTTTCGCCTCAACTGGGCTTCGGTTTTTAGTATGTCGATATATCGCTTTGATCAAAGCATGACTGGACTACTGAGTTGTGTATATAGAAGCTTTCAGTTTAAAGATTTTGACGTCAAGCTTGCATCTAACAATTCCCAAGCCAGCTTATTTGATGAGTGTATTGAGGTTGCTTCAAATGACGAACACGCAGAGCGAGTTTGGCGAGGGTTAAAGCAAAAAATTACGGTTGAGAGTCTACGATCTTTTTATTATTGCTTTCTGTCTGAGCAGGAACAGGCACATCAACATCTTTTTAATTTCTGTATCTATGTATTTAAAAATATACATGCGGTAGATCGTAACTATGCGCATGCGGATGTATTGGCTGTTTCGCAGTGGGCCAAACAAGTGGGTAGGGAAAAGCATCGTATGGAAGCCTTTGTCCGCTTTAAAAAATGTCAGGATGGATTATTTCTAAGTTTGGTACAGCCAGATTTTAATGTTTTACCACTGATAGAACGGCATTTTAGAAACCGATATCAAGATCAAAGATGGTTGATTTATGATGAAAGAAGAAATTTTGGAATTTATTATGATTTGACAGCTGTGCATCAGGTAGAAATGGATGTGGATCAAATTGATCATGCACACAAAGTCGGACACAGTCAGTCCTTTAGTGTTGAATTAGATGATGATGAGCTGCTGTATGACCAGTTATGGAAAGATTATTTTAAAAGTATCAACATCGAGGCAAGAACAAATATCAAACTACATGTGCAATATGTTCCTAAACGCTACTGGCGTTATATGAATGAAAAAACAATCTAGCGAGATGTAAGTAAGGCGTTGACTCATCATTTTCTATAATGTTTTAGGCTGTTATTGGAAGGAGAACAGACGTTAATTAATTCATGCTAATTAAAAAATAAGTTGTTGCACCTGTAGAATGGAACCTCAACCATCAGTAATAGTGCATCTGAGTAGTGGCTCAGAGAATAATGTGTAAGTTTAGAGTCGATGATGAATGATGCTGTAAATAGTAAAAAGCCCATTCAATCCATGGACTTTTTACATTTTAAATAGGTAGTCTGCTATCGCTTTTCGTGTTGTTGACGTTAAACATGCACATTAAATAGGGAGCCAATCCAACTGGCAAACAGCATCGCGAAAATCCCCCATAGCGTCACACGAAATGCACCTGTCCACATAGAAGTTCCAGAAAAGTAGCTCGATAAAGCCCCTAAACCGAATAACGATAGTACCCCTGTAAGAGCAACTGACTGTGTTAGATAGCCTTGAGGGCTTAAGAGAATGGCCAGCATGGGAAACAGCGCACCTAGTGAAAAGGCGAGGGCAGAAGAACCCGCAGCTTCAAGTGGCTTGGCACTGGTATTTTCATGGATGCCTATTTCATCACGAGCATGTGCAGACAGTGCATCATGTGCGCTGAGTTGTACTGCGACTTCATGTGCTAGTTCGGGTTCTAGTCCACGTTGTATATAAATTTGAGTCAGTTCTTTAAGTTCTAAGTGCGGGTTTTTATCTAATTCCCTAGCTTCATGTTTTAAGTCAGCTTCTTCAATATCTGATTGAGACTTCACCGAAATATACTCGCCCGCAGCCATAGAGCTCGCACCTGAAATGAGCCCTGCAATACACGTGATGAGTAAGGTATGGCTGGTTGCGCCACTGGCCGCCATCCCCATAATCAAACTGGTCACTGAAATGATGCCGTCATTGGCACCCAATACCGCTGCACGTAGCCAACCAGTACGATGAATTAAATGAGGTTCAACATGGTGAGAATAGGACATGACGATAGATCATCCTCAAATTTTAAAGTTATGATTTATTTAATAATGCACGTTTCATCTACTATAGCACAGCCCATAAAAAAGCCTCCGAGTGGGAGGCTTTTTTGAGTTTAGAAATATTATTGCGCTTTTTCTTTCACATCAGCAGCACCTTGTTCTACGGCACCAGCAACATGAGCTGTTGCTTCTTTAGAGGCATTTTTAACATCTTCAGCAGCAGCTTCAGTTTTCGCAGCAGCTTCGTCAGCGGCAGCACCAATTTTAGCCGATGCTTCATCTGCAGCTTTTTGAGTGTCAGATACGGCTTCACTTGCAGCTTTGTTAATATCATGACCTGCTTGTTCAGCAGCATTTTCAAGGTGTTCACCTGTCGTTGCACCTGTTTCAGGTGCTTTTTCTTTTGAACAACCCACTAAAACAACAGCAGCAGCAAGACCTAAAGCAATAAGTAATTTATTCATTTTCATATCCTTTTCGTTTTATACCCAAAAGTAGGGGTTGGGCAAAATATAATCTACTTTGAATGTAAAGCAGACTGCATTATTGTTAAAAAAATGTAATTTTTTATAAAAAACAGCGTGATAAAAAGGCTTATAAGCTGAGTTGCCTATAAGCCTTTAGCAGAGAAGCGTCTGAGAGGATTACACGCCAGAACGAATAATATAATCAAAAGCAGACAGAGATGCTTTCGCGCCTTCACCTGTGGCAATGATGATTTGCTTGTATGGCACAGTCGTACAGTCACCTGCGGCAAATACACCTTTGACATTGGTTTCATTGCGATCG